>JANTHO010000013.1 GCA_024762335.1 Acidimicrobiia bacterium | reverse complement strand
CCGCCTCGAACGATCGGATGATGTCCGCTGTTCGGAGTTGCTGGCCGAACGAGATCGTGGCCGGCTTGAGATAGCCGCCGCAGGTGCACGTCGGCGGAACACCGGTCTCGACGAATAGCCGGAAGTGCGGTTCCGGGTCGGAGCGGACGCCGCATGACTGGCATTCGACCAATCCGTTGGTCCCGTGGATCTCGACGAGACGTTCGTCGGGTGTGCCCGCTATACGGTGGAGACCATCGACGTTCTGTGTCACGACCATGCCGACGATCCCCGCATTCTCGAGCGTGACGATCGCTTCGTGCACCCGGTTCGGCCGTGCCGAGCCGAAGGCGTCTCGATCTTCGGCCTTCTGCCGCCAGTATTCGACCCTCGCCTCGGGACGCTCCATGAAGTCCTGGTAGAAGACGGGCCTTCGGGTGTTCCACACGCCGTCGGGACCCCGGTAGTCGGGGATGCCGCTCTCCGTGGAAATCCCCGCGCCGGTGAAGACCAGCATGGAGTGCGCTGTGCCGATCATGTCCGCCAACCGTGCAACGGCTTCCTTCGAATCCGTGACGTTCACCCCTGCGGACCGCGGAAGATGTCCAGGAACACGAAGGCAAAGGCGACGACCGTGATCGCCACGACGACTCTTCGGACCCAGATCCATCCAGACCAGGCACCGAAGGACTCGATCGCTTCTTCGATCGGGGCTTCCCCGTACAGCAGGACGCGCAAGGCAACTTCTCCCCTCGTCCGTGCGCCGCCGAACCGCCCGCCCGTCCCTTCGACGATCTCCCCCGGATCATCGATACCGGCCGCCCGGCGTTGGATCGGCTGCACGAGCCAGACGAGCACGGCGATGACGACGATCCCTGCGATCAGGACGTTCCACCCGGAGACGAAGAAGAGCGCGGCGAGCCCGACGACCCACACGACCCAGATCCGGAGAATCTCGGTCATGTATTTCCGTGCGTCGTCGCGGTCGGAGAACCAGTTCACGATGCCGATTCTACGGCCTCGCGGCGTCGGGCGGCGTCTGGGCGGGTCTGGTGGTTCTGCAAGTCCGGTCAGCGAACGCTCGCGTACCCTTCGGACTCGAGGCGTTCGGCGATCTCCGGTCCTCCGGATTCGATGATGCGACCGTCCACCATGACGTGGATACGATCGACGTTCATGTACCGCAGGATCCGGCTGTAGTGGGTAATCACGAGAACTCCGAACGTCGGATCCCGAAGCGCCTCCACCAACTCGGCGACCTCCCGGACCGCATCGATGTCGAGCCCCGAGTCGATCTCGTCGAGGATCGCCGCTTTCGGCGCCGCAACGGCGAGCTGGAACATCTCCGAGCGCTTCTTCTCGCCACCGGAGAGGCCGACGTTGACGGCCCGATCCATGAAACGTTCCATCTCGAGCAGACCCGATGCTTGCGTGGTCCGCTCGCTCGCTGCCGCAGGATCGGGGGCGACCTCGATCATCTCGGTGATGAGATCTCGAAGGGACACGCCCGCCACTTCCGTCGGGTATTGGAAGGCCTCAAAGAGCCCCACTCGCGCCCGTTCGTGGACCGGCAGGCCCATCACCTCGACACCACCGACCAGGGCCGATCCGGACGTGTCGTATGCATCGTGGCCCATGAGAGCGTTGGTGAGCGTCGACTTTCCCGAACCGTTCGGGCCCATCAGGGCATGGACCTCGCCGAAGGGGACGGCCAGGTCGATGCCCTTCAGGATCTGAAGGTCTCCAATGCTCGCCGTCAGGTTCGATATTTCGAGTGCATTCGGCATCAGGATCCCTCTCCAATAATCACGTACACAACGCCATCGCGTACGACCGTCGGATACACCGGAACCGGGGTCGTCGCCGGAAGGGCCCTGGGCTCTCCCGTTGTCAGATCGAACGGCGATCCATGCCGGGGGCATTCAACTTCACCGTCGAACACGTCGCCCTCGGACAGCGACGCTTCGGCATGGCTGCATCGATCCCCGATGGCATGCACGGTCTCACCGATCCGGAATACGGCGATGCGCTCGCTGCCGACGTCGGCACGCACACCACGGCCTTCCGGCAGATCGACGAGTGGGGCGAGCTCGATTTCCATCAGACTCTCCCCTCGGCTTGCGCCGTCTCGTACTTGCGATTGATCCATGCCCTGGTGGGCTCCGCCAGCTCCGGATGGGGCAGCATCTGGAGGGCTTCTTCGAAGAATCCGCGCATCTGCAAGCGATCCGCCGTCTCCGGATCGAGCCCCCTGCTCATCAGGTAGTACCGCTGATCGGCATCGAGCGGACCCACGGTCGATCCGTGGCCGCAACGGACGTCGTTGGCAAGAATCTCGAGGTTGGGGACCGACTGGGCGGACGCACCTTCGGAGAGAATCAGGTTTCGGTTCGTCTGGAACGCCTCGGTCTTCTGACCCGTCTCTTCGATCCGGATCATCCCCGTGAAAACGGACCGCGCCTCATCTTCGACGGCACCCTTCAGGAACATGTCGGATCGTGTATTCGTCCCGATGTGTCGCATGAAGTAGCGGTAGTCGAGGATCTGTTGTTGCTCGCCGAAGTAGGCACCGACGATGTTCGCAGACGAACCGCGTCCTTCGAGATCGACATCGAGGTGGAGCCTGGCAAGGCGGCCGCCGAGGCCGATCTCTCCGAATCGGAATGTTGCATCCGCACCGACCACGGCACGGAGCGACCCGATCGACCGGGCGCGGTAGTCGAAGTTCTGGACGACGCTCAGAGAGATCCTGGCTCCGTCTCCGACGAGAATCGAGAACTGAGGAATGACGAGTGTGTCATCACCCGGGGTCGAACGCAGATGCACCACAACCGAGAGTTCGGCGTGCTCTTCTGCGACGAGAACGATGCTCGGGAAACTCGCGGCGCCTCCCCCACCGGACCGTGCGTCGATCGACACGACCGACGGGGCGACGATATTGCGACCCGCATGAACGAGGACCCCACCGCCTCCAAACGCAGCCGCCGCTGCCTTGAACAGATCCTCCTCCGCCGAAACGCCGGCCCTGCTCAGAACAGACTCGGCAACGGACGGCGACTCAACGAGTGCCCGGCGAAGGGACATCACGCTGAGACCGTCGACGGTCCGATCTTCGCCTTCATACTCACCGTTCGAAAGAAGCACCGTGACCGGATCGGAGAGGACGTCCTTCAATGGATCGCCCCCGAGATCGATCAACCCGGGTTCGGCCGGCCGGTAGTCATCCATGGAGAAATCGAGATCGATGTACCTCCATATCTCTTCATCCTGGGTGGGCATGGAACCATTGGTGAAAGCGTCGAACGCGCCGGAACGGGCGGCCGACCGCCAGGTCGGATCCTCTGCTCCCGCGGTCGACGAAGCCATTTGATCGAAGTGAGACACTGGGTTTCCCTCTGCTCGAGCGCTCGGTCGAGGATACCGATCGATGACCCTCTACATGACCGAGTTATCTGAAATATCGACCTACGGTTTGACGCTCAGCTACCAGAGACCCGCGCGACGGCGGCCGGGAATCGCAGCAGCGGGCAGAAGGAGCGAATCACCATGATCACTGCATTGCGTCGTATCGCGCTCGCTGCGATTGCGGCCGTCGTGCTCACCACCGGAATCGTCCTGTCGGCGCCGCGTGCCGGGGCTGCTCTTCCAACCGTCGGAGTCGACTTCGTCATCAAGGCGTTCCCGGTCGACACGACCATGGTCGGCTTCTCCGACTCCTGGGGCGCGCCCCGATCCGGCGGCCGCCGTCACGAGGGAACCGACATCATGAGCCCCAAAGGGACGTGGGTCGTAGCAGTCGACGACGGCATCGTCGAACGCCTCGACCGGAACCGGCTGTCGGGATGGAACATCAAGATCCGCCATGCCGACGGCTGGACAAGCCACTATCTGCACCTCAACAACGACACCACCGGAACGGACGACGGCGAAGGCGGACCGGAAACGGCGTTCGCCGAAGGCCTCGAAGTAGGGAGTTTCGTGGAGGCCGGACAGGTCATCGGTTTCGTCGGTGACTCGGGCAACGCTGAAGGCACGGGATCGCACACGCATTTCGAACTCCACGTAGACGGCCGCAAGATCGATCCATACCCCTACCTCAAGGATGCCCTGGACCGCAGGACCCGGGCTTCCGAGGTCAGTCGGATGATGGAGTAGGCAGCCCGGTCCGACCCGAGTCAACTGCGGATCGAACCGCCCAATTCGGATGCCCGAGCGAAGATGCCGTCGAGCATCGGCTCCGTCAAACGTCCGGTGAACGTGTTCTGCTGACTCGGGTGGTAGCTCGCAAGCACGATCGGGCCATCGTCTATCGACACCTCGAGTCCGTGGGCAAACCGTGGTCTGGGCCTCGGCAGCACGAACCTGCGATCGCGGAGATATCGCAGGACTGCCCGGTAAGCGAAGTCGCCGAGCGTTACGAACACGTCGGGGGCAAGGAGATCGATTTCCCGATCGAACCACGGGGCGCAGGCATCCCGCTCGACAACCGTTGGCTTGTTGTCCGGTGGGGCGCATCGGACCGGGGCCGTCACCCACGCACCGGTGAGCCTCAATCCGTCGTCGACTGCCGCCGAGTCCGGCTGATTCGCGAACCCGGCCTTCCACATCGCCCGAAAGAGCCAGTCGCCGCTTCGATCACCCGTGAACATGCGGCCGGTGCGATTTGCCCCGTGTGCACCCGGTGCAAGGCCCACGACAGCCACGGTCGCGTCCGTATCGCCGAACCCGGGAACGGGTTTCCCCCAATAGTTCTCATCGGAGAACGCCGCCCGTTTCTCGATCGACACGGACTCTCTCCACGCTACGAGGCGGGGGCAACGACGGCACGCGACGATGTCTCGCTGCAGCGCCACCAGGTCGTCTGCCACGCTCACTTCGGCGGGAGGATGCTGGCCGGATACGTCGAACTGTTTGACCAGAGCATCCATCCGTTCACGCGCTCGTCGACCCGACCCTGGATCCCGCGAATCTCGAATGCGGGGATCGTCCAGGTCTGGAGCCACGGCCGGTAGTAGGCGAAGCCCTCGAGGCGGGAGAGGCCGCCGACCAGCGCCGCGTCGATGATGTCGCTGGCGTGTTCGTTCGGGTTGTCGTACCCCTTCCACCCCGATCCGTAGTTCGTCGAGTACAGCATCGGACTCAAGACGTCGATCGTGCGCGACATCAATCCGGGGAGCTGACCCACTCCCTCATCCGATCCCGACTCGAGCGTGATACCGAGCACGTTCGCTCCGACCGCACAACCGAGCGGCCTTGGATTGAGCACCGTATACGCGCGGTTCAGGAATGCGAGGATCGAGCCGACACGCACTTCCTCGGTGTACTCGGCGTCGAAGGTAGCGGTCGACAGGTCGCCGCCGAACGGGAACGACGCGAAGTCGAATTGGATCTCGTCGAACCCTGCTCGGCAGGCCTCGTCGGCGAGCGCCACCGGGTATTCATATGACACGGGGTCGGTCGGATCCATCCAGGCGTCCCCGTTTCTCGTCCGCCAGAGCGCACCGGTGTCTTGGTTCAGCACGGCGTGATCGGGTTGGATCGTCGCCATCGGCGTGTCCTGGAATGCAACGATTCGGGCGATCTTGTAGAGATCGTGATCATCCATGTCGCTTACGATCTCCTTGAGGTCGTATTGGAGCGTGACGGCCGACGCTTCATGCGCGGCTTCGACCTTGGTGTCGTGGAACACGGTTCCGAACTCATCCTTGACGTCGACGACGAAGGCGTTGATTCCCGTCGTGTCTGCCATCTCCAGCAGGGCCTGCCACTTGTCAGAATCACCGGCCGCCGTGCCGCCGACACCGACACCATGCGCGGTGATGGGCTCCATCGTCATGTCTACGGCGTTCGTCGACCCGTCCCAGGGGACGGTGCCGTCCTCCCATGCCGGCCGCGTGAGTTGAATGTCGCCGGGAATGGCTCGGATGATCTCGAACAACCCATCTTCATTCGTGATGTCCCGCGTCTGTCCCAGGGTCACCTCGACTCCGGGGAGCGCAACGCCCCGATTCGTCGCGACGCGCCCGGACAGCAGCACCGGTTCGACCCGGAACTCGATCCGGTCGTCACGCGGTGGCTCTGAGACGGCCTCCGATTGATCTTCGAAACCGGGCACCGAGACGGCGACCGTCGTCTCGTGTCCCGGCCACACGAAACTCGGCACGCCCTTCTCATTGTCGGCAACGCCGGCGCCTTCCACGGTGATGACCGCATCGAGCGGACTCAGATCATCTCCCGCGAGAACCACGACCTCGATCGTCGGCGGCCCCACCTCCGGCGGACGAAGTTCGGACGCGTCGAGCGGAGCCGGACTCGTACAGCCGGCTGCACCGACGGCCAGGGCCGCCACGAGAAGCGTCGCGATGCGCGTGAAACGATTCATGATCATTCGTGAACCAGAAAGCGTAATGACCCGTTGCCCATGGCGCGCACCCGTGATATCTTGAAGTCGCTCCCACGCGGGGAGTCCGGAAGCGGGGGGATGTGGCAGAACGCAGAGGCGAAACCGCAGCAGCCGATGCCGTAGGGCGGTATCTCGGAGAAGTTTCGGGCCATCACCTGCTCGAAGCCGAGGACGAGGTGCGCCTCGCCAGGGCCATGGAATCAGGGAGACGAGCGCAGCAGCGTCTCGAGTCGGGAGATCCGATCGAGCCCGCAGAACGGGCTTCGCTCTATCGGGCGATCGGAGCAGCCGATGAGGCCAAGGACATCTTCATCCGCTCGAACCTCAGGCTCGTCATCTCGATCGCCAAGCGCTACACCGGTCGGGGCCTCGACCTCCTCGATCTCATCCAGGAGGGCAATCTCGGCCTGATACGGGCCGTCGAGAAGTTCGACTGGCGGAAGGGTTTCAAGTTCTCGACGTATGCGACCTGGTGGATCCGGCAGTCCATCACGCGCGGTCTCGGCAACCAGGGTCGAACGATCCGCCTCCCCGTCCACATGGTCGACGTCGTACGGACCGTCCAGGAAACGGAGTTGACGCTCCAGGAGCAGCTCCGGCGGCCTCCGACCGTCGCCGAGATCGCCGAAATCAGCGGCCTCGATGAAGAGCGGGTCCTCGTTGCAAGAACGACACCGGGTGACACGATCTCTCTGGATCGCCCCGTCGGCGAAGAAGGCGACGCTCAACTCGGGGACTTCATCGAGGACGACCGGACGCCCGACCCGTTCGCCGTCGTCGCCGAGGTCGCCCGATGCGAAGAGGTCTCCAAGGCCCTCGGCGTGCTCGACGAACGCGAATGCGCCGTGCTCACCATGCGCTATGGGATCGGCGGCAACCCGCCGAGAACCCTCTCAGACGTGGGCGCCGAGCTCGGCATCACCCGTGAACGGGTCCGTCAGATCGAAACCCGCGCCCTCGGCAAACTGAGACACCCGAGCGCTCTGTTCGACCTCCGCTCCCTCCTGTAGCCGAATCGAGTCAAATCGACCGCGGAATCAGAACAGGCGGAGGATGTCCGTGTCGGCTCCTCTGAGGAGTTCGTAGTCGACTTCGGCCCAGTCGATGCCGCGGTCGGCGGCGAGAACTCTGGCCTGGGGCTTCACGATCTGGGCAGCGAAGATGCCGCGCACCGGAGCCAGCCGATCGTCGCGGTTCAGGAACTCGAGATAGCGGGTGAGTTGCTCCACGCCGTCGATCTCACCGCGGCGCTTCACCTCGATCGCCACCGTGGTGCCCGATGCATCCCGGCAGAGCAGATCAACGGGACCGATCGGCGTTGGGTACTCCCTGCGAATCAACGTCAGACCATCCTCGATGACCTCAGGCTGTTCGGAGAGCAGGCGTTGCAGTTCGAGCTCCACGCCGTCCTTCTGCAACCCCGGGTCCTCCCCCAACTCCACAGCGGTGTCCATGTGGATCTCGTGCAGATCGATCGCCAACTCTTCGCCCTTGCCGTTCGTGATGAACCAGCGATCCCCCTCCTCGACGAGGTGATTCGGTGCGTTCATCCAGTTGAGCGGCTTGTACGCACCGGCCTCGGCATGGATCAACAACGACCCGTCAGCCTTGATGAGGATGAGACGGGTCGCACGCGGCAGATGCGCCGAGAGGCGACCCGCGTAGTTCACGGTGCAGTCTGCAACAACGATGCGCATGAAGCGAGAGCGTACCCGGACAACGGCCGGTAGGGCCCCGCCGTCGGCAGTGTCAGCCGACCGAGCCCTCCATCTGGAGCTCGATGAGACGGTTCAGTTCGACGGCGTACTCCATCGGAAGCTCCTTGACGATCGGCTCGATGAATCCCGCAACGATCATCGCGGTCGCCTGCTCCTCGGAGAGCCCTCTCGTCATCAGATAGAACAACTGGTCGTCACCCACCTTCGACACCGTTGCCTCGTGGCCGATATCCACGTTGGACTCTTCGATGTCCATATACGGATAGGTATCCGACCGGGAGTCCTCGTCGAGGATGAGGGCGTCACAACGGACGAACGATCGTGCGTCTTCTGCCCCCTCGTCAACCTGTACGAGACCCCGGTATCCGGCACGACCGCCGTGGGCGGAAATGGACTTGGACGTGATCAACGACGTTGTATTGGGTGCGACGTGAACCATCTTCGCCCCGGCGTCGAGGTGCTGGTCCTTGCCTGCGAAGGCGATGGAGAGCACTTCGCCGTGGGCTCCTTCTTCCATGAGCCACACCGCCGGGTACTTCGCCGTGAACTTGCTGCCGAGGTTGCCGTCGATCCACTCCATGGTCGCGTTCCGGTATGCAGCGGCACGCTTGGTCACCAGGTTGTACACGTTGTTCGACCAGTTCTGGATCGTCGAGTAGCGGGCGCGGCCGCCCTCTTTGACGATGATCTCCACGACCGCCGAATGGAGCGAGTCCGACGAGTAGACCGGAGCGGAGCACCCCTCGACGTAGTGCACGAAGGCACCCTCGTCGACGATGATCAACGTCCGCTCGAATTGCCCCATATTCTCGGCGTTGATTCGGAAGTACGCCTGGAGCGGCTCCTCGAGATGCACTCCCGGTGGTACGTAGATGAATGATCCCCCGGACCACACCGCTGAATTGAGTGCCGCGAACTTGTTGTCGCTCGGCGGAATGATGGTCCCGAAGTACTCGCGGACGATTTCGGGATACTCGCGCACGGCGGTGTCCATGTCGGTGAACAACACCCCGAGTTCTTCGAGATCCTCGCGGTTGCGGTGGTACACCACTTCGCTCTCATACTGAGCGGTCACACCGGCCAGGTACTTGCGCTCCGCTTCGGGGATGCCGAGTTTCTCGTACGTTTCCTTGATCGAGTCCGGAACGAGATCCCAGTCGTCGGTCTGCTCATCGGTCGGCTTGATGTAGTAGTAGATGTCATCGAAGTCGATCTCGTCGAGCGCCCCGTCGCCGACCCAATCGGGCATCGGCTTCCTCTGGAACCGCCGGTAGGCCTTGAGCCGGAAGTCGAGCATCCACTCTGGCTCGTGCTTCATCCGGGACATGTCGCGAATGATCTGCTCGCTCAGCCCCTTCTCCGGCTTGAAAACGTAGTCCTCTTCGTCGGACCAGCCGAGTTCGTAGGCTCCCAGTTCGATGTCAACGGTGGTCATGGTGCTGCGCTCCCCGGATTTCCACTATCGAGATAGTGTCATTCTACGGCAGTCGGCAGGGGAACGAGGCGGTTTCGCGAGCGGGTCCGCCGGGGCGGGAACGAGTGGGAGTGGGGAAGACCGAAACCACCCCGACGAACCGTCGCTCACCGGTACAACGCTCCCCCATGCAGGTTCGTTCCCGACTCGGTCAGAACACTTCCTCGCACCACGGGGCAACATCCCCGCGGAACATCCGACCGAGCAGGGTCACCGAATCCGGATCGCCGCGAACGAGGCCTGCCTCCGCCATCGAATGAACGCTTCCCGCACCCAGGAAGAGACTCGCCAACTCCGACGTACCGATGGTCACGTCGACCGGAGCATCATCGATCCGCCGACAGGATCCGGCACCTTCGGTCACAGTGAGTTCGAACGACCCTCCCACCTCGGGCAGGAACCGATCTTCAACCGAGAGTCGCAACACACCATCGACCGCGTACGTACGGGCCTCCAGGGCGGCGACGACGTCCAGGATCCTGATGTAGAGAGCATCCCATCGCTTCCGCTCGATCCTGCGGTGATCTGGCACCTTCCACCGAATCGGATCATCCACCGGGAGGTTCCAATACCGGATGTTGGGAAAGAGATCGATGCTCGTCAGGAACCGCCAGATGCCCGTGTGTGCCGGCGGCGACGTCGTGACGACCTCACGCACTCTCACCGTCCCGTTCGGAAATCCCGTCGACCAGTCACTCTTCTGCCGGTAGATGCTGTACCCGTCGGGGACCCCATTCGTCTCGTGGAGCAGGTAGCGCTGAGCCGAATACCCATTGCGACGCTTCTCGGGATCGAAGAACATATCGATCTTCCACCAGGCGGCGTCACGCGTCAACATCCCCGGCGTCCGCACCCGCACGGCGTCGTAGAGATCGGGGAGCACGGTGCCGGCCTCGTCGGCGTCGATCAGACGAACGGTGCCCTGTTCCCCTTCGATTCCGACTCGCTCCCGGTGGATCTCGATCTCGTGGTTCTCCGTCGCAACACCGAATCCGTACCTGCCGTAAATGACGCTCTCGGATGCCCATAGGCCCGCAAGCGGTTCGCCGCGCTCGATCGTGTCCACCAGATGGTCGGTCATCATGGCCGTGAGGACACCCCGGCGCGTGTGGGTCGGGGCGACGGTCACGATCGTGGTGCCGGCCATGGGGACGCCCGTGCCGCCCGGGACGGTCACCCGAAACGGAAAAGCGCCGAGCGTCCCGACCATGTGATCTCCGTCGAACGCCGCCACCGTCCGATCCCGGGGGAACAGCTCCAGGAACCACTCTTCTGGCATGGTGGTTCCGTCGAAATCCTCGCCGAAGCCGGCCGCGATGGCGGCCCGGAACGCGAGCGCCTCGTCTTCGCGTATCGGTCGGGTATTGATCTTCATGTCGCTCAAGCCTACCGGCGGTCACAGAACCTCAGCGATTCCGATACGATCGGTCGGGTCACACCAGGGAGGTAGCGCATGGGACCGATCCGAATCGCCGTCCAGATCCATCCGCAACACATCGACTATGCCGGCATCCGCACGGCCGTCATGCAGGCCGAAGATATGGGTGTCGACGTCGTGTACAACTGGGATCACTTCTTCCCGCTCTACGGCGGTGACCCGGATCCGAACGCCGGAAAGCACTTCGAATGCTGGACAATGCTCGCAGCCTGGGCGGAGCAGACGGAGCGAATCGAATTCGGCGCCCTCGTTACGTGCAACTCGTACCGGAATCCGGAACTGCTCGCCGACATGGCCCGCACGGTCGACCACATCTCCGACGGTCGTCTGATCCTCGGGATCGGGTCCGGGTGGTTCGAGAAGGACTACGTCGAATACGGCTACGAGTTCGGCACCGCCCGAAGCCGTCTCGCCGATCTCGATGCCGCCATGCCGCGGATTGTGAGTCGTCTGGCGAGACTCGAGCCGCCACCGACCCGCCACATTCCGATCCTGATCGGCGGTGGCGGTGAGAAGGTGACGCTGCGGATCGTCGCCGAGCATGCGGACGTCTGGCACACCTTCGGAGATCTCGAGACCATCGCTCGCAAGACCGCCATCCTCGACGAGTGGGGGACGAAGGTCGGACGTGACGCGTCGATCATCGATCGGTCGATCGGGGTGAAGCCACCCCAGATCGACGAGGCCGACGACTTTCGCGCCCTCGGCGTGACCGAGTTCACCATCGGTGTGACCGGACCGGATCTCGATCTCGAGCCGGTGAGACCGTGGCTCGCCTGGCGGGACGCGGTCAACGGGTCGTGAGCGGGGCTGCCGGCTTCGCGATCAGTCCTTCTGGTCGTCGATGAAGTCCTTAGCCTTGTCGGCTGCCGTGTCGATCTGTTCGGTCGCTTTGCCGCCGGTTGCCGAGTCGGCAGCGTCGGCCGCCGCATCGACCCCTTGCTTGGCCTGATCGGCGTGCTCCCCTGCGAGATCCTTCGCCTTGTCGACCATGTCTCCGAAACCCATGTTCCCTCCTTGTGGTCAGTTGGACCAGGCAAGGATACAGCGGCTGGCGAACGATGCCTCCCGGCCGCCGCGCGATACTGACAACGTGAATGTCGCCACAGCACCGGTCGAAAGACCGGACGAATTCTGCGCCCTCTCCAAACAGGTATTCAGGCGGGATCGGAGGGTCGCCCGGTGAATCATCCGTTCCTTGCCCGGATCTACGACACGGTGCTCGCCCCGACCGAACGGGCGGGGGTTCGCGATCAACGTCGGCGAATGATGGAAGGTGTCACCGGGAAGGTCCTCGAGATCGCCGCAGGGACCGGCCTGAATGTGCCGCTCTATCCGGCAACGGCCGACGAAGTCCATGCCGTGGAACCCGACCGGCACATGCTCGCCAGGCTCGTCGGGCGTGTGAAGGAGTCGTCCGTTCCGTTGTATCTCTATCAAGGGGACGCACAGGATCTTCCATTCATGGACGGCACCTTCGACGCTGCCGTCATCGCGTTCGCTCTCTGCACGATCCCCGATCCGACTCGCGCGCTCGACGAAGTCCACCGGGTCGTTCGTCCCGGAGGAATTCTCCGATTCCTCGAACACGTCCGGTCCCGAGATGACCGGACCGCCCGGTGGCAGGACCGAATCAATCCGCTCTGGGGGAAGATGGCGGGAGGGTGCAGGCTCAACCAGCCGACCGTCGAGATCCTCCGCGCCACGAAGTGGGAGATCGACGATCTGTGGCGATCAGGTGGCGGGTTCGTTGTCGCCGGTCAGGCCTTCCGCACCTGATTCCGCAACGCGTCACCGAACGCATCGATGACGCCCCTCGGCGTCGTCGCATGCGGCGAGACTCGGATCCATCCGTTTCGCTCGGCGACCACGAATCCGGATGCCGAGAGGCCCTCAACGGCCGACGTCGTGTCCACACCGGGGATCCGGAATGTGACGATTCCGGCACGCTCCCGATCGGAGGTCCACGGAGCGATCACATCGGCATCGAGCGAGCGGGCGATCTCCAACACAGCGCCAGAGCGTTCGAGGACTGCTGCCTCGATCGCGGCGATTCCTCCGGTTTCGACGACCCGGAGCGCCGCGGCCGCTGCGACCGCCCCCGGCAAGTTGGGTGAGCCTTCGAGGAATCGGTCCGCCGTCGCCAGCGGGGCGTGAGGCGGTGGGATCTCGAAATTGTGGTTGTCCTCGACGCTCCACCAGCCCGTCAGTGTGGGAGCCAGCCGTTCCAGCGCCCGGCCCGATACGCCCATGACACCGGTGGAGAAGCCGGCGCGAAGCCACTTCTGGCCGCCTGCGACGAACACGTCGGCGCTGCCGAGACCGGTAGCGATCGCCCCGAGGCCCTGGATACCGTCGACGAGCACGAGCGCATCACCGGCTGCTTCGGCAATCCCGTCGATGTCGGCCCGGAAGCCCGTCATGTAGTCGACGAGGCTGACGGCGACGAGACGCGTATCGGCATCGATGGCCGCGGACAGGGCCGTCGGAGTCACCCGCCCGTCCGGAACATCGACGACCCGCACCGCCGGCCCTCCGATCGCCTCCGCCCGGAGCCAGGGGTACCGATTTGCGGGGAACTCGTTCGCCGGAATGACCACGTTGCCGCCCGATCCGACGAGTCCGAAAGCGATCTGCATGATGCCCGAACTCGTGGTCGGCACCGATGTGGCGAAACCCTCTTCGACGCCGAGCCCTCGGGCGATCGCGGCCCGGGCCTCCTCGTATGCCGAACCGAGGATTCCGACGGCCGAACCGCCGCCGCGGGCGACCTCGTCGTGCAGTTCGCAGGCCGCACGCCGGGCAGATCTCGAAGCGGGACCCACCGAAGCGAAATTCAGGTATCCGTCCTGCTCTTCGAACTCGGCCAGGTATTCGTTGTTCATGCGATCCCTCTCTCCCACACTTCCACGAGTCGACGGTACTCCGGACTGGTCTCGACGAGTTCGCTGTGGCTCCCATCGGCGATGATGCGCCCGTCGTCGATCATGATCACCCGGTCCGCCCGCTCGGCGGATCGGAGCCGGTGGGCGATCACAACCGCCGTACGTCCGGAGAGCAGCACCCGCAGCGCTCCCTCCACCTCCAGTTCGGTCTCCGGATCCAGGTTCGACGTCGCTTCGTCGAGCACGATGATCGCCGGGTCGCTGAGGAACGCCCGGCCGAGAGCGATCAGCTGCCGCTCCCCAGACGAGAACCGGCTTCCGCGCTCCCGCACTTCGGTATCGAGGCCGTCGGGCAGGTCGCGTATCCACTGGTCGATGCCCATCGCACGCAACACGTTCCACACATCGTCGACCGTGGCATTCGGAGCGCCGTACGTGAGGTTGTCTAGCAAGGTCCCGTTGAAGAGGAACCCATCCTGGGGGATGAGCGCGACGGCGTCCGTTCTGGAGTCGATCGTGAGGTCGCGAAGATTCGCCCCGTCGATCGCAACCACACCCTGCTGCGGGTCGTAGAAGCGCAGTACGAGCTTGGCGATCGTCGACTTGCCCGCCCCGGTCTCACCCACGACCGCAAGCCGCTGGCCCGGGGGAATGTCCAGGGAGACATCGTGAAGGACCGTCACCGAATCGTCGTAGCCGAAGGTGACGTCCTCGAGCGTGACGGCTCCCGTGACCGGGGTCGCGAGATCGTACGCACCCGGACGCTCGGCGACCTCGGCTTCGACGTCGAGCAGACCGAAGAGTTTCCCGAGGGCGGCGATTGCAGCCTGCAGCAAGTTGTACACGTTTGCGAGGTTCACGATCGGCTGGAAGAACCAATCGAGGTACAGCAGGAACACGACGAGCGTACCGAACGTCAGCGACCCGTTCACCACCCGCGTGCCTCCGATGGCGAGAACGGCGGCGAGAGCGATGACACGGAGAAGGCCGACCGTCGGGAAGTACCAGGAGATCGCCGTCGCAGCACCCATGTTCGCTCGGTAGTGGGCCTCGTTGACCTTCCCGAATGACGATGCCTGCACCTGTTCCTGCGTGAACGCCTGCACCACTCGAACGCCTGCGATCCCCTCCTGGAGACCGGCGAGTACCCGGCCGATACGCTCGCGGACCTGCTCATACGCCCTGGCGGCCTGACGTTGGAACACAACGGAGACGGCGACCAGGACGGCGACCACGGCGAACGTGGCGAGCGCCATCGGGACGTCGACGAGCACCATCGCAATCGCAACGCCGATGACCGTCAGCGTGTTCGAGAGCGCCATCACGGCGCCGTCGCCTGCGAACTCCTGAAGCGACTCGATGTCGGAAGTCATCCTGCTGACGAGCACACCGCTCTTCGAGCGTGAGAAGAACGCCGTGTCCGAACGGATGAGATGCCCGAACACGATGCCGCGCAGTTTCAGCAGATACTGCTCCCCCACCCAAGCGATCCCGTACCTCGAGATCACCACGAAGACGTACTGAACCACGAGAAGAAGAATGAAGACGAGCGCCGCACGCGTGACCATCCCCTTGTCGCCTTGAGCGATTCCGTCGTCGATGCCGGCGCGGACGGTGAGCGGCCCGGCGAGCCTCGCTGCGGTTCCCACCACGGCGGCCATCAGGGCCCCGAGGGCCGGGAACCGGAGATTCCGGCCGAGCCGGCCTGCGCGCAGGAGAAGCCCACGCCGGTCTTCGACCACGTAGTCGCCGGCGTGCTGCATGTATCTCATGCCACACCGCCCGTCGCATGGTCTTCGTCCTGAGCGAGGACTTCTCCGTACCGGGGCACGGTTGACAGCAACTCCTCGTGCGTGCCAACACCGGCAATCCTTCCGGCTTCGACAAAGACAACGAGATCGGCGAGCGCCAGCGTGGAGGTCCGGTGGGCGATGATGAGCGTCGTCCTCCCGGCCATGACCCGCCTCAGAGACTCTTGTATCTCGGATTCGATCACAGCATCGACCGATGATGTGGCATCGTCGAGGATCAGGATCCGGGGATCGCGCAGCACGCTGCGTGCGAGGGCGATCCGTTGACGCTGTCCGCCTGAGAGCGTCGCTCCTCGCTCCCCCACGACCGTGTCGTAGCCGTCCGCCATGGAGCAGATGAACTCGTGGGCTTGTGCCAGTCGGGCAGCGGAACGGACGCGGCGATCGTCGGCCTCAGGATCCCCGACGCGAATGTTTTCGCCGATCGTGGATGAGAACAGGAACGTCTCCTGAAACACGAACGCAACCTCGGATCGGAGATCGTCGAGACGCAGATTCCGGACGTCGACGCCGTCGAGCGTCACCGAACCCTCGTCTACGTCGTAGAAACGTGGAACGAGATTGGCGATCGTCGTCTTTCCCGACCCGGTCGCTCCGACGAGCGCCACCGCCGATCCTCCTGGGATCACCAGGTCGACGCCTTCGAGCACCGGACCACCCTCGGGGTAGGAGAAGCGAACCCCCTCGAATCGTATCTCGCCGGGTCCGATGGGCAGTGCGACCGGTTCCGGAGGGTCCTCGATGACCGGGTCGGTGGAGAGCAGGCTCTCGATGCGCGTCGCCGACGCCGTCGCCCTCGGGAGGTTCGCGAAGAACCACCCGGTGATCATCAACGGCAGCACGAGGACTGCGAGGTACTGCGTGAACGCGACGAACTCCCCCGGTGACAATGCTCCATCGATGACCCGGATCCCGCCGACCCACAGGACGGCCACGGTTCCGAAGGAGGGGATCAGTTCGAAGAGCGGGGCGAACCGGGATCGGTAGCGGGCAATCTGGATCGTGTCTTCGTAGATCGCGAGGGCTGCTTCGTTCAGACGGCGCTCTTCTCGACTTTCCTGCCCGTATGCCTTGACGATCTCGATCCCTGCGACGCTCTGCTCCACCACCTCCGCTAGGTCGGCAAGTTTCTGCTGGACGCTGAACGACAGCCGGATGATGCGACGCGCGAGCGTGTTGGCGTTCAGCACGAGAGCCGGCGCGGTGAGCGAGGCGACCAGACCGAGGACCGGGTCGATCAGGACGAGGACCACGATCACCGTGAAGAACATCGCGATGTTGGCGATCACGATGGGCAGCATCATCAGGATCAGGCGGATCTGGGAAAGGTCCGACGACGACCGCGCCATCAGCTGGCCGGTGGGCGTCACGTCGTGGAACGAGAAGGCCAGACGTTGAATATGTCCGAACATCCGGTCCCGGAGGTCGGCCTCGGCACGGTATGACAGGCGGAACCCGAAGTATCGCCGAACACCCATGCCGAGCGCCTGCACGAGTCCGATACCGATGAGCAAGGCAATCAACGCAGCCATCAGATCTCGGCGTCCGCCCACGATCGATAGGTCGATGATCGTCTTCGTGACGTACGGCAGGGCAACGACGGCACCCATCCACACGAGAGCACCCGTGATGGCGATGGCGGCATTCTTTGGGTAGGAACGAAGCGTGCGGACGAGCAGCCACAGTCCCGGGCGTGTGCCGGCAGCGGTACCGGTCCCGCTCAAGGACGCGATCCCCGGATGATCATCTCGATCGTCGAGACCGCCGTTGGCGTCACGATCACCATGAAACCGACGACATAGGACCAGACGAGGATGATGCCGACTGTTCCCAATGCAGCAACGGTGCCTCCTCCGCCGAACGTGGGCACGAGAATGGCACCCAGCCAAGTCACGAGCACCAGTTCGGCAGTCACGGTCACCGCCGAAACCAGCGGTCGGGGAACTGAGACGGCGATCCCCCATCGGTAGATTGCAAACAGCGTGCCGATCGCCCACATCGCGATCACGAGACCGGAGATGGTGGTCACGGGAGCGACATCGAGACCGGCTCGGTCGAGAATTTCGATCACCCAACCGCCGAACAACAGAATGATGTACGCGATGATGAGGGCCACGCCCGCCCCGAACGTGAAGAGAATCCCGAGCCCTCGCGTGTGCCAGTATGCGCGACGCTCCTCGACGTCTTCGATGAGCCGGAGGGACTTCTGGACGGCGTAGATCGCCCGGGAACCGGACCAGAGCGCCACCAGCAGCGACACACCCACGACGAAGGTCCCCATGCCGGCAACCGCTTCGAGTGACTCGTTGACGGATTCGGAGAGGAACTCGACGATGTCGGGGGACAGCCCCTGGGCCACGAGGCTCTCGAGCCAGTTGAGCACATCGGTACCGGACGCCAGCATCGAGAGTCCGGCTACGGCGGCGAACGCGAGGGGTATCAGGGCAAAGAACACGTTGTATGCGATGGCAGCCGACATCAGGAACGGGTCGGTGCGCGAGACCCGGCGAGCCTCGGTGACGATCGGCTCGAGTCGTGTCGGAAGCAGCGGCAGCGACGGCATGGAGCGAGCATACGGTGCGAGCGGTGCTTCAGAAAACCGGCCATTCCCTACACTCGTCGACGATGCATCGAATTCTCCTCCTCGCAACCACTCTCGCCTTGCTGGCCGCCGCTTGCGTCTCCGGTGCCGACGTAGTCCCCGTCGACCCCGGGGCTTCGGCCACGACCTTCACGCCGGTCACCACGCTCCCCGGGGTCTCCACAACCGACCCGGACACCGGAGCGACCACGACCGTCCCATCATCGACAACGACGATTCCGCAGCGACCCGCGGGTGTCGTTCCGCCTGAGAGCGTCGGAGAGCCGTGGGGCGAAGTCACCGGATTGACGATGTTCCGGGGAAATCCGACGCGCACCTACTTTGGCTCGGGTCCGGTGCCGACCAGGGCACCGATTCAGCTCTGGCGATTCCCCGATGACAAGATGTGCGGACAATCGCCGATCGGCAAGGACCCGAAGGTCTGGTGCGGCAGCGGATGGACGGGCCAGCCGGTCGTGTGGGAGCGCCCGGACGGCATCACGGAGGTCATCTTCGGCGCCTACGACAAGAACATTCACTTCCTGAATGCCGACACGGGTGAGCGGACACGTCCCGACTTCGACATGGGCGACATCATCAAGGGATCCGTCACCCTCGATCCCGACGGATACCCCCTCCTCTACACGGGCTCTCGCGATCCCCGGTTCCGGATCATCGCACTCGACAAGGAGGAGCCGTACGAGGTGTGGTCGCTCCATGCCAAATCCGTTGAAGGCATGTGGAACGACGACTGGGACTCGAATCCCGTCATCATCGACGACATGATGTACGAGGGTGGCGAGAACTCGTGGTGGTTCGCCGTCAAGCTCAACCGCGGATACGACGCGGACGGCAACGTGACCGTAGACCCCCAGGTTGTGTATGAGATCCCGGCGTGGACAGAGGAACTGCAGGAGATCTTCGGGAGACAACATTCGGTCGAGAACTCGACGGCGGTTTTCGAACAGCGAGCGTACTTCTCGACGTCGGCGGGGCGGGTTGTCGGGGTCGATCTCACCGACATCGAGAACGGAAACGGGGAGATCTTCCTCGACTTCTGGGACGGCGACGACACCGATGCAACGATCAGCATCGACCGTGACGGATACCTCTACGTCGTTTCCCACGCCGATACGGCCAAGAAGAACAACACGGCGGCTCGGCGTGTTCGCGAGGTCGGGGACCTCTTCAAACTCGACCCGGACAACCCCGATGATCCGGTCATGTGGTCCGTCGACCTGTCGGCGGCGAGGGGTCAGGATGCCGGAGCGTGGGCAACACCGGCGCTCGACGTCGAGGCCGGGTTGCTCTTCGTTGCCACCGACTCCGGCGATCTGCTCGCCGTCGATACCGAAACCGGCGATGTCGTCTGGAAGGACTTCGTCGGCGGAAACGCATGGTCGTCACCCGTCATCGTCGACGGAACCCTCGTCGTCGGCATCGATTGCCTCACCGACCACTCCGGATTCCGGGCCTACGATCTGTCTACTCCCCGCTCGCCGCAACCGATGTGGGACACGGTGGTCGGAACCGGCGCGTGCGTGGAGTCCACGCCTGCGATCTGGAATGGACGCATATATGTGGGATCTCGCGACGGATTCTTCTACGCTCTTGGGAGCTGATGTCATCACGTAGCACCGTCGAGACGGGGACCGGGCGAAAATTCGCTTCCGCGTTGCTCTTCCTGCTCGGATCTCTGGCGACGTTTGGGACCGCCGCAGGGTTCTTCGGCGCCACCTGGTGGGGTTTCGACCGCATGGCCGACTGGCGTTTCCCCTTCCTCGTGGTCCTGCTGCCGGTCGCCATCGTCTACGGATTCGTCTTCCGACGAGCCATCTCTGCCGTCTTCCTCCTCGCAGCGATCGTCAACGCAGTGCTGCTGGCCCCGATGTGGCTCTCCACACAGGACGAAGTCGCATCGGACGCCCGGATACGCGTCGTGACCTTCGACACCGGGGATTCTGAGAGCAACCGCGCGAACATCCTCGCCTGGATCGACTCGATGGAAGCCGACGTTGCGTTGCTTCATCGAACCGCGGGGGACTGGGAGGGAACACTCGATGACAGCGACGCCCCGTACCGAATGGTTCCAATCCCGCTCGCAGACGACACGCACGGATCTCCGATTGTCCTGGCCCGGCACACAGCGACCGTGGCTCCGCTCTCCCCGACCCCCGGTTCCGACTTCTCAGTCAAGGTCTCGAACAACGAACTGACCCTGACAATCATCGGCCTCACGATCCCCGCCCCCGGATCTGTCGGTCAGGCAGATCGGCGCGTCGAACGATTCGCTGCAGTCAACGACGGCTCCCGGCAGATCCAAGGTCCCGTCGTCATTGCCGGAGACTTGGAAACTACGAGATGGTCCCACGCCTTCCAGGTCCTCTCGGAAGGTCTCACGAACTCCGAGGACGGTTTCGGATACGCCGCAACCTGGCCGTCGTTCGATTGGCCGCTCATCGGCGACTACACCGGCATCCCCGTTGACCACGCCCTCTACAAAGGAACGATCACGGTCCCGTACCGGTTGGTCGGCCCCGATCTCGGACCCGCCCACCGGCCGGTCCTGTTCGACGTGTCACCGACCGGAGGCTGATTCGGCCCGAACACCGGTCGCCCAAACGCCGATGGCCGGTACCCTCGGACCCATGCTGTACGACTTCACCTCCGTCACCGCTCAGACCGTCACCGACATCGTCGAATCCGCCATCGCTGAGGCCGACGACGCCGTCGATGCAATGGCCGCAGTCGCTGGCCCGAGAACCTACGCCAACACGATGGCCCCTCTGGACGACGCCTACGTCTTGGTTCACGACGCCTCGGGTCGCGGAGCGTTCATGGCACGCGTCCACCCGGACGCCGATGTGCGGGCCGCTGCGGTCGCGATGGAGGAACGCCTGGCCAAGTGGGGATCCGATCTGATCATGAGGGAAGATCTCGCCGCGGCCATCCGGTCCTATGCGGAGACGGAGGACGCGCGGGGACTGGACGGACTCGAGGCACGAAACCTCGAGTTCTGGCTGCGCGATCTGCGCCGGGCGGGCCACGATCTCAACGAGGCCGATCGGTTCAGAATGCGTGAACTCCATCAGCGACTCATCGAGCTGCAGGTCGCCTTCTCGAGCAACCTCGACGAATGGGACGACGGCATCGAGATGACCAGAGACGAACTCGTCGGGCTCCCCGACTCGTACATCGACGGGCTCGCTCCGGGGGCATCGGAAGGCACATTCCGCGTCTCGATGAGGTACCCGGACTACATGCCGTTCATCGAGCAGGCCGAGAACCGGGAGCTGCGCCGACAGATGCAGTTCAAGTTCTGGAACCGGGCGGCGGACGAGAACATGCCCCTGCTCGCCGAAGCCGTCGCCATCCGGGAAGAGATCGCCTCACTCCTCGGCTACGACACCTGGGCCCGGTACGCGATGGAGGTCAAGATGGCCGAACCGGAGGCCGTCGAAGATCTCTACGAATCGATCATCCCGGGTCTCACAGAACGGGGATGGGCCGAGCTGGCGGAACTACAGGAGTTCGGCTCACGTGACCTGACCGGACGATCGATCCAGTCCTGGGACTGGATGTACTACCACACCCAGCAGCGGAAGCAGAATTATGGGATCGATCAGAACGAGGTCGCGGAGTATTTCCCCCTCGACACCGTCATCGGCGGAATGTTCGACATCACGGGGAACGTCTTCGGCTTGGAGTACCGAAAGGTTGCCGATGCTCGTGCATGGCACGACGATGTGGATCTGTTCGAGATCAGGAATCGGGGCGGAGACGAGCCGATCGCCTACTTCTACGCGGACCTGTTCCCACGGGACGGCAAGTTCGGCCACGCCGCCTGCTTCTCGATCACCGGCGGCATGCGACAGGGCGACGGCACCTACCGTCCACCCGTCGCCGCCGTGGTAGCCAACTTCACCAAACCGGGACCGGGAACCCCGTCCCTCCTCAAACACGATGAGGCCCTGACACTGTTCCACGAGTTCGGTCACGTCCTCCACTTCTGCCTGACCGAAGTCGATCATCCCCGATTCGCCGGATACGACACGGAGTGGGACTTCGTCGAGGCGCCGTCGCAGATCATGGAGCACTGGATGTGGGAGCCGGAAGTTCTCCAGCGATTCGCGACCCACTTTGAGACCGGAGACACAATCCCTACGGATCTCGTCAAACGTCTCGTCGCGGCCCGCGATCAGAACATCGCCCTCTCGACCCTGCGTCAGGCTTTCCTCGGGAAGTTCGATCTGGCGATCCACACCGGACACGGCGATGTCGACATCGATCAGGCCACACGCGAAGCATTCGCCCTGACGCTCATCCCGTATCACGAAGGCACCCATTTCGCCGCCTCGTTCGGCCACCTGATGGGTGGATACGACGCCGGCTACTACGGATACCAGTGGGCCAAGGTATATGGGGATGACATGTTCTCCGTGTTCTCGAATGCCGGCGTCCTCGATCCGACGGTGGGCGAACGCTATCGGCGCGAGGTTCTCGCCCGCGGCTACTCGAGGGACGCGATCGAGCACCTGCGCGCGTTCCTCGGCCGGGAGCCGTCTGCCGACGCCTACCTGACCGAACTTGGCCTGAGCCAGTGATGATGTCCAGGAGACTGCTCGCCGTCGCCGCGCTCTCTCTGGCCGTCGTCGTGACCGCCTGCACATCCGGAGGAAACGAAACGGCAACGACCACAACGGAGGCGGCGATCAGCGATACCACGACGACGACCGTCCCGGCACACCGGCCGCCTTTCGACGAAGACGGGTTCTACCTGGTCTTGCTCTGGCACCAGCACCAACCCCTATACCCGAAAGACGACAACGGCATCGTCACCCGCCCGTGGGTGCGGCTCCACGCGGCAAAGGACTACTGGGACATGGCCGAACTCGTCGGTCGCTACCCGGACGTCCACGTGTCGTTCAATCTCACACCGGTTCTCCTCCTCCAACTCGAGGACATTCTCGACGGTGCCAGGGACTCCTACTGGGTCCATACCGAGATCCCGGCGAGTGAGCTGACCGCCGACGAAAAGGCGTTCCTGCTCGAACGGTTCTTCGATGTGAACCCGAAGGTCGTCGCCCGCTTCCCCCGCTATCAGGAACTGGCGGATCTGCGGGCCACCGGAAGTGAGTTTGAGACACAGGACTACCGGGACCTCCAGGTGCTCTTCAACCTGGCGTGGACCGATCCGGATCTCCTGGCCGCAGATCCCCTTCGTGACATCATGGCTCGCGGGAGCGACTTCACCGAAGAAGACAAACAACCGATCCTGGACGTGCATCTCGAAGCGGTGGCCAACACGATCGCCATCCACAAGGAACTCTGGGACGAGGGACAGATCGAAGTCACGACGACGCCGTTCGCTCACCCGATCCTCCCTCTCATCTCCGACACGAATCTCGCCCTCGTCGGCGATCCGACGGCGATCATGCCGAACGAACGGTTCCGCGAGCCTCTCGACGCTCGCGAGCAGGTGTCACGGGGATTGGATATCGCCGAGCGGTTGCTCGGTCGCCGTCCGGCCGGCATGTGGCCGGGAGAAGGGGCCGTGGCTCAGGAGGTCACCTCCATCTGGGCCGGCGAGGGCGTCGAGTGGATCGCCACCGGTGAGGACGTGCTCGGCCGGACACTCGGCCTGGGATCGTTCGAACGGGATTCGACCGGAACGGTCGTCGATGCAGACGTGCTGTACCGCATGTACGCCGCACAGCACACGAGGAACCCGAACCTCCCGATCTTCTTCCGTGACGTTGCCATCTCGGACATGATCGGGTTCGAGTATTCGGGAATGTCCGGTGGGGCAGCGGCCGACGACTTCATGGGTCGGCTCGAACACGCGAAGGATCGACTGGACGAACTTGGAGTCGAGGGCCCCAAGGTTGTGACCATCGTCGTCGACGGCGAGAACGCGTGGGAGAACTACGACAACGACGGCAAGGACTTCCTCAACGCCCTGTATGAGAACCTCAGCACCTCGGACTTCGTGACGACGGTGACACCGGGTGAGATTCTCGATGCGTTCGGCGACGACGTCGCCCCCCTTCCCGATGTCTTCCCGGCATCATGGTTCCAGCCGAACTTCGCGACATGGATCGGTGAACCGGAAGAAGCCACCGCGTGGGACGCGCTGTGGATGACCAGACGCGACTATGCGGACGCCGTCAAAGAGGGCTCCGTCTCGCAGGAGCAGCTCGCCGCCGCCTACGAGAGTCTGCTGTTTGCCGAGGGTTCCGACTGGTTCTGGTGGTATGGCGCCGATCAGAACTCCGGGGACGACCGGTACTTCGACGGCGCGTACCGTGAGCTCCTCGGCCGGGTCTACGACTCGCTCGGAATCGAACGGCCCGCGTTCGTCCGAGTTCCCATCGTTCCGAACCCAACCATTCCCCCCGACCGATCGGCAGACGAGACCGGGAGGATCGAGATCGACGCCGAAGTAGCCACGGCGGATTGGGATTCTGCAGGACTCTACGAGTTCGAGCAGGGACCGTTCTCGGCATACCGGTGGATCTACGACCGGGACCGGCTGCAGGTTCGCGTCGATTACCGCGAGGAAGTCCTCGGGGATGAGGCGGCGGGATTCGACCTCTACCTCGATTCGCCCGGCGCCGGCACCTCGCGGGGGCTCTCCGTTGAGGGGGCCGTGCTCGGGTTCGAAGCAAGCCACGTGATGACGTGGCGCGGTACCGACCCGGTCGTCGTGACGGGGCCGGTTCCGCTTCCGCCCGTCGGCCCCGGCAGCGGCATCGCCGAGCCGGGAGTCCTCGTGGACTCGGACTCGCTCGACGCAGGGTTCGACGGTACGAGTGTCGAGTTCTCGATCCCGCTCGCGTCCCTCGGCCCCATCGAGACCGGCGATTCCGTGCGGTTCCGCCTCAGTGATCGACAGGGAGGGCCGGAAGGCGGACTCTTCCCGACGGAGGGCCCGGGAGTGATGCTCGTCCCCGACATCTCCAACACCGTGGTGGCTTTCGAGTCCATGGATCCTGAAGGGGACGACCACGGACCCGGCGGGTACACGTATCCGACCGACCCCGTCTTCACCCCGGGTTCATACGACCTCACATCGTTCACCGTCGGGGAGTCTGGAGACGACCTGGTCTTCACCTTCGACGTTCTCGCCCCCATTCTCAACCCGTGGGAGAGCCCGAACGGTCTCTCCATCCAGACGTTCGACGTCTACGTGGACATCGATCCGGATGCCGACACAGGTGCGCACCGGTTCCTCCCGGGACGGAACGCCTCATGGGAACCTGGTTCGGGGTGGGACCGAGCGCTCACCATCGAAGGATGGTTCCCGGCACTGTACGTGGCGGAGCCGGATGGATCGGTAACCGAAACGGAACCGACGTTCAAGGTGCTCGTCTTCTCCGACAAGGGCCGCGTGACGGCACGAATTCCGAAGACGCTCTTCGGACCCGGCGATCCGGCGACGTGGCGCTACGCCGTCGCGGTGATGAGCCAGGAAGGCTTCCCTTCGGCCGGTGTCCGGCGTATCCGCGATGTCGAGACGGCCGCCCAGCAGTGGCGTATCGGCGGAGGTGACGGGTCGATCAACGGAACCCGGATCCTGGATCTCTTGGCACCAGAGCCCGGAGTCCAGGAAACCATACTCTCCGGATACAGACCGGTACCCTCCGGATCGGTCGATGACCTCACCGACGATGATTTCGCCCAGATCCCGCCGATAGGAAACGAATGAACGACCTCGCCGCCGTTGAACTCGAGCGACTCGAATCCCTCGCAACGCTCATCGCCACAACCGGCGACATCGATGATGCCGTGCACCGCACGAGGACGGGCATCAAGCGCCTTCGCGCCTATCTGCGGCTCGCCAGACGGTCGATCGGAACGAACACGTATCGCACCGAGAACGCGGCACTTCGCGACACTGCCCGTCTACTCGCTCCGGCACGCGATGCGTTCGTGATCATCGAAACCGCCCGCGATCTCGGAGCGGATGATGCAACCCTCGCTGTTCTGATCTCCGACCATGCGCAGGTCATGAGCGGATTCGAGCGAACGATCCGGACGGAGGTTCTCGACCGCATCGGAGCCATCGTCTCTCGATGGCAATATGTGATGGGGCAGAGTCCCGGCCCGAAGTCCATCGGCTCCGGCCTAGAACGAACGTATCGAAAAGGCCAGATGGAGTTCGAGACCGCCCGATCTGCACCAGACGCCGCAGCCTTCCACCGGTGGCGGCGCCGGGCGAAGTACCTGCGTTATCAACTTGAAGCACTCCACGCTCCGGAGCCGGTCGTCGGGCCGTTCCGGACGCTGGGAGACAACCTGGGGAGCGAGCACGATCAGACCGTCCTGATCGAGGTCGCGGAGCACCGATCCGGCGAACCCGGTTTTTCGGCCATTGCCCGGCGTTCACGGCTCAGACGGGACGAGTTCCGCTCGAAGGCCTTGTCCGACGGCAGCGGAATCTTCTCCCACCAGCCCGAGTCGTTCCGACACACCATCGAAGCGGCCGTGGGACTCCGGTAGGGTCCTCCCATGATCGAACGCCGATCCCCCATCATCGCAGCGGTCGTGCAGGCCGGCTCTCTTGCGTTCGACACGCCCGCCACGATCGAGAAGCTCGGCGATCTCACGTCGGATGCGCGACGGGCCGGAGCCGATCTCGTCGTCTTCCCGGAGGCCTTCATCGGCGGCTACCCGAAGGGGCACGACTTCGGAGCGGTCGTCGGGAGCCGCACCGAGGAAGGTAGGGACTGGTTCCGCCGCTACTCCGACGGAGCCATAACTCTTCCCGGCCCCGAACTCGAACGCATCGCCGAAGCATCAGCCGGAGTCCATCTCGTTACCGGGGTCATCGAACGCGACGGCGGGACCCTCTACTGCTCCGTCATCTTCCTCGCCCCTGACGGACAACTCCTCGGTGTTCATCGCAAGCTCATGCCAACTGCCGCGGAGCGCCTCATCTGGGGCTTCGGCGACGGCTCGACCATGCCGGTCGTCGACACGCCGGTCGGCATGCTCGGGGCGGCGATCTGCTGGGAGAACTACATGCCGCTCTATCGTGCCGCCCTCTACCGGAAGGGAGTGCAGATATGGTGTGCCCCGACGGTCGACGACCGGGAGCGATGGGCCTCGACGATGCAACACATCGCTCTCGAGGGCCGAACCTTCGTGCTCTCGGCGAACCAATACGCCACACGGAGCGACTACCCGGACGACTACCACACGTCATACGGTGACGACCCGGACACGGTGCTGATCGGCGGCGGCAGCGCCATCATCGATCCGCACGGGACGTTCCTTGCCGGACCGGACCGCAACGGTGAAGTGATCTTGACCGCCGAACTCGATCTGGGCGAGATCACCCGGGGCATGTTCGACTTCGATCCAACCGGCCACTACGCCCGTCCCGATATCTTCACCCTCACCGTCGACGAACGCGAAAAGCCCCCGGTGACCTTCGAACCCCCACCCAACTAGCCGCTCTCCCCCTCCCCCGTCCTCTTCCTCCCCTTCAGCCTGAATCCACGGTTTGTCTGAGACATCGGGCCTCTTCTCATTCTCCCCCACCGGCGAGGTGGGGGAGATGCCCGGAGGGCAGAGGGGGCCGCACGGAGGCAGAAAGGCGATACGGAGACCGAATGCAGCTACGGGTGCGTCGGAACACCGCCTCTGCGATCGAGCAACAGCTCGATCGCGTCTCCCCCACTGGCGTGGTAGAGACGAAGAACCGTCCACCGCCTCACCTCTCCTGTGAACCTCGGCATCGACTGAAACGTGGACAGGGTTGGAAGCTATTCGGTTTCGGTGTCGAGGGTCTTGATCGCCAGTTCCCGCGCTGATCGGCGGTCCGGTTTGCCGTTGGGGAGAAGAGTGATGTGATCGGTGAAGATCCAGCGCTTCGGCACCTCGTGCCGGGGGAGTCGATGTTTGATCGAATCCTTGATCCGCGTGGCTGCGTCGATGTCTGCCTCAACGATGGCCACGACGGCCTCACCCCAGTCTTCGTCGGGGACCCCGACGATGACCGCGCAATCCACCGCGGGGTGCTCCTCGATGGCAGCCTCGATCGGGGCAGGATGGATATTCTCCCCGCCGCTGATGATCATGCCATCCCGCCTCCCTTCGACGATGAGGCGGCCCGACGAGTCGAACCGTCCGAGATCGCCGGTCATGTAAGGGCCCGTGCGAGGAGCTTCATGGAGATATCCCGGGGAAACGGCGGGCCCGTCGACCGCGATCTCGCCCCCGACGATCTCCACGGTGAACCCGTCCATGATCGGACCGGCCGTCCCGAGCGATTCGCGAGCGGTGCCGGGCACGACGGTGGCCACCTGCGAACACGCCTCGGTCATACCGTAGGTCTGGAGCACGGGCATACCGGCATCGAGCCCCCGCTCGACGAGGGACACGTCTGCCCTGGCGCCGCCGAGGAGAACGGCTTTCAACCCGTGGTACGGACCGGGTTCCGTGTCGAGAATCCGCTGCAGCATGGTCGGGACGAGGCTCGCCATCGTCACGGATCCGCTCCGCAGGGCCCTCGCAGCGGCTCCCGGCTCGAAGAGGGGAAGCAACTCGATCGATCCGCCGGCGGTGAGACTTCGCCAGACGATGGAGAGCCCACCGACGTGGAACAACGGAAGGGCCAGAAACCATCGGTCCGCAGCTTCGTTCCCCAACCGTCGCTGTGAGCTCTGAACAGCCGACACAATGTTGCGTCGGGTGAGCAACACACCACGCGGTCGACCGGTACTCCCCGACGTCGGCACGACGGCGTGAACGTCGACATCAACCGAACCTCCATCCTCGATCCGGTGAGGTCCATACGGAGCGATAACACCGCCGCACCGGGCCGCACCGATCATTGTGACGATCGTTTCGAGTGACGGCGTGGCACGGAGCGGGATGAGGTCTCCGGGACGTGCCCCTGCATCGATCAGTCGGTCCGCATGTTCGCTCGCCCGTCGGTTCAACTCGCCGTACGTGAGGACGGCATCTCCTGAGACCACAGCAGGGGCATCGGGGTGCGTCCCGGCGTGGATCTCGACCCACTCGTGCGGAAGGATGTCGGACATACTTCTCACTACAGTATCGGGTCGTGACATCAGATATCTTCGATCCTGCCGCATGGGACCCTATCGACGGGTTCGACTTCACCGACATCACCTACCACCGAGCGCGCGACGTCGGCGCCGTCCGGATCGCGTTCAACCGGCCTGAAGTGCGCAACGCCTTCCGGCCGCACACCGTCGATGAGCTGTACACGGCACTCGACCACGCCCGCATGACGTCGGATGTAGGTGCCGTGCTGCTGACGGGCAACGGGCCCTCCCCCAAAGACGGCGGATGGGCGTTCTGCTCCGGAGGGGATCAGCGCATCCGGGGAGCGGACGGCTACCAGTATGAGGGGGCCGAGGGGATCGATCCGGCGAGACTGGGCCGTCTCCACATCCTCGAGGTGCAGCGGTTGATCCGGTTCATGCCGAAGGTCGTGATCGCCGTCGTGCCGGGCTGGGCCGTCGGCGGCGGCCACAGTCTGCACGTGGTGTGTGATCTCACATTGGCATCGAGAGAGCATGCCGTCTTCAAGCAGACCGATGCCGACGTTGCCTCATTCGATGGGGGGTACGGCTCGGCACTCCTCGCACGCCAGGTCGGTCAGAAGCGAGCCCGGGAAGTCTTCTTCCTCGGCCGCGACTACTCGGCTCAGGAAGCGTTCGACATGGGCATGGTGAACGCCGTGATCGACCACGCCGATCTCGAGACGGAGGCGCTCCAGTGGGCGCGCGAGATCGTGGCGAAGAGCCCGACCGCGCAACGGATGTTGAAGTATGCGTTCAATCTCCCCGACGATGGCCTCGTCGGGCAACAACTCTTTGCGGGCGAAGCGACACGTCTCGCCTACGGCACCGCCGAAGCAGCGGAGGGTCGCGATTCGTTCCTGGACAAGCGCGACCAGGATTACAGCCGCTTCCCATGGCACTTCTGAAACCGTGAAGGACTGCCTGTGAACACGTGGGTTCTCGCTTCGCGTCCCGCGACTCTCCCCGCAGCCGCAGCACCAGTGATCGTTGGGAGCGCACTGGCAGCGGCGGCTTCCGTGTTCCGATGGGACGCGTTCGCAGTGATCCTGTTCGCCGCTCTTGCAATCCAGGTTGGAGTCAACTTCGCCAACGATCTCGCAGACGCGGAGAAGGGTGCCGACACCGAAGCCCGCATCGGCCCGACGCGTGCGGTGGCGACCGGACTGCTCTCCTCTTCACAGATGAAGCGAGGTATCGCCGTTGCATTCGGCCTCGCATCGGTTGCCGGTCTCTACCTGATCTGGCTCGCCGGCTGGGTAATCCTCGCCATCGGCGTCGTCTCGATCGTCGCTGCGCTCGGATACACGAACGGACCGATCCCCTACGGCTACTTCGGACTCGGAGAGCTGTTCGTCTTCATCTTCTTCGGTCTCGTCGCCACCGTCGGCACGCGGTACGTGCACGACCGGACGATGCCGGCTGATGCATGGATAGCAGGCGTGGCGATCGGTCTGCTCGCCGCCGCGATCCTCGTGGCAAACAACACCCGCGACGTCGATACCGATCGTGTCGCAGGAAAGCGGACGCTGGCAGTGATCTTCGGGAGGACGGCAGGTCGGTGGCTGTACGCAACGATGGTGATCGGAGCGTTCGTCGTCATCGGGATCGGTGTGTCGACCGGCACGCTGCCGTCCTGGAGCATGCTCACGCTGGCCGCGCTCCCCCTCGCCATCGCACCGATTCGCACGATCTTCACCGAGACGGCGGGACCACCACTCATCGGCGTTCTGAAGGCGACCGCTCGCCTGCAACTGGTCTTTGCCGCTCTGCTATCGGTCGGGGTCCTCATCGGCTGACCGGCGAGCGATCAACGATTCGATCACCGCCGCTCCCTGGGCCGCACCGTCGACGGTCACGAGAACATCCGGGCCGTCGACGACGCCGATCCGGATCGCCTCACCACTCCGAACGATGTAGGCGCGGACCCCGGATCGGAGCCGATACCCCCAGCCGCCGTACGACATGGGCTGGATCTCGAAGGCCGCAGCGTCCGTGATGCCCGCGTGAGCAATGTGCCGTCTCGGCCACGCGAACGGACCGAGCGAGATCGTCACACCGTCAGAGTCGACGTCGACCGTGACCGACGAGAACACGACGACCGCGAACGAGATACACACCAGCAACGGGGCCACCAACGGAGATACGGTCACGATAAGCAGGACCGGAAGTGCAGCGATTGCGAGCAGCCCCGTGTTCGAAGCACGCCCAGACCACGTGTCGCGAGCCACCGTCATCCTCTCGATCGGCATGTCGGCCGGGACACCTTCCGTGCCCCCGGCGAGGAGCCAGCCGATCCACCCCGACACGAGCCCCACGGCGACGACGCCGATCAGCCAGACGGGAGTCATGTGTCCCGCGTCTTCCCACGAAGGAACGTCGAGGTTGAAAATGACGATCTGGGCGTTGACCGCAGCGAGAAGGCCCATGATGAACGCGACGAACGACGTGAGCGGCGCCGAGGGAAGACTCCGGCGCGATCCGGCGATCAGCGCAGCAAGTGCCGCAGCCATCCCGCCGATCATCGCCGGTCCGTAGATCGCCATCGGCATCGATCCGTTCGGCGCCCCACCCAGAGACCAGTGAACGGCAATCGGGTCGGGGTACCGATCCCGGAGGACGACGAGCGGTAATGCAGCGGCCACGACGACGACCGCAGGCAGGACGACGACGATGAGCCACCAGCGACCGGATCTCTCCTGCATGTGCCCAGTATGCCAGCCGCACGATCCCGGCCGGCGGTAACCTCGCCATCGTGGATCCAACAGAAGCCCTCGTCACACGGCTCGCCGGCGCGTTCGCCGATCTCGGCCTCCGGCACGTCGTCATCTCCCCCGGTTCCCGCAACACGCCTCTCTCGCTCGCATTCGCCACGGAACCGCGGATCGAGACGCACGTCATCCTGGATGAGCGTTCGGCGGCGTTCTTCGCTCTCGGAGTAGCGAAGCAGAGCGGTATCCCGGTTGCCCTCATCTGTACGTCCGGTACGGCAGCGGCGAACTACCACCCCGCGGTCGCTGAAGCGGATCAGGCCGGGGTGCCGTTGCTCGTCCTCACGGCAGATCGGCCGCCGGAACTTCGCGGCGTCCACGCACCGCAGACGATCGACCAGATCGATCTCTACGGGAGCGCCACCAGGATGTTCCACGATGTCGGTGTCCCAGACGCGTCCACTGCGGAGGCGGCACCGTCGCTCGCCGTGAGAGCATGGACGACGGCTTTGGCAGCACCTCAAGGGCCCGTCCACCTCAATTTCCCGTTCCGGGAACCGCTCGCAACGCCCACACGACCGGCACCTCCCTCGTCTCTGCGCCACGGTCGGGGGGATGTCCAGTTGCCGCCCGAGAGCCTGGCCGAACTGGCCGAGCGCCTCTCGGGTCGACGCTCCCTGATCGTTGCCGGCGGCCACCAACGCGCCGGGTTCGCCGCTGCCGCGGCAATGTTCGCCGGACAGGCGCAGGTCCCCGTCATCGCAGATGTCCAATGCCGGTTCCCATCTCCATCGACCGTCGTCTACGGAGATCTCATGGCCGCAGCGGGCTACCTTCGGAGCCACGATCCTGAGGTCATCGTGAGGATCGGTCCGGTCCCGACCTCTCGCCCGATCTGGTCGTGGCTGCAAGAGACCGGCGCGGAACAGATCGCCATCGGCGACATCTCCGGGAACGATCCCCTCGCAACGGTCTCGTCCGCATACAGGGCGGATCCCGCGATCACGCTCGCCGACCTTGCCGGGCGAACGGAGTCCGGCCCTCCTGCCTGGATCGACGCCTGGCGGCAAGCCGATGACTCGGTCGGTGGCGCGGTAACGGCCGCACTCGAGTCCGAGCCGTTCCCCAACGAGCCTGCCATCGCACGGATCGTCTGGGAATCCGCGCCGACCGGCGCAACGGTCTATGCGGGATCGTCCATGCCAATCCGCGATCTCGACTCGTTCGCGGGAGAACCACGTGGCGATCTGGCGGTACTCTCGAACCGCGGAGCGAACGGGATCGACGGCGTCCTCTCGTCCGCCGCCGGTGCCGCCGCATCGGACGGTCGTCGGGTCGTGGCACTCGTCGGAGATCTGTCAACCCTGCACGACGCCACAGCGTTGGGCATGATCGCCCGAATGGGTCTCTCGGTGACGATCGTGGTGATCAACAACAACGGTGGGGGAATCTTCCACTTCCTGCCCCAGGCAGGGTCTCTGCTCCCGGAATCGTTCGAGAGGCTGTTCGGGACACCGCAGGATCTCTCGCTCGTCCCGATCGCGGAAGCCTTCGGCATCCCCGCCCGGATCGTCGAGTCGCCCCCGGATCTCCGTTCCGCCATCGTCTCGGCATCCGGCCCGAACCTGATCGAACTGAGAACTGATCGGGAAAGGAACGTCGCAGTCCACGAACGTCTCCGAGCCACCGCGACGGAGGCCCTCCGCTAGAGGCACGGCGCTCCGGGATCCGGCTACGTTGCGGCGAGCAGTTCGAGGATCGGGCAGAATTTGAGCCTCGTCTCGAGCGCTTCACGGACTCTTCCTCCCCCTCAGGGGAGGAAAGGGAGGCCCCCTCTGCCCTCCGGGCATCTCCCCCACCTCGGCGGTGGGGGAGAATGAAGAAAGGCCGCAGGGGATGTCTTGCACCCCGTGAGGTGACGGAGAGAACCTCGGCTGTCGTCCCCTTCACCTGTCCCCCCGACGGAACGGCGGGGGGACGCGGAGGAGCGAAGCGACGACGCAGGGGGGCTCCCCACTGGGCCCGCTCCACTCCCGGGGAGACACGGTTCGCAGGGGGCGAGCGATTCTCCCAACAGAGAAACCGCGGATTCAGGATCAGGGGGAGGAAAGGGAGGCCCCCTCTGCCCTCCGGGCATCTCCCCCACCTCGGCCGGCGAGGGAGAATGAAGAGGAGAAGAAGCGAACCGCCGGGGCCCGGCTACGTTGCGGCGAGCAGCTCGAGCATGGGGCGGAATTTGAGCCTCGTTTCGAGTAGTTCGAGGTCGGCGTGCGAGTCGGCGACGATCCCGGCACCCGCGAAGATGTGAGCCCTGGTGCCTTCGAGCAGGCCGCACCGAAGAGCGATCGCGAATTCGCCGTCGCCATCGCTATCGAACCATCCGATGCCGCCCGTATACCATCCCCGATCGAATGACTCCACCTTGTCGATAAACGCCTGGGCCTCGGCTCTGGGCGTTCCACCCACCGCCGGCGTTGGGTGAAGGGCCCCGACGAGGTTGAGCACGCGTGTTCCACGGCGTGCCGCTCCCGTGATCCGTGTGGAGAGGTGCTGAACGGTTGCCATCTTCTTCAGGGAGGGTCGCGAGGGAACGGCGAGCGACTCCACGAACGGCGAAAGCCGGTCTGCGACATCATCGACGACGAAGGAATGCTCGACGCGATCCTTCACCGACCGCATCAACGCCTCCGCGAGGATCCGATCCTCCTCATCGCCCTCCCCCCTTCGCGCGGAACCGGCGAGGGGGTTCGAGACGACCTCTCCGTCGTTCAGGCGAACGAGAAGCTCAGGACTGGCTCCCAGGAACGTCGCACCATTGGATCGCCATCCGAAGCCGTAGCACTGCCGGTACGACCGCTCGAGATGGCTCACGAGATCGAATCCGTTGGGGGCCGAATCGGATCGGACCACAACCGATCGAGCGAGCACGACTTTGTCAATCGCGGCATCGTCGATGGCCCCGACCGCCTCTTCAACGGCTGCCGTCCAGTCGGAGACGGATGGGTGTGATTCGAGCGTGTGATCCCCCAGGTTTGGATACGGTGCCCTGCCCGGATCCGTCATCGACACCAGCCGTGTCTGAATGTCCTGCTCATCTACACCAGGGGGGACTGCGAGTAGGAGAAGGGACTCGTCACCCCTGCGAAGGACCGTCGCGATCGGGAGAACGGCGTCGGCCGATCCGAACGATGACCATGCGTCGGAAGATGGCCCATCCGGTGAGAATGAGAATCCTGCGAATGCCCGGAACGGCGAGGGAAGTGCCCAGTCCTCGAATGAGGACCACAGGCGAGCGAACCGTTCAGATCCGGAGAAGGACAGTTTCGAGGCGACTCCGAGCCCTCCGATCGCCGCACCGTCGGGCGAGGAGAAGTAGAACACTCCTTCGAACCCGTCGCCCCCTGAGCGAACGAACGTGAGGGGGTCGGTTTCGGTCGGTACGACGGCGAATCGAATCCCGTTGGGTCCGGGAGTGAGGGCAGCGCGGAGATCGAGGTCTCGGTCGAGAATCATCGGTTGGGAATGCTACCGGCGGCCGGCTTCCGGCGCGTCGCCCGCGTGACGCCACGAGAGGTCGCTTTCGACCCGGAGCACCCCGTCGAGTCTCGATGCCAGCTCGGAGAGCAGACGGGCCTCGTTCTCGGTCCCGACGGTACCGGTGAACGTCACGACGCCGCGTGAGACGCCAACGTCCATCTGATCGGGGTCGATGAACAGTACGCGGCGGATCAGGTCCTCACGAATCTCGTCCTCGATCACGTCATCCGGCCTCGTGAACACCGACACGATATCGGCGCGCGAGATGATTCCCAGGAGGCGGCCGTCCTCGTCGATGACCGGAATGCGTTTGATGTCCTGGAACGTCATCATCTTCGCTGCGTCGTAGATCTCCGTCTCCGGTCCGGTGGTCACGACTCCTTCCGACATCACCTCGCCGACGGTCTCTCGGATCCCGGTCACACCTTCGTGACGGTCAACCTCCATTCGGAGAAAGTCGGCCTCGGTGATGATGCCGCAGAGCGTTCCATCGGGTGCCGTTACGGGCAGACCGCTGACGTGGTTCCGAAACATCAGCCGTGCGGCGTCACGGATCCCCGTCTCAGGGGAAACGGTGATCACATCTGTCGTCATGAGGTCTACGACCTGCACGTCTCGTCCCTCTCCTCGGTGTCTGGCATCATTCTGGCATGCCGGGATGCCGCACGCACGGCACGGTCGCTACAGCGCCGTCGGGAAGTCGGTGCGTGCCGGATCGAATGCTCCCATGTCCGGCTTGACTTTGATCCTGGCGTCGACGACACGGACACCGTCACCGGGGCGACCGACTTTCACGGGGTTCATGTCCATCTCGACCATTTCAGGAAGGTCCTCGATCATCGCAGACACCCGGAGAAGTGCATCCTTGACAGCAGCGACGTCACCGGGCTCCTCTCCGCGATACCCCTCGAGGAGACGCGCCGACTTGACCGAGCGGAGCATGTCGTCGACGTCGAGATCGGTGAGCGGATGAATCCGGAACGCAACGTCCCCGATCAATTCGACGAATACGCCGCCGAGACCGAAGACGACGAGTGGGCCGAAGTTCGGATCTTCGACCATCCCGATGAGGATTTCGTGCCCGCCGGACACGTACTCCTGGATGAGGACTCCTTCAGGGTCCGGCACCGCCGCGGTGACCTGGCGATACGCCGACCGGACCGCCTCTTCGCCTTCGATGTCGAGCACGACACCTCCCACGTCGGATTTGTGGAGCGCTGATGGGGAGACGACTTTGAGAACGACCGGACCGCCGATCGCATCGGCACGTGCCACCGCTTCATCTTCCGTTTCGACGACGGCCGATGCTGGAACGCGGAGACCGTAGGACTCGAGTACGACGTCGACCGTATCGGGATCCAGCCATCCGCCGTCCCGCCCCATGCCGTCGAGAGCCGCATCGAGAGCGTTCCGTGCTCGTTCCGGATCGAGGTCGTCGTACACGGGGATCTCGCCCTCCGGTCGGTCGAGGAACTCGCCGTACCGCACGGCGTCGTGCAGCGCCCGGGCGGCCCGCTCGGGGAACGCGAATTCGGGCACAGACGACCGGACCTTCGGCGCCTCGTCGGATACCTTGCCGGACTGCATGATCACGGCCAGATAGGTCTTGTCGCCGCCACTCGCCTCCCCCACTTCGCGAATCGTTGCCTGAATCTCGGCGACACCGACCGGCGAGGCCGGGATGTAGATGGCCATGACGGCATCCAACTCGTCGGCGGCGAGCATCGCTTCAAGCACCCGGCGATACTCGGCCGCCCCGGCAGCGGCGATCATGTCGACCGGGTTCCGCACCGCTGCCTCTGGAGAGAGGAAGCTCTGGATCTTCTCCTGGAGCTCGTCGGAGAGCACAGGAACTTCGAGCCCGCGAGACTCGAGCGCGTCGACGGCGAGAATCGCCGGACCGCCGGCGTTCGTCACGATGCCGACGCGGCGGCCCTTCGGAATCGGCTCGTTCGACAGCAAGCTCGTCACATCGAACAGTTGCTCGAGCGTGTCGACGCGAATCACCCCGGTCTGATGGAAGAGCGCATCGACGGCGACGTCGAGGCTCGCGAGCGATCCGGTGTGACTGCTTGCGGCTCGCGCCCCGGATGCCGTCCTCCCGGATTTCACTGCGACGATCGGCTTCTTCCTGGCGATCCTCCTGGCGAATCTGGCAAAACGTCTCGCCTTCCCGAACGACTCCATGTAGAGGAGGATCACATCGGTCGACGGGTCGTCCTCCCAGTAGAGGAGTAGGTCGTCGCCGGACACGTCGGCGAGATTTCCCACGGAGACGAACGTCGAAATGCCAATGTTGTGACGGGCCGCGTAGTCCAGAATGGCCAATCCGAGTGCACCCGACTGGGAGGAGATCGCCACGTTGCCCCTCGGCGGGCGAATCGGACCGAACTGGCCGTCGAGGCTCACCGCCGGATCGGTGTTGATCAGCCCCATGCAGTTGGGTCCCACCATGCGGATTCCGGCAGATCGCACGAGATCGAGCAATTCCTGTTCGAGCGCGGCGCCCGCTCCGCCGACCTCAGAGAACCCTGCAGAGATAACGACGAGAGCCCGGACGCCCTTCTCGATGCACTGCTTCACAGCGTCAATCACATACTTAGACGAGACGACGATGAAGGCGAGATCGAGGTTTCCTGGAATATCGAGAACCGTCGGATATGCCGCGACCGATCGGACGACCGGCGACTTCGGGTTGACCGGATATACCGGCCCGGTGAAATCCCCGTTGATCAGATTGTTGAAGAGGCGTCCACCGATCGAGGCCGGGTTCCGACTCGCTCCGATGACGGCGACGGACTGCGGAGCCATCAGTGGCATCATGGACTTCGCCGCGGCGCGCTTCTCACGTTCATCGCGCACGGCGGTGCTCTCCTCCGACTCCTCGGTTGGGAACGACACCGTGTAGACACCCTCTTCGAGGTGCCGCTTGACCCCGTACCCGGAGGAACGGAACACACGCATCATCACGTGGTTGTCGGCAAGCAGATAGGCCCGGAACCCCTCGATCCCCTTGCTCCTGGCGTACGCCGTGAGGCGGTACAGCAACAGCGTCCCGATGCCCATTTGTTGATACTCGTCGGCCACAGCGAACGCCGCTTCAGCGATCGTGGGTTCGTCTTCCCGCCTGTTGTAGCGGCCGACGCCGATGAGCCGACCGTCGCGGATGGCAACGAACGCCATCGCGTTCTCGTAGTCGAGCTGGGTGAAGCGATCGAGTTCTTCGGGCTCGAGCTCCTCCTTCACCCGGAAGAATCGGAAGTAGGTGCTCTGACGTGAGAGCCCCCGCACCATCGTCTGAAGTGCGTCGCGATCGATGGGGGCGATCGGCCTGATGCGGATCGTTTCGCCGTCTCGCATCACAGCGTCTTGTACCCACTCGGCCGGATAGCCGGGCGGCGGCTCGGGTACCGTGAGGAATGCTTCGATGTGGTCGGTCACGCGGACCCCTTTGATCGTCGGTGTCGTCAGAATTCTCGCAGACGCACGATATCGTCGATACTGCGGATTGTGACAAGCAACGTTTCGTTCATCGGTCTCGCCCTGGCATCGTCGCTCGTCCTGATCGCCGTCCTCCTCTCCATGCGACAGCATCTGGGTCTCGAACGCCGAATCCTGTGGGCATCGGTCCGCGCACTCGTCCAACTCCTGGCGGTCGGAGTCGTTCTCGCTTTCCTACTTCGTCCCGCGAGTTCGATCTGGTGGTCGTTCGCGTGGGTCCTCCTGATGCTGCCGTTTGCCGCCGACGTCGTCGCCAGACGCGCCCCCGAAGTCCCGCACGTTCGCCGGCTGGCGCTCGCCGCGTTCGCTGTGACATCTCTGGTGATCCTCGGCCTGCTGTTCGGACTTCGTGTGTTTCCGCTCGAGCCGCGAACGCTTGTGCCCCTTGCCGGGATGATGATCGGCAACTCGATGACGGCGACGGTCCTCGTCGCGACCCGTATCGTCGCCGAGTTCCAGGACAACCGAGCGTTGATCGAGATCCGGCTTGCGCTGGGGTTCAAGGCCCAGGACGCGTTCCGCCCGTATCTCCGGTCATCGCTCCGCACGGCTCTCGTTCCGCAGATCGAAACCACGAAGGCCGTCGGCATCGTGTTCCTTCCGGGCGCCATGACCGGCCTCATCCTCGCGGGCGTGGATCCGCTCGAGGCCGTTCGGGTTCAGATCGTCGTCATGTACCTCGTCCTCGGCTCCGTCGCTGTGGCCTCCAGCACCGTTGCACTCGGTCTGAGCCGGATGCTCTTCACGCCGGACCAGCGAGCCGTTCATCTCCCGGAGAACCGATAGGCTGTTGCGCGTGAAAGTCGCTGTGATCGTCGTTGCTCTCCTGCTCGCCTCCTGCACCGGCGGAACAAACCCGGACGCGTCTTCGACATCCACACTTGAGCCGGCGCCGTTGGTCTCGACGACTTCGTCGGTTGCCCAGGGAGATGAGACGACCGCCACCGAACCGACCTCGACCACGATTGTCACGGGGAATGCCCGTCTCATCATCGGCAGCGTCGTGTTCGGCGATCAGACCACCATCGAAGTCGGCAATCTCGGACCCGACGCCGGCCACCTCACCGGAATCTGGCTTGCGATCGACCCCTACTACCTCGAACTCCCATCCACCGTGCTGGCGCCCGGATCCGCACTCATCGTCAGTGTCGCCGAAGATGCCGATCCGAAGCTCGTCGTTCCGGCGGCAGGGTTGCTGCCGCCGCTCGCGAGCGCATCGGGCGAGATCGGGCTGTACCGAAGCGGAGATTTCGGCAATCCGGATGCGATGATCGACTACGTGCAGTGGGGATCCACCAAACATGCGCGTACATCGGTCGCGGTCGCCGCAGGGCTGTGGCCCGAAGAGGAAACGATCTCGATCGACGGATCTGCCACGGGTCTCACCGTCGGAGACCGGGAGGAGCCGGGCCCGAGCGGTTGGACCCCGACCACCGGCTGACCCGATCGTCCTGGACGCCGTCAGAGCCCGTCCACATCCGCATCGGGTTCACGAACGGCCCCGAACACAACCTCCACGAGAGCCCCGCCACCGTCCGCCTCTCCGATCCGAACGGCGCCCCCGGAACGCTCCGCGGTCCTCGAGATGATGTCGAGGCCGAGTCCGGTCGATCCGCTTCCGCTCTCGCCTCTACGGACCGCGCTGATCGTGTCGAAGCCGGTCCCCGAGTCTTCAATGACCAGGGTCGCTCGGCCCGATGCGGTCTCATCGACTCGGAGCCGATATCCGACACCGTGCGGCGTGTGGGCGAAAACGTTCTCGATCAGTACGTCGACGAGCGCTCCCAGTTCCCCGGGAGACACGGGCACCGGATAGTCGCCCGGGCCGACGATGATCGACGTTGCCCGTCCCTGTTCGTCCGCCAGCACCTGCCAGAACGCCGCTCGATGGATCACCACATCGCCCAGATCCGCGGCAACGGCTGCTGTGGACTCGGTCGACGTGCGTCGCGTCTCGGCAATCATCGAGTTGACGGCGGCTTCCACACGCTCCACGTCCTCGAGCAGCGCGGCAGCCTCGTCCGGGTTCGTCACGGTCTCGGCCTGGAGCCGGAGCGCCGTCAGAGGCGTCCTGAGACGATGGGAAAGGTCGGCCACCGATTCCCGTTCCGCCTCGAGGAGCCCCTCGAGGCGTCCGGCCAGAATGTTGAATGCCTCACCTACTTCCGCGATCTCGGCGGGACCCGCCGGATCGACCCTCGCATCCAGGTCCCCATCGCCGAGACGATGCGCCGCTCCCGACAACTCGGACACCGGCCGCACGATCGATCGGCCGAGACGATCGGCCGCAGCCATGGATACGAGTATGAGGAACATACCAAGTGCACCGAGCATCGCCCAGGCGGCGAGCACACCACGAGCCAGCTCCTCGTCTGAAATGAACGTGCGGACGACGACGGTCCCTTCGGCCGTCGGAGAGTCGGCAACGAGCACAGGCACCAACACCTCCGCCCCTCCCGGGATCGCCGCGGTGAACGCCGCTCCCGCCTGAGCGCGCACGACGTTCTCCGACATCTCCGTCGGCGAACCAACCACTTCACCGTCGGGGAAGACCACCGACGTACCCTCCGGTTCCCCGAACGCTTCGATGACGGCCTGGGCGAGTTCCGGCGAAACCCCGGCTGCCGATTCGAGGGATCCCGATACGGCGAGCGTTGCCGCCACAGACTGGGAGAAACGTTCCCCACGCGTCAGCGCGCGGTTCTCCGCCTGATTTCGGACGAGCGTCGCCAGCGGTACGAGGAACGCGACGACGACGAGCGACGAGACCGCCAGCGAGAGCATCGCCAGCCGTCGCCTCATGACGGATCCACGAGCTTCACCCCGACACCGTGCACGGTCTGGAGGTATCGGCTGTCCGCCGCCGTCTCACCGAGCTTCGTGCGTAGCCATGAGAGATGGACGTCGATCGTCTTGTCGCTTCCGCCCCACGGTTGTCTCCACACTTCGGCGAGGAGCTCTTGCCGCGAGATAACGTCGCCGGCATGCTCGGCCAGGTAGGAGAGAAGGTCGAATTCCTTGGGGCTGAGCCGGATCACCTCGCCGTCGAGCGTGACGTCCCGAGCCTTCAGATCGATAACGAGACCACCGACCACGATCCGATCGTCACCGGACGTGTCACTCGCTCGACGCAGGACGGCCCGCACCCTGGCTTCGAGTTGTTCGACGGAGAACGGCTTGACGAGATGATCATCGGCGCCGAGGTCCAGCGTCCGAACGATGTCCCGATCTTCTCCGCGAGCCGTGGCGACGATCACCGGGACCGCGCTGACCGCCCGGATCATCTTGAGCAACTCCATCCCGTCGAGATCGGGGAGGCCGAGATCGAGGATCACCAGATCCGGAGCGGTATCGACGATCGTGCGGAGGCCGTCGAGCGCCGTGGCCGTCGCCCGAACCTCGTATCCGCGTTCGGCCAGTACGCTCGTGACGAGAGAACGGATGCGTTGCTCGTCTTCGATGATGACGATCGATGCCATGGTGTACTGTCCCACGCCGGAGACGCCTTAGCAATTCCTTAACCATCCGTTGGGGACATCGAAAGCAGGTTTCGGGCACGATGAATCCAATGCGGCAGAGACTCCTCCTGGCCGCCGGCTGGCTCGTTGCAGTCGTCGGCGCAGGAATCGTGGCCTCGGGCGCAGTCGCCGTGGCGGGCGGGCAGGTCTTCGACCGGCCGCTTCGCCCGTTGACCGCAGCCGAGGTCGAAGCCCTCCCTGTCGCCGAAGCGACGGTGATTCTCGAGCCAGACGGGCCCCTTGCCTCCGGTGGTTCCGAGTCAATCAGCGAGGACGCCGCCGTGGAGAGCGACGGAGAGCGCACCGTTCCGGCAGAGCCCGCCGGCCCGGGAGGAGCGTCCGCAGATCATCCCGTCACGCCCGGCACCGATCTCGTCCCGGTCGAGCCGTCCGGCAATCCGCTCGACGTCCTCCCGGCTTCGGGTTCCTGGTCCGAGGTATCGGTTACCAGCCTCGCCGGCGGTTCGGCTTCGATCGCCGTCGCCGGTGACGGACTTCAGGTGCTGTGGGCGACGCCCCGGCCGGGCTATGCGATGGGCCTGCGTTTCAACGGGCCAACGGATCTCATCTTGACGTTTACGAGTTCACAGAGCCGATCGACCATCGCGGCCGCCCTCCACGACGGAGACCTGCTGATCGACACATCCGAATCGCGTCGGTGACATCGCTCTCGGCCCCTCTCACGCCAACGCAACGAGCTCCAACATCGAGTCGTCGTAGTACGCCTGTTCGCCGTCGGGCATCAGGATCACTCGATCGGGGTTGAGCGCCGCCACGAATTCGGTGTCGTGACTGACGAGGATGAGCGTTCCTTCGTAGTGTTTGAGAGCTTCGAGAAGGGCGTCCTTCGCCTGCGGGTCGAGGTTGTTCGTCGGTTCGTCGAGAAGCAGGACGTTGTGTCCTGCGACGACGAGCCGGGCCAGAGCCAGCTTGGTCTTCTCACCACCGGAGAGCGTTCCGGCATCCTGGTCCACCTTGTCTGCAAGGAGGAAATGCCCGAGCAGTGTGCGGAGGTCTCGATCCGGGAGACGGCTCACGCCTCTCATCAGGTTGAGCACCGTCACACCCGGAGTGATGTCCTCGTGTTCCTGCGCGTAGTATCCGGGTGCCGCCTTGTACCCGACCTCGATCGTTCCGAGGTCCGCTTCCTCCACCCCGGCGAGGATCTTGAGGAGTGTGGTCTTGCCTGCACCGTTGAGTCCCATGATGATCAGGCGTTCACCCCGATCCACATCCACATCCACATCCACGAAAACGACGTTGTGTCCGTATGCCTTTGCAAGGCCGGTCGCCGAGATCGGTGTCCGACCCGACCTGGCCGGCTGCGGGAATCGCAGGGCCACGCGCTTCCGTTCCCTCTCGACCTCGACGAGATCCTTACTCAAACGCCGGACCCTCGTCTCCCATGTGTGCGCCCGTCTTGCCATCGTCTCCGTCGAACCCTTGAATCGACGGATCCCTGCTTCGAGGCGCTCAATCTTCGCGTCTTGCTGACGGCGTTCGCGGATACGCTGCTCTCGTCGACGCTGCCGCTCCTGGGTGTAGTAGGTGTAGTTTCCGCGGAACGGCTCGATACGACCACCCTCGACGGCAAGCACCGATGTGATCGACTCGTCCAGCAACGGGAGGTCGTGAGACACGATGAGAAGACCGCCGTCGTAGTCCGCGAGATAGGCGACGAGCCAGGCCTTGGCGTCGAGATCAAGATGGTTCGTCGGCTCGTCGAGAAGCAACGTCGTCGTCTCGGCGAAGAGGATCCTCGCGAGCTCGACCCGCCGCCGCTGACCGCCGGACATCGTTGCGACCGGCTGCTCGAGATCGTCGGCTCCGATCCCCAGTGCCGATGCGAAGCGCTTCGCCTCGGCTTTCGCCACGTATCCTCCCATGGCGGTGAACTCGTCGTCGAGCCGACCGAACGCACGGATGAGGCGATCCCGTTCGGCTCCATCCGAACCGTCCATCTTGGCCCGCGTGAGCTCCATGCGTCGCTCGATCGATCCGATGTCCCTGGCCATCAGCACCCGCTCGAGTGCGCTCACTCCGGGATCGTCCAGATCGTCGAGCGCGGCCTCCTGAGAGAGGTACCCGATCGTGCCGCTCCGGACGATGGATCCCCCCGCCGGTTCAGTCAGGCCTGCGAGCGCTCGCAGCAGGGTGGTCTTGCCCGCTCCGTTTGGGCCGACGAACCCGATCTTGTCGCCGGACTGCACGGAGAACGACACGTCCGACAGGAGGCGTCTGGCGCCGGCATCGATCGCGACGTCGCGTACGAGGATCATGGGGGAAAGGTAGGCGTCGACAGCGGAGTAGTCGGGCCCGGCTACTGAACGCTGAGCACCGAGTCGGATACGTACTGAGAGACGAACGCCGGAATGTCCTCGCCCGGGATGGGACGGGAGATGAGGAATCCCTGGATGCGGGTGCAGCCGAGTGCCTCGAGAAACTCCAACTGCTCTTCCTTGTCGACACCTTCGGCGATCACGTCGAGCCGCAGGTTCTTGGCGAGACCGATGATCGCCGAGGACACGGCTATGCCATCCCGATTCTTCAATCCGTCGGTGATGAAGGACCGATCGATCTTCAGCGTGTCGATCGGAAGCTGTGTGATGTACCCGAGTGAGGAGTAGCCGGTGCCGAAATCGTCGATGCTCACCGTCACCCCAAGTTCACGCAGACGCTCGAGGGCGCGACGCGTTTCGCCGAGGTCGTCGAGCAGCGCCCCTTCGGTGAGTTCCACATCGAGAAAGCGCGGGTTCAGCCGTGCCAGCGCCAAAGAAGCCACCACGGTCTCCACGAGGTTCCCGGCCCGGAACTGCCTCGATGAGAGATTCACGGACATCCTCATCGGCGGAAGCCCGGCATCGAGCCACTCTCGCATCTGGAGACACGCCTTGTCCAGGACCCATTGGCCGAGGGTCACGATGAGATCCGTCTGCTCCGCGAGACGGATGAACTTCTCGGGTGGCACGTCGCCGAATTCGGGATGCCGCCACCGCATTAGCGCCTCGACACCGATCACCATGCGCTGCGAATGATCAACCTTCGGCTGATAGTGGAGACAGAGCCCTTCCTCGGTTTCGAGCGCCTTGCGAAGACTATTCAGGAGGGTCAGCCGCTGGGTCGTCCGCTCGCGCAGCTCGCTGGTGAAGAATTGGTACGTGTTGCGACCCGCATCCTTGGCGCTGTACATCGCAATGTCGGCGCCTTTGAGCAGGTCCTCGCTCGTCTCGCCGTCGAGGGGATACGAAGCGATTCCCATCGAGCTCGTGATCACGATCTCCTCTGCGCCGACCCGGTAGGGAACGGCCAGCGCCTGGAGGATCTTGGTCGCAACCTGTCCGGCATCCTCGACCCGATGGCCGCCTTCGAGGATCACGGTGAACTCGTCACCCCCGAGCCGGGCAACCGTGTCCGACTCTCTGACGCAGGCAACCAACCGTTCCGCAGCCTGGCGAAGCAACGCATCTCCGACCGGGTGCCCGAGCCGATCGTTGACCTCCTTGAAGCCATCGAGATCGAGGAAGAGCAGCGCGACGACGGAGCCGTCTCGCCGGGCCCTCGCCACCGCCCCGTCGAGCCGATCGGTGAACAACGTTCGATTGATGAGCCCGGTCAGCGAGTCGTAACGAGCCAGATAGTTGAGGCGTTGTTGATCGATCTCCCGCTCCGACCGGTGAGCCTCGCTGCTCTCGACCCATGACTCACGCAGCTTGCGCACCGCCGGGCGGAACAGGAATAGGCCTTCGAGGACGAGGAGGATGAGGGTCGTGAGGAGCAGGACGTACTCCATTTGCTCGACGGCGGCGACCTGTTCGCCCGATGTCCGGAGGTAGGACGTTGCAAGCGTCTGCATGGCGATGCCGTAGTCGGCCGCCGATTGCGCGACGACATCGGCCGTGAACGGCGAGACGGCCCGATCGGCGTCGACGGCGTGTTGCACACGGTCGACCTTGACCAGGAATCCGTTGAGCACATCGCCGGCATCATCGAGATTGCCCTGAATGCCGGTTCCACGAAGAGGCGGGATTCCCATCTCCTCGTCGCCACTGCCGAACGCCTCGTGAACCCTCTTGATCTCGTCGGTCGTCGCGGCCAGTTCGGATCGCAGCGGCGCCGACAGACCCGTCGTCGCCTCTTCGGACAGCTCTGCGACGCGTGCCGCCAGATAGCCCTGACGGAGTCCATACTCGAGGACGGTCCCGTCTTGCTCCTGCGATCTGAGAGCCCCGTAGGTGACCATCGTGGACAGTACGGCGAGAACCCCGATCAGAACAAGCGCGGTCACGTAACGGCCGATCGGTCGCTGCGGCAGACGCGCCGACCCACCTTTGCTCGATTGTGATACGCCGCGCCTGCGAAAACGCGATCCAAACCCGCGCATAGTCTCCGATCCGTTGACCTACCTATCGGCAGAAAACGGGCCGGGTTGAACACAACCGTCTACGATGAACCCACCCGACAAGGAGCGAACGTGACGTTCTGGCAGGTATTTATCACGCTGATGATCTTCATTCCGCTCATCATGCTGTGGGTTTTCACCCTGATCGACCTCTTCCAACGGGATGACCTGTCGGGAGTCGCAACCGCTCTCTGGGCGATCGCCATCGTTCTCCTCCCGCTGGTCGGAATGCTCGTCTACTTCATTCTTCGCGATCCGGCTCCTCCCGCGGCCATCACCGAGGAGCCGCTGCGGGCACCGCCACCACCGATGGGTGCGGTTGATGTGGCCGATCAACTCGAGCGGCTCGCCGACCTTCGCGACAAAGGCATTCTGAGCGACGAAGAGTTCCAGCGGGAAAAGGACAAGCTGCTGGGTCTCGCCGCAGAATGACGGTCACAGCCGAAGCCCTCACGATCGCCGTGGTCGTCGTTCCCCTGGCAATCCTCTGGATCTCGGCGCTGTTCCACATCATCGCTCGCCGCCCGGATCTGTCGATTCCATGGAAGGGAATCTGGTCCGCGACCGTCGTCATGCTCCCCTTCGTCGGCGTCATGATCTACGCCATCGTGCGACCCCCTCGGCCGCCCGACCGGACGGCCGACCACGATCCCTCGGCGATCGCCGTTGCCGTCGAGCGGACACGCGAACTCATTGCAGCCCATGAACGCGGAGCAATCGACGATGAGAGGTTCGCCGCCGACAAGGCACGCATATTCGGTCTCACGAGAACATCCGTGTGATCGGTGCCCGGGGAGGGACTCGAACCCCCACGCCCACGAAGGACAGCGGTGTTTAAGACCGCCGCGTCTACCGGTTTCGCCACCCGGGCCGGAAGGCAGCGTAGCGGCTCACCCCGCCCGTCGAGGATGCATGGCAACGGGGTTTGGGTAGCATCTGACCGGCGATCAACAATATGGAGGCTTGCGCAGTGAAAGTGTTCCCACCGGACAAGATCCGCAACGTTGCCCTCGTCGGACACTCCGGTGCCGGCAAGACGACGCTCGCCGAAGCGTTGTTGTACCGCGCCGGGACCATTCCACGCCTCGGGAGGGTCGAAGATGGGTCCACGATGACCGACTTCGATCCGGAGGAGCACGCTCGAGGGATGTCGCTCTCTCTGGCGCTCGCGCCCTTCGAGTGGAAGGGCTGCAAGATCAATCTGATCGACACACCCGGCTACGCGGACTTCGTCGGCGACGTCCACGCGGCCCTGCGGGTTACAGATCTCGCCGTGTTCGTCGTATCGGCGGTTGAGGGGGTCGAGGTCCAGACCGAGTATGCGTGGAGCGTCGCCGAAGACCTCAAGGTGCCGCGGATGATCTTCATCAACAAGCTCGACAAGGAACGAGCATCGTTCGATCGCACGCTCGAACAGTTGCAGGATCGTTTCGGAGCAGGAATCGCCCCCATCGAGTTGCCGATCGGAGAACAGGCCGAATTCCACGGCATCGCCGATCTCTTCCGAAACAGGGCATACTTCTACGACTCGGGATCCGCCGCCGAAGCAGCGATCCCAGACGAGATGTCCGACCGGGAGCAGGAGGTCCACGACTCCCTCGTCGAAGGGATCGTCGTCGCCGACGATGAACTGCTCGAGCAGTACCTCGAGGGCAACATCCCCTCCGTCGAGGACCTCGAGAAGACGATGGCACAGGGCATCGCAGACGCAACCGTGTTCCCCGTTGTATGCGGCTCCGCCACGGGGCCGATCGCCGT
>JANTHO010000012.1 GCA_024762335.1 Acidimicrobiia bacterium | reverse complement strand
TCTGGCGGGCCGACCGGAGCTGGCGGCAGGACTGGAAAACCACCCGCCGCGGCGAAATCGCAACCCCCTGACGACACGAACCCAGGGTTCTCTGCGTTGTATTTGCGGTCTCGGGCCCGCGGTTCACAGGGGTCTCCATACCGCGGGCCCGGGACGCCAAATAGGGCGCAGAGAACCCTGGGTTCGTGTCGGGCTAGAAGATCGCGGCGATGACGATCGACACGATCTGCTGCAGGGCGATCCATACGACCCAACCGCCGAGCGCGGTGCCGAGCGCCCGACCGGTGTTGAAATCCAATCCTTCGCGAATGGCCATCACGGACGCGACCAGCACCCAAACGGCCGCAACCGGACCGAGAAACGGGATGACGCCGATCACCCGCGGCGCTTGAGCGAATCCGAGGACGCGCAGCATTTCCCCCATGTCGGTTGTTCCCCGGAAGACCCGGGTTCCAATCAGCCAGGTGGTAGCGGCCCATACGATCCAGCCGCCGATCGCGAGCACGACGCCGGCGCCGACCATGAAGAGGATGCCGCCGTCGCGCGGGATCGGGAAGTCGCCTGGGCCGAGCCACCGCCTGATGGAGTTCCAAAGATCCTCACCGACCGTGTTCTCGTATCCGATCCATGATCCGACCGCTGCGAGCGCGTTGGCCAGAACAACGACACCGAATGCCTGGAGGTTGAGCGACGGGGTGTGCTCGGCGCGATTGAAGAACGCAATGTCGAGCGATGCCGCTTTGACCATGTTGCGAATCACGAACGTCCTCAGGTCGGTACGGCCACCATAGAAGGGTCAGCGACTCTCGATCCACCGGCGAAGAGCAACCCCAATTTCATCCGGCGCGTCTTCCTGGATGAAGTGGATGCCCCTGACGGTCACCTCGGTTTGGTTCGGCCAACCCCGGCAGTACTCCCGTTGAGTTCCGACGAGAATCGCCCCCGGATCCGCGTTGATGAACAACTTGGCGACATCGCTCTGGGAGAGCCACCGCCCGTAGGACTCCACGATGCGTGCGACGTTCGCCGGTTCACCATCGATCGGGATTTCGCGGGGCCAGGTCAGGGTTGGCCGCCGGTCCTCACCGGCGTTCAGATACGGGCGACGGTACACGTCCATCTCGTCGTCCGAGAGCGTGCGGAGGATCGATGCCGGGAGGATCCGTTCGACGAACATGTTCTTCGCCAGCACGATCTCCTCTCCGGCGGGTGAGCGCATCGCTTCGAAAATGCCGCGGGACGGTTCCGGCCATTCCTCCCACGCCACAGGACGAACGATGGCCTCCATGTACGCGATTCCAACAACCGCATCACGGTGCCGATTCGCCCAGTCGAACCCGAGACCGGAACCCCAGTCGTGGATGACGAGGGTGACAGCGTCATCGACACCGACCGCATCGAGGAACGCATCCAGATACCTCTGATGGTCGACGAACCGGTACTGCAGGCCGTCGACCTTGGCCGAGTCGCCCATACCGATCAGATCGGGGGCGATGCAGCGTCCCAGATCGGACACGTGCGGAATCACGTTCCTCCAGAGATACGAGGAAGTCGGGTTGCCGTGCAGGAATATGATCGGATCGCCCTCGCCGACCTCGACGTAGGCGATCTCCGATCCGAGTACTCCGACGCGACGCTTCTCCATGGTCTCCCTCCGACGGCGAGGCTAGTGCCCCGGTGGCGAGCGGTAGCATCACGCTCCGTGTCACCACCCGGAATCATCCGCCGTTCGCTCTTCGCCGGTGTTCGCGACGTATCCGGCGCCGTCATCGTGATCGACACGTTTCGCGCGTTCACAACAGCGGCCTTCCTCCTCGACCGCGGCGTATCGCGGATCGTACTCACCGAAACCCTCGACGAAGCCCGGGGCACGGCGTCCACGCTCCCCGGATCGATCCTCTGCGGAGAGGACGGTGGCCGACAGCCCGCCGACTTCCCGCTCGGGAACTCCCCAACGCAAACCGACCAGGCCGACGATCTCCGCGGCCGCACGGTCGTCATGCGGACATCATCGGGAACGAGAAGTGTTGTCGGGGCTCTTCGATCGGGAGCCGAACCCGTCTACGCCGCAAGTCTCGTCGTGGCGAGTGCCACCGCAAGAGCCGTCAGGGGATATCCGCAGGTCACGATCGTCGCGTCGGGACTCGGCGGCACGGTCATAGCCGACGAAGACGAGGAAACCGCCGGCTTCATCGCCGACCGACTCCTCGAACGACCTGATGATCCGCGCATGATCGACCGCATCCGGGCGGGAACCGGAGCAGCCCGGCTTCGAACGACGCCGTGGATCGATCCCCACGATCTAGATCGATGTCTTGAAACCGACCGCTTTTCCTTCGCTCTTCGCGCGTCGACGGATTTGGGACTCGTGCTCCTCAACCGCACCAGCGTGACCTCGTAGGCGACGGTCACGGTCACGCTCAAGATTCGCTCCCGTCGTACCGATACTCAACGCATGCTGTGGAAGAGACGACGTGACGAGGGTGAAACTCGGGCCGACCTCGCACGCCATCAGGAGGCGACGGCGAATCGGATGAAGAGCATCCTCTCCCGCGAGTACGACTTCTCGGATCAGGACCCGAAAGAAGTCGAGGCCCGCCTCAGGAACATGGTCTACGGGACCAACCGCCGGTAGCCACGGATCCAGGGCAGCGCTCAGGATCCGGAGTTCTCGCGCGGGTGGAAGAACATCGCTATCTGTGCCGCTGCGGCTATGAGTCCACCCGCCACGATCCCAGCCCCGACCGCGCCGTTGAGCGTCATATCGATCCCGATCACAGCGTCGAGGGAGACGGCACCCGGCCCGCCGATGGCGACCGCAGCCCCGACACTTCCGAGCACGAGGACATACTCCCACCCTTCGTCCGGTCGTGCCGTGACCCAGAACCCCGCAGCACGGTGAACCGTCCAGAAGGCCACGAACATCACCGCAACGAGGCCCGCCGCGGCCAACGAGGTGACGAGACCGACGACGAGCAGCACACCGACACCGATCTCTGTGGCGGTCGATGCAGCCCACTGCATCTGCGGTGCCCGGAACCCGATGCTGCCGAACCAGTTGCTCGTCTTGGCTCGGCCACGGGCGTGCTTGATGCCATGAGCAAGGATGACGATCCCTGCCACGGCGCGTAAGAGGGCCATGGCCCAGTCGGTTGCTTCAATCATGCTCTCATTCCTTCGGTCCCGTGCGGTGGATGCGCTTTGACCCGTCGACCGTTTTGCGATGCGATTCCCACGCCGTGGCGTCTTCCCTTGCTTTCTGTAGGGAGAACAGTGACTAGACCGTTTCTTGTTCCCAGGTTGACCCTGTACTGATCGCCCACCGACCAGTACGATCGCCGTGGGCATTAGATGATGGGAAGGAAGTTCCATGAACCTCGAGGCGATCGATGTGGAAGAGAAGACGTTCGACGTCGTTCGCCGCGGCTACGACCAGATGCAGGTGGCCGAGTTCCTGAAGAAGGTCGGCGACGCGATGGCCCGCCTTGAAGAACGAATCAAGATCGCCGAGGTGCGCTCCGAACATCTCGACCGGGAACTTCGGGAGGTGCGCTCCCGGGCGGAAGCGACCATCCAGGAGACCGTCCTCGCCCGCGCCGAACTGATCAAGGCCGGCGCCGACGGATCCCAACCGACGGGTGCTGGCTCCACACAGACTCCGTCGGTGGAGCTCTCGAACATCGAAGCCCAGCAGATCATCGAGCAGGCGACCCGGCACGCTGCGGCGATCCAGGCCGAGGCCGAGGCCGTCCTGCAGGGGGCTCTCTCCACTTCGTCGAAGATCAACGAGGACCGCGACGAACTGCTCGGATCGGTTGAGGCAGAACGGCTCTCGCTCCTCGCTGCGGCGACTGCGGAGGCGGAGGCGATCAGGAACGCGGCCAAAGAGGAAGCTGAGAGCGCACGAGCGCACGGTGCGATGCGAGCCAGGGAAATCCGCAGTGAGGCCGAGGCCGAGGCAGATGCGATGATTCGCAGAGCCGAGAAGCGCTCATCGGAGATCGTGGCGGCGGCGGAGCGCACGTGGAGTGAACCCGTTCCCGAAGCCGCGACGTCATCTCTGGAGTCCCGGGTGGCCCGTGGAGAACCCACATGGGTGTCTGGTGAAGAGGTCGCGGAGCATGCCGAAGAAGACGATTCCGAAGAGTTCGCCGTCGACCTGCGTGAAGATCCCCAGCCTCGGTCACCGGAACCCGTCGGGCGTTCTTCGAGAACGTCCCGCTACAAGTCGCGGTCGGCGAACCTTCCCAGGCTCGGGAACGACGCAACGTCGGTGATTGGCTCGCTCGAATCGCTGCGGTCCAAGGAGTAGTGGGGAGCGGCGGGTGCATACGGCCTCCCGCCGCCGTCTCATGCGAGAAGGCTTCCCACCTGCCGTATGGCCACAACCATCGCCGCGCTATCCGTCACGCCATCTCTCCTGAGGAGACTCATCAGCCGCGACAACCGCTCCCGTCCGACGGATGTGTCGGCAGCGAACACGGCGAACCCGTGGTCGACGTCGCCGTCACCTGCGGCGTCGAGTACCTGCTCGACGATCGCACGACGCAAACTCATCAACTCCTGTTCCAGGCTGAGCGTTGCCCACCGTTGCCAACGGGTTTGCGACGGGAGACTCTCGATCTGCCGTTCCAGCCAATCGATGTGAAACACGTGACCGGCGCGGTAGAACGCCGTTCCGGCTTCGAGCAGCGAACGTCCGGTGTTCGAGGCAACGTCGATGATGTCCGGCGCGTGAACGAGTTCGACCTGGTAGACGTGGTCGACTGCGATTCTTTCGGGCACGCCTTTGTCGATGAGTCGCCGCACCTTGCGTTCGAGGCGGTTCTTCCATTGCTTCGGCCCCATCGTCCGAATCTCTTCGGAAATCTCCTCGAAGCCCGGTCCGTACCGATCGATCAAGGCGATGATCCCGCCGGTTTCCCCCCTCGCGATGAACCAGCGGGTGAGGGTCTCCACGAGTTCGTCGACACCGGCGAGAAGATCGATCACCATTTCGGCGTCAACGACGCCGGCGAGCACCTCGATCTCACGCCACCGGCGTGATGCGCCTGCGACACCACGCGCCGCCTGATATGCACCGACGATGTCGGCCGCACCCGCACCCGTCTCTGCCTGTAGGCGCGAGACGAACGTGATCCCCTGCGAGTTCAGCATCTCGTTCGCCACGATCGTGGCGATGAGTTGGCGCCGCAAAGGATGATCAAAGATCTGGGCCTGGAACCGATCAGCGATCTCATCGGGGAAATAGCGGACGAGGAGGTTCTCGAAGAAGGCCATCTCGGGCAGATCCGACTCGACGAGTTCGTCGACGAGGTGGCGCTTCGCGTATGCGAGCAGCACCGCCAATTCCGGCCTCGCCATGCCGCGACCGGCACGCATCCGATCAAGCAACACCTCGGTCGAGGGAAGGACCTCGATGTCACGATCGAGCCCCGCTTCCGCTTCGAGACGCACCATCAGGTCTTCGTAGGCTTCCATGCGCCCTCTCGACACGGCCGCTTCCTGCGACAGGATCTGTGCTTGCTGGAAGTTGTCGTAGACGATCGCCGCGACCACATCGTCCGAAACCGACTCGATGAGCGTGTTGCGTTCCTCGCGCGTCAGATCATCGGACCGCTCCGCCATGCGGAGCAGAATCTTCAGATTGACCTCCCGATCCGAGCAGTGCACGCCCCCGCTGTTGTCGATGAAGTCGGTGAAGATCCGCCCACCAGCCCGGTCGTACTCGATGCGGCCGGCCTGGGTGAAACCGAGATTCCCTCCCTCGCCGACGACGCGGCATCGGAGTTCGCGCCCGTTGACGCGAACGGCGTCGTTCGATCGATCCTGCGCATCTTCGTTCGTCTCCGTCGACGCTTTGACGTAGGTGCCAATGCCGCCGTTCCAGAGGAGGTCGACCGGGGCGAGCAGAATCGCCGAGATGAGTTCGCTCGGCGTCATGGCGTCGGCCATTGTTCCCAAGGCCGCCTTCATCTCGTCGCTCAGATCGATTCGCTTCAGTGATCGGGGGAACACACCACCGCCCGGCGAGATCAGGCTCCGGTCGTAGTCATCCCATGAGGAGCGTCCCAGGCCTGCGAGTCGCTCCCGCTCGGCGAACGACGCTTCGGGATCGGGGTCGGGATCGATGAAGATGTGCCGGTGATCGAATGCCGCGACCAGCTTGATCGTCCGGGACAGCAGCATCCCGTTTCCGAAGACGTCGCCGGACATGTCCCCCACGCCGACGACGGTGAACGGATCAGTCTGGATGTCGAGATCCAGGTCCATGAAGTGGCGGCGGACTGATTCCCATGCCCCGCGGGCGGTGATGCCGAGGGCCTTGTGGTCGTACCCGGAGGACCCGCCGGATGCGAATGCGTCGTCGAGCCAGAAGCCGACATCGGCTGCGATCCCGTTCGCCAGATCCGAGAACGTTGCCGTCCCCCGGTCTGCGGCGACGACGAAGTAGGGGTCCTCACCATCGAGCACCCGGACGCCGGCGGGATGTACGACGTTGCCGCCGTCGAGATTGTCGGTGATATCCAGCAGTGACCGGATGAACGTCTGGTAACCGTGCCTCACCTCGTCGAACGTCGGTCCGGTCGAAGGGTCGGCGACGGCACGCATCACGAACCCGCCCTTCGCACCGGTTGGGACGATCACGGCGTTCTTGGTCATCTGCGCCTTCATGAGGCCGAGTACCTCGGTGCGATAGTCCTCCCGTCTCACCGACCAGCGGATGCCACCGCGAGCGACCGGGCCGCCGCGAAGATGAACGCCGGCGACCGCCGGGGCAAAGACGAAGATCTCGTACATCGGGCGCGGATCGGGAATGTCCGGAACCTGGTTGGAGAGAAACTTGAACGCGACGGCGCCGTCATCGACGAATGCGGTCGTTCGAACGGTGGCGTTGATCAGACCGAGGAAGGCCCGCAGAATCCGGTCTTCATCGAGCGATGCGACCGCGTCGAGGCGTTCGATCAAAGCGTGTCTGAGTTCTTCCTCGGCCGCCTCGTCTGCACCGGGTCCGAACCGCAACTCGAACAGCCGTACGAGGTCGCCGGTGATGTCGGGATGTGCCGTGAACGCCGCCGCAACGTAGGACTTCGAGAACGCCGGGTTCACCAGATGCCAGTAGGAGCGGTACGCCCGCAGGATGTTGATCTGACGATGGTCGAGTTCGGTGAGGATCAGCAGTCTGCTGAGTCCATCCGATTCGGTTTCGCCGACGAGTGCCGCGGTGAGCGCCGCCGCAACCCGTGTTCCACAGGCGTCGACGTCGACCTGTTCACCATCGGCTCCGAGAACGCCGAAGTCATGGAGATACATCTCGTCGCCGTCATCGCCCGACAGGCGTGTCGGGATCTCCTCGACGACGCGTAGACCGAGGTTCTCCACGAGCGGGAGCATCTCAGAGAGATCCCGCTTCCCCTCCTTGCTGTAGATCGCGATCCGGGTCAGCTGTTCCTTCGACCCCGTCTCGTTGCGGATCCCGATACGAATCGCGTCGCCACCCGACAGGATCGCATCGACGTCGAGGATCGACTCCGCTGCTCCCTCGAGAGACGTCGACGCCTTGAAGTACGCCGGGTAGCGATGTGCGTGTGTGTCTATCAGCGCCCGGGCGGCCGGCTGGTCCATGCTGCGCGCCAGCAGCCGACAGACTCGATCCTCCCACGTGCGTGTCAGCGCATAGACATCCCGCTCCAGGTCCTCGATGGAGACATCGGGGATCGCACCCTCGAGCCAGACCGTGAAGTGGATTCGCGCATCGCCGATCTCACCGAGCGTCAACTGGTAGTCGATCGAGGCGCCCCCGTAGCGTTCGAGGAACAGATCCTGGAGGTTTCGCCTCAGGTTGGCGTCGAAACGGTCCCGCGGGAGGACGACCAGGATGGAAACGTTGCGATGGAGAACATCGCGCCGCACGAACAAGCGGACGTGTTGATGCTCTTCCGCCTCGAGAAGGCCGACGAGGCTGGCCCGCAGATCATCCTGGCTGATGCTGAACAGTTCATCCTTTGGAAACGATTCGAAGATCTGGCTGATGACCTTGTAGTCGTGGGATCCCTCGATGAGATCTTCGGCCGAAAGGACGTTCGCCAGCTTCCGCCGCAGGATCGGGATCGTCGCCGTGGCCGCCATGTACGCCTTCGATGTGAAGAGACCGACGAGTCGCGCTTCGCCCTTCGGTGTGCCATCTGCATCCACCCTGCGAAGACCGACGTAGTCCATGCGTGCATCCCGGTGAACGGTGGAGCGGCGATTCGTCTTCGCGATGACGAGCTGACGTCCGTGCTCGTACCGGGCACGGAGATCGGATTCCAACGAGGCCAGCGGAACTGGTTCTGCGAAACGGCTGGTGCCGGCGTTCTCCAGGATGCCGAGGCCGCTGTTCTCTGTCACGACGATGGCCGGGCCGTCGCCAGCGTCGTTGATGTCGTATTCGCGATATCCCAGGAGAATGAAGTTGTCGTCGAGGAGCCACTCGAGAAACGCCACCGCCTCCTCGACGTCGTCCGGATCGAACGCCGCACCGTCTTCGAACGCGTAATGCACCATGCGTCGCACGGCGAAACGCATCGGCTCGAAAGCCTTCACGGCAGCCCGAACATCGGTCAGGACCGCGACCAGTTCGGCCCTGAGCCCGTCGGCCTCTTCGGGGGATAGCGTCTCGGCGAGTTCGTAGTGCTGCACCGACTCCCGTCTGCGCGCTCCTCTTCCCTCGGCAACCTCGACCAGCGTCCCGTTCTCGTCGCGAACGGTTCCAACGACCGGATGGAAGTGCCGGACGGTCGTGTAGCCGAGCCGTCCGAGCCGGGCCATGACGGAGTCGACGAGGAACGGCATGTCGTCGGTGACGATCTCGATGACGGTCCCGGGCGCCGCGTACCCGCAGGTCTCCGGCGTCGGATCGAACACGCGAACGGCGAGGTCCGACGCTCCCCGACCGTCGAAGAAACCGTAGGCGCAGCTGATCTCCGCAGAGAGTTGCTCGGGCCCGATCGTCGGTTCCTCATCATCGGGGACCCGGTGCAGATAGGCGCTGGCGAACACTTCGAGGGATTCAGAGCGACCCATCTCGAGGTCTCCTTGGTTAGCGAGACCGTGAGGATACCCACACGGGCAACGAGCCTCCGTTCCCGTCGGGGCGAATCTTGCTCATCGCCGACCCTAGGCTCCCACGCCCACATCCGAGGAGGACGAATGGCGAATCCCGCGCTCGGGCGGCAGTTCGGAAGTACCGGCTCAACTGCCACGATCGATGCTGCATCATCCGCTCGCGCGATACCCGCCGGATTCGGCGAGGATCGGATGACGATCGGCGGTACCGCTGCAGATACCGGGCTGATGCTCGTCCTGCTCGTGATCGCCGGGGCGTGGGGCTGGGCGATCTCCTCACCGACGGGCGCGCTTCCCCTCTGGAGCTTCGGGGCGTTGATTGTCGCATTCGTGCTCGCCATCGTGACGATCTTCAAGCCGAAGATCGCAGTGATCACCACGCCCATCTACACGGCTGCTCAGGGCTTGTTCCTCGGAGCGATGAGCAAGGCGTACGAGAACGAGTGGGGCGGGATCGTCGTTACCGCCATTCTCGCGACGGTCGCGGTGTTCATCGTGATGCTCGTCTTGTTCGTCACGCGAACCATCACCGTCACGAACAAACTCCGGTCCGTCATCATCGGTGCCACGTTGGGGATCGCGCTCTTCTACTTCGCGTCGCTCATCCTCGCGCTATTCGGGGTCCAGATCCCGTTCGTCTGGGAAGGAGGGATCGGCGGTGTCCTCTTCAGCGTGTTCGTCGTCGGGATTGCGGCGCTGAACCTCCTCCTCGATTTTGACTCGATCGAACGGGGCGTCGCGATGGGCGCGCCCAAGTACATGAACTGGTACGGCGCGTTCGGCCTGATGATCACCATCATCTGGCTCTACATGGAGATTCTGCGACTGCTCGGCAAAGCGAGAAGCTAGCGGGTCGACCGCTCGCTCATCGCCGGATCACGGCACGACCAGCACGGGGCACGGTGCCTCCTGCACGACGTGGTTCGCCACAGATCCGACGACGAGACGGCGAAGCAATCCCGCGCCGCGTCGACCAACGACGAGCAAGTCGGCGTCCGTTTCGACACACACGCTCACGAGACGCGACGCCGGCTCGCCGATCTCCTCTTGTGTCTCGTAGTCGACGTCGCCAAGGTTCACCGAGCGGAGCACGAGGTCGAGAATGTCCCGCTGGGCCTGGGTGAGCGAGTCGCCCAGTGCCTCGGCCGTAGGGGGTGAACCGACGATTCCCCACCACCCTTCCGGTGGTCGGACGACGGTCACGATGATCAACTTCGCCGACCGGGACCGGGCGAGGTCGACGGCAACTTTGGTCGCATCGATCGACTCACGTGATCCATCTACACCCGCCACAACGGTCTTCGGATCCCATGTCGTCATATCGCTACCTCCTTGTGTTCTCCCTTGAGCGTATCGGCTGCGGAGCGTCCCGTGAAGGGTCGAAGTGCCGTGAATCTGGCTCTATCGCAGTCATTCCTCTACCGTTCGTACTCCGGGGACGGATTCTTCGGTTCTCGCGTGCAATGCAGCCATTACAAGTCTCGCCTCCGACACACTCGGAGCAGCGGGGCGTCGTTTCGGAGGAAGCGATGTATCCCATTCTGGAAGCGGAATCCATTGCCCCGGATGTTCGGCGGATCGTCGTCGAAGCACCGAAGATCGCGAAGAAGCATCGGGCGGGTCAGTTCGTCATCGTGCGAGTGACTCCCGAAGGGGAACGGATCCCGTTGACGATCGCCGAATCCGATCCGGCAGCCGGGTCGATCACCCTGTTCGTGCAGGCGATCGGCCGCACAACCCGGCTGATGAGCGAGCTGGAAGCCGGGGATTGCCTCGTCGATGTCGCCGGACCGCTCGGCCGGGCCTCCGAGATCAACCGCTACGACGGGGTCGCCGTGGTCGTGGGGGGAGGCGTGGGAACCGCCATCGCCTATCCCATCGCATGCGCGCTGGCGGCGAAGGGGAATCGAGTCATCGCCATCATCGGCGGCCGAACGAAGGAGTACGTCCTCCTCGAAAACGAGTTGCGGGCCCACGACATCGAAGTGATCCCGTGCACCGATGACGGTTCCTACGGGAGGATGGGTTTCGTCACCGAGGCGCTCGCCGACGTCGTCGCCGACGAGGAGGTCGGGGTCGTGTTCACGATCGGCCCTGTTCCGATGATGAGCGCGGTTGCCGACGTCACCAGACCGAGTGAGATCGAGACGGTGGCGTCCCTCAATCCGATCATGGTCGACGGCACCGGTATGTGCGGCGGATGTCGCGTCGAGGTCGGGGGCGAGACGAAGTTCGCATGCGTCGACGGCCCCGAGTTCGATGCCCATGAAGTCAACTTCCGACTGCTCCAACGTCGCAACACGTCGTACCGGGCCTTTGAGACCGGCCAGTTGAGCAGCCTCGAGTCTCTCGACCACGAGCATCACGAACAGTTGCTCGCGCCGGTCAGAGGGGCATGCGCGAGGAGGGCGATGTCCTGATGAAGGTCTCCCGTAGAGAACTCATGAAACTCGATCGGATCGAGATGCCGGCCCGTGATCCGCTCGAGCGTGCCGCGTGCTTCGACGAGGTCAACATCGGGCTCACCCCGGAAGAAGCAACCGTCGAGGCCATGCGGTGTCTGCATTGCAAGACACCGACGTGCATCGACGGATGTCCGGTGAATATTCAGATCGACCAGTTCATCGACCGTGTCGCCATGGGCGACATCCGTGGAGCGGCCGACGTGATCCGGCTGGATAGTCTGCTCCCGGCGATCTGCGGCCGGGTGTGCCCGCAAGAAGCTCAGTGTGAAGGCGCCTGTGTCCTCGATAAGAAGCACAAGCCGATCGCCATCGGGCATCTCGAACGCTACGTCGCCGACACAATCCGCACCTACGGCCTCGAACCACCCGTGGAGCACGTCGAACCGAGCGGCAAAAGCGTCGCGATCGTCGGAAGTGGTCCGGCGGGCCTCGCCTGTGCAGCCGACCTTGCCAAGAGTGGCCATCGGGTTCGAGTTTTCGAGGCGCTTCACAAGCCGGGCGGAGTGCTCATCTACGGAATCCCCGAGTTCCGCCTGCCGAAGAGCATCGTCCAATCCGAGATCGACGGCCTCAAGGAGCTCGGCGTCGAATTCGAGATGAACGCGATCATCGGCCGGACGATCACCATGGAAGAACTGCTCACCGAAGAGGGCTTCGACGCCGTATTCGTAGGGGTTGGGGCAGGATTGCCTCGCTTCCTCAACATCGAAGGCGAGAATCTGATCGGCGTGTACTCGGCGAACGAGTTCCTCACACGCGTCAACCTGATGGGGGCGTTCCACGAGGACACGGAGACCCCGATCCTCGACCTCACCGGGAAGCGGGTCGTCGTTTTCGGCGGAGGGAACACGGCCATGGACAGCGCCCGAACGCCGCTCCGTCTCGGGGCGAAAGAGGTTCGTGTCGCATATCGCCGCACCGAAGCCGAGATGCCCGCCAGAGTCGAAGAGGTCCACCATGCAAAGGAGGAGGGAATCGTCTTCGACTTCCTCGTCTCACCGCTCGAACTCCTCGGCGATGACGATGGATGGCTGACCGGCGTGCGCCTGCAGCGGATGGAACTCGGAGAACCGGACGATTCGGGCCGCCGCCGACCGGTGCCGATCGAAGGCGACGTCTTCGATCTCGATGCCGATGTCGTGATCGTCGCGATCGGCAACTCCCCCAATCCTCTGCTGCCTGCAACCGAACCGCATCTCAAGCAGACCCGATGGGGCACGCTCGAGGTCGATGAATCGACGGGCCGCACGACGATGCCCGGCGTGTTCGCCGGCGGGGACATCACCACCGGCGGAGCGACCGTGATCCTCGCGATGGGCGCGGGACGGGTCGCAGCGGCGTCGATCAACGAGTACCTCGAGACGGGCGTCTGGGACAGAGAGGCCAACGAGGAACTCGAAACGGCCGGTGTGTGATCAGAGCCAAGAGCCAAGATTCCCCACGGAACACTTCTTAGCTCTTGGTTCTTGACTCTCTCCTACTGCAACGTCCTGAGGAATGCCACGATGTCACTCAGGTCGTCATCAGTGAGTCTCGGGTTGCCTCCGAACGGCGGCATGGCGACACCGGTCTCGTTGTCCGGTGCGTTGTTCGGCCGACCCTCCTTGATGAACACAACGAGGTCGGCGTCACTCTGGCTCTGAATGAACGCGTTGTCGAAGAACGACGGTCCGAGACCGCTCACGCCGTTGAAGTCGGTGCCATGACAGGCGCCGCATGACTCGCCGGTGATCTGTTGACCGTGGGCAACAGCCGGGTCAGAGCTCTCCGGTACCGTGTTGGAGCTGGATCCGCCACCGCACGCTACAGCGAACAGGGCGATGACCACACCGCCGAGGAGCAGGGCCGAACGGGTCCGGATCCGCGAGGGACCCGTCGATATCTGACTTCGCATCATCTGCCTCCCGGATTCGTGGTCGCCGCTGACGATACCCAGTCCGGGCGCACACGGCCACACGAATCGCTCATGGGAGCGCCGGAATCACTTCCTTCGCGAAGAGGTCGAGACTCGCCGTGTCGTACGCCGCATCCGGGAAGTAGCCGATCAAGTACGCCATACCGGCCGTCGCCCACGGACGGAGCTGTTCGACGATCTGATCGGGAGTTCCGACGAGTCCCAGCCGGTCGAGGCTGGCGCGAGCGATCTCACCCTTGTCGTCGCCCGCGACCGATCCGATCCTGGCCACGTACTCGTCGATCTTCTCGGCAACCGCCGATTCGGTCTCGGCGACGATGATGGTGAAGTTCGACGACCGAACGATCTCGTCGAACTCCCGTCCAACGACTTTCATGTGGTCGGCGAGCACCTCGCTCTTGTGAACGAACTCGTCGACCGAGGACCCGAAGTTCGTGTAGTCGGCGAACCGCGCTGCGACACGAAGGGTCAGCTTCTCCCCACCGCCCGCGACCCAAACAGGTATGGACCCCTGAACCGGTTTCGGGCGGCTGATCGCCCCTTCCAGGTGGTAGTAGCGCCCGTCGAAATGCACCTCATCCTCGGACCACATTCGCCGCATGATCTCGACGCCCTCTTCGAGCTGCCCGATCCGCACCGACGGCTTGGGGAACTCGTAGCCGTAACCCAGATACTCGTGCTCATACCACCCCGCCCCGATCCCCATCTCGAGTCGGCCGCCCGAAATCACATCGATGTCGGCGGCGATCTTTGCGAGGTAGGCCGGATTCCGATACCCGTTCGATGTGCACATCTGCCCGAGCCGCACCGTTTCGGTCGCCGGGGCCAGGGCCGCCATCAGCGTCCATGCTTCATAGCTGGACTCCTGGGTGGGAACGGGAACGGTGTGGAAGTGGTCGAAAACCCACGCCGACTCGTAGCCGTGAGATTCGATCGTTCGCGCGACGCCCAGCATCGTCGGCCACTGTTCTGCCCTGCCGATCCCGACGAGGTCGAGACGCCAGCCTTGGGGGATGAAAGCTCCATAACGCATGGGTGCCACGGTACTTGACCCTCCGATCGAACACAGCCTTCCGGTCAACGTCCACAGCCCGAAGCCGGAGGAGACGTCATGATCATCCGGAGGGATTTCACGCCGACAAGCCTATTGCCGGATTCTGGGGCCGCAAGAGTTGGTAGCGTGGCGGCATGGAACTCTATGCACGCGTCAATATCCTCGACGGAAAAGCCGTCCGTCTCCCGCACGGAACCCTCGATGAGGTCATCTACCTCGACGCCGATCCGGTCGCCCGATCTCTCGGTTGGATCGCACAGGGCGCCGACCGTCTCCACATCGTCGACCTCGACGCCGCCATCAACGGCGACTACAAGAACCGGCCGCTCATCCGCGAGATGATCGCCGAAGTCGACGTTCCCCTGCAGGTCGGTGGCGGTGTTCGCTCGCATCTCGAAGTTGATCGTCTGCTCGATGCCGGTGCATGGCGGGTCGTCATGGGAACAGTCGCGGTCACGGACCAGGTGCTCTTCTGGGAGATCTGCCGGGCGCATCCGGGAAAGATCGCCGTCAGTCTCGACGTCAACGACGAACTCGAACTGGTGACACAGGGGTGGCAGCACGGATCGGGCCGCTATCTCGAAGAGACGCTGATCGAACTCGCCTCGGCGGGAGCCGCGGCCTACCTCATCGCCGAGGTCGGGCGCGATGCGCTCTCTGAGTCCCCCAACTTCGAAGCCCTGCGGATCGCAACATCCCTCGTCGACGAGGACGTCATCGCCGCCGGCGGTGTGCGCGATCTCGACGACGTCCGCGAGCTGCTGAAGATCAAGGAGCACGACAAGCGGATCGCCGGCTTGATCGTCGGCCGAGAGGTCACGTCCGGCCGCTTCACCGTCGAGGATGCTCAGGCCTTGATGAAGGGCGCGGCGAAGGATCTCGGTCCGTGGTCCCTCGAGCAGCTGGAGGAGGAGGTGGGGGCGTATCAGCGAGTCCTCACCGATGCCGGCGATCGTGATGCCGCCATGACGATCGGGCACGTCGAAGGCTTCGTCCGCTGGTTGAGCGGCGGCACCCCCTGACCGAACCGACGCCCGACTACGTCGCGGCGAATCGGGCCGCCTGGGATGCTCAGGCCGACTGGTACGCACCGGCGGGTGAACGCAACTGGGCCGCCGAACCCTCGTGGGGTCTCTGGGGGATCCCCGAGAGCGATGTCGGTTTCTTCCCCGACCTCGATGGTCGTGATGTGCTCGAAGATGGCTGTGGGACCGCATACGTCTCGGCGTGGGTTGCGCGGGCCGGTGGACGACCCGTGGGCCTCGACAACTCCCCTGCGCAGCTGGCGACGGCGAGAGCGCTACAAGAAGAGCACGGCCTCAGGTTCCCGCTGATCCACGGTATCGCAGAGCAACTCCCGTTTCGCGACGGGTCGTTCGACGTCGTCCTCTCCGAATACGGAGCGGCGATCTGGTCGGATCCGTACCGCTGGGTTCCGGAAGCGGCCCGGGTGCTGCGCCCGGGCGGCGACCTCGTGTTCCTCGGGAACTCAACGCTGCTCATGCTCTTCGTCGAAGACGACGAGAACGTGCCCGCCGGTCGAACGATGCTCCGCGACTACTTCGGGATGCATCGGTTCGAGTGGCCGGACGACGACGGGATCGAATTCCACCTCGGTCACGGCGACTGGATCCGCCTGCTGCGCGACAACGGCTTCGAGATCATCGACCTGATCGAGCTGCGCCCATCCGAGGGCGCCGAGACGGCCTACCCGTTCGTGACGATCGAGTGGGCGAGACGCTGGCCGGCCGAGGAGATCTGGAAGGCCCGCAAGCGATAGCCGCGACCTCGGGATTCGCGGCATCCTGCTTGGCGCCGCCGGCCCGCGGTCCGCCGGGATCAGCCGTCTTCCGGACTGCCGAATGGGTGGTAGCCATCCGCGTACTCGGGTACGTCGATCTCGCCGACGATGATCCTCGCCTTGAGATCTTCGAGCTCTGGAACGAGATGGTCGATGTAGCCACCGCTCGTCGCGTAGGCAACACCACCCTCGGCGAGGCCGTACACCCGAATCCCCCCTTGGAACCGCTCGTTCGCGTAGTCCTCGAGCGCGTCGTAGACCGGCAGCTCGATCCGCTTCACCATCGAGGTGAGGATGTGCGGCAGGATGTCGCCGGGGAGTGCACCGGTGGGGTGGTACTGCTCCTCCGGCTTTTCCTCGGCGGCTGTGGCAACCGGCGCGTACTCATCTTGATCCACGCCGATGTGCCAGCGTTGGATCCCCGTCTCCCGCGTCGTCAGCCAGGCCGCATCCTGCGCGCCGTACTTCGACTGGCCGGCGGCCGTGAAGACCACGTCGGCGCCCTGCTCATGCATCGCCCGTGCGGACTCGTAGGCCATCGTTGGCGACAGGAAACCCGACATGTCGAATACGGAGAGGTAGTCGACAATCACCTCAATGTCGGTTCCCTCCTGCTCCTCGACGTATTCGACCCCTGCCACGAATCCGGCCTCGAACTCGCGGATCACCGGAAGGTCCGTGCCGCCGATGAAGCCGACGACACCGGTCTCCGTCATGCGGGCGGCAACGACCCCCATAAGAAACGACCCTTCGTTGGCGGGGAAGACCGGGAATGAGATGTTCGGGTTGTCGGCGATCATTGCGGGATCGAAGATCTCGAATGTCCGGCCCACGTCCGGGTGTACGAACATCACATCCGGGTTCGATGTCTCAACACTGAGGGCCGCATCCATGTCGCCGGAGGCGCGGCCGTTGATGATCAAATCGTGTCCGGCGTCAACCAATTGCTGCAACTCGAAGCCGGCACCGAACCCGCTCGAGGTTCGGACACTCACGTCGAGTCCGAAGTCCTCCATTCCGCGTTCGAGACCGTTCATCATCTGATCGTTCCAGCCACCGCCGTCCGGTCCCTCAAACAGAAACGCGATCGCAGGCGGCCGATCGGCGATGGCTGTGAGGACCACGAACGTCACGACGGCAATGAGTGCAACAACGGCGGCGAGCATCCCCCACAGGCGGGTGCGAGCTCGGCGCGCCTCCTTCTCTTCACGCTCGATGCGCTCGGCTTCGGCCTCCTCGGCCCGGCGTCGGGCTTCGGTGCTTTCAGCGAGATACTCGGCGGCGGTCGGCGGTATCGTGAGCGTCGTCGCCTCGGACCATGCCTCGTAGTCGGTCAGCCGGGCACCCGTCAGCAGATAGCCGGAATCGCGGCCAACGGCCTCCCACTCCGCTGCACCGACCATGAGGCCGTCGAGTTCGGCAAGGTCGAATCGTGCGTCGTCGAGCCACTCGGCGAGACGGCCCCAACCCTCGAGGAGCGCCTCGTGGGACACCTCCACGGTCGCGGCACCTGTCTGCGAGTCCCGGTCGAAGGTCAGGAGCCGTTCCTCCCCGAACCGTGTGAGCATCGCCGACACGGCAGCCGCGTCCCCGACGGCCTCGAGATCGAGTACCGGTACGGGCCGCCGCGTGTACCGGTCCTCGGTCGGCTTGACGAGGCGGAGGAACACGTCATGGGCCGTTTCCTGCACGGAGGAATCGAGAGATTCGTAGACGGCATCGGCTCTCCTGCTGAGGGCCCCTGTGAGGCCGCCGATCCGCTCATAGGTGTCGAGCGACATGACCGGCTCGTTCCGCTCGTCGAAGAGTTCGGTGAGTGTGTACTGGAAGAGCGGCAGCGACCCCGGCTGGTCGGTCATGTCGGAAACGAGCTGCGCGAGCAGGTCGGGGGCGAATCCGACGCCCACCCTTTGTGCTGGTTCGACTGCTGCAGCCTCGATCCCGGCCGGGGTGAGCGGGATCACATTGACGACATTCTCAGTGAAGAGCTTCGCGAATTCCGGATAGAGCAGCGGGCGGTCGTAGAAGTCGGCCCGGACCGTCAAGATGATTCGAACTCTGCCCCTCGGTTCCTCGATCACCGTGACGAGGTTTCTCAGGAATGCCCGCCGCGTGATCTCCTCGGTGAGAGTGAACAGCTCCTCGAACTGGTCGACGACGAGCAGCATCAACGCTGACTCCGTCGGGAAGGACCGCAGCATCGACCGGATGATGGACTCATCATCATCCGGGCCGGTGGCCTCAACCGGCGATCCCGAGACGCGGCGAAGCGCCGCATCGAATTCGGCGAAGGGGTGTCGTCCCGGCAGCATCGTGAGGATCACCCAATCGTGTGATCCACTGAGCGCCCCTTCGCTCAGAGCGGGGATCAGACCGGCTCGAACAGCACTCGACTTGCCCGACCCGCTGGGTCCCACAACGGCGGTCAGCGGAGAGGTCGCGGCAAGGAGGAGCTCTTCGATGAGTGCGTCCCGTCCGAAAAAGTCCGCTGCGTCGGCCTCGCCGAACGCCCGGAGGCCTTTGTAGGGGTTGCGCTCAGCGGAGTGAACGCTTGCAGGTTCCTCGATCGTCGGGGCAAGTGATGGATCCCTGAGCAGGATCTGTTCCTCGAGCCGGAGCAGCTCGGGCGACGGATCGAGGCCCGTCTCGTTTGCGAGCGTCGTCCGATAGTCCCGGAATTCTCGCAGCGCCTCGGCCTGGCGCCCACCGGCGAACAGCGCCAGCATCAAGAGGCGTCTCGGCTCTTCCCGCAACGGATCGCGCCGGACGGCATCTCGCAACATCGGCACGGCCTCGAGCGGATGCCCTTGAGCGAGGCGGGCCTCGCACAGGACCGAAACGGCCCGCTCATGAATCTCTTCCAATCGCTCAATATCACGTTGCGCGAAGTCGTCGTAGACGAAGTCGACCAACGGTGATCCTCTCCACAAGCCCAGAGCCGCCCCCGCAGCGATGCCGGCGGCGGCATGATCTCCGTCACGGAGCGTTGCCGTCGCCTTGTCGACGAGATCCGCGAATCGGTGTGCATCGATCGACTCCGGATCCACGCGAAGCTCATATCCAGGCCGGCGGGTGACGATCACCTCGCCATTGTCTGCGAACGCCTTCCGAAGCTCGGATACGTAGATCTGCACCGAATGCGCCGCCGTCCGGGGAGGGTCCTCACCCCACACGAGATCGACGAGACGATCAGCGGAGACAACTTCGTTCGCATGGAGAAGAAGGACGGCGAGTACCGCTCTCTGTTTCGGGGCTCCAAGATCCACCGGAACCCCATCGTCCAGGACCTCGATCGGACCGAGGATCCGGAACTCCATAAGGCGGTCCCCCGATTCCTGCCGGTTCGCTGCACCCAACCTTACGCGTGCAACTGTCGAGCGTCCATGCGCGCCGGAGGGGCCCCTATCGGAGCCCCTCCGCTTGATGATCGTCTCAACCGCCCGTGCTCTCAGCGAAGAGACCCGCGTAGTAGTCGACCATGTCCGCCGCACGGCGTGCGGCGATCTGCTCTGGTGAATCAAGCCATGCCGCTTCGTGCAATGCCGGTAGCTCGGCGCCACGCAGGACCGCGATACCCTCGGGGGTTCCGGCCCACTGCGCCTTGTACAACGCCGGCAACTCTGCTGCCCTCAGCAGGGCGATACCCTCGGGGGTCGAAGCGAACTGCGCCCCATACAGGGCCGGCAACTCCGCGCCACGCAGGAACGCAATGCCTTCAGGCGATGCGGCCCACTGTGCCTCATAGAGCGCCGGCAGCTCCGCGGCTCTCAGCACGGCGATCCCCGCCGGGGTCGACACGAACTGGGATGCGTAGAGGCTCGGCAGCTCCGCGCCACGCAGCATCGCGATGCCCTCAGGTGTCGAAGCGAACTGCGCCGCGTACAGGCTCGGCAGCTGCGCGGCCCGCGCTTGTGCAACGTTGGCCGGGTCACTGAGCCACTGCGCTTCGTGGTAGACCACCATGTCGGCAGCCCGGACCGAGGCGATCTCTGCGGGTGTCATCGCAGAACCCGCTCCATTCGGGCTCAGCACGAGGTACGCGATCCATCCTGCGACGATTCCGACGACGACGGCTCCGACAACGCTGGCAGTGCGCTGACCCATCGTCAACCTCTGCTGCGGTCGTGCGACCGTCACATCTCCTTGGTGTTGGAGAGTCCTCATGTCCGCCTCCTTCCGATTGCTCTGGCGGTGTGCCCCGAACATCGCGCTCAGCCCTCAAGAACCCCTGAAATCTCCCTCTAGATCCGCTCTACTAAACACGAACCCAGGGTTCTCTGCTTTGTATTTGGCGTTGCGAGCCCGCGATTCGCAACGCCTTTCATTCCGCGGGCTGTCAACGCCATATAGGGCGCAGAGAACCCTGGGTATGGCGGTTGGGGGGATACGCTTGGCGTATGGCCTCCCCCTCTTTTCGGAACGTCGCGCTCATCGCGCACGTCGACCACGGCAAGACGACCCTTGTCGATGCGATGCTCGGCGCCACCGGCGTGTTCGGTTCACACGAGACGCGCGTCGATCGGGTCATGGACTCGAACGACCAGGAGCGCGAACGCGGCATCACCATCCTCGCCAAGGCCGCCTCGGTAACGTGGAAAGGCACGAAGATCAACCTCGTCGACACGCCGGGGCATGCCGATTTCGGCGGCGAGGTCGAGCGAGCCCTCACGCTCGTCGACGGCGTTCTCCTCCTCGTCGATGCTGCGGAAGGCCCGATGCCGCAGACCCGGTACGTGCTCTCGAAGGCGCTCGACCAGGGTCTCCCGGCGGTCGTCGTCATCAACAAGGTCGACCGATCGGACGCCCGCATCGACGAGGTCGTTGACGAGATCTACCAATTGTTCTTCGATCTCGACGCGGATGACCGGCACATCGAGTTCCCTATCATCTCCTCCATCGCGCGCTTCGGACGGGCGATGGTCGGCACCGGCATCCCGGGGGAGGACAGCGACCTCACGCCGCTACTCGACACGATCGTCGAAACGATCCCCGCACCGTCCGGCGACCCCACGGCACCGCTCCAGGCCCTCGTGACCAACCTGGATGCGTCCGAGTATCTGGGCCGGCTCGCCATCGGGAGAGTCGTGCAGGGCACGCTGAAAACCGGAACCCAGGTGGCGCTGTGTCATGCGAATGAGGAAGAACCCCCGATCAAGCGGCGGCTCAGCCAGCTGATGGGCTTCGAGCATCTCGGCAGGGTCGAAGTCGACGAGCGCGTTGCGGGCGACCTCTTCGTCGTCGCCGGCTTCCCAGAAGTCGAGATCGGAGACACCGTCGCCGATGCGGCCGACCCGCAACCGCTCCCCCGGCTCCAGGTCGACGAGCCCGTGCTACGCATGACGTTCGGGGTCAACACGTCGCCCCTCTCCGGAAGGGACGGACGCTTCGTCACGTCCCGTCAGATCAAGGAACGCCTCGATCGCGAGGTGCTGGGCAACGTCTCGATCCGCATCGGTGCAACTGCCTCCCCGGAAATCATCGAAGTCGCCGGGCGGGGCGAACTTCAGCTCGCCGTGCTCATCGAATCCATGCGGCGGGAAGGCTACGAACTCCAAGTGTCTCGACCCGAAGTGATCATTCGTGAGGTCGACGGACGCCCTCACGAACCGGTCGAACGGGCCGTCATCGATGTGCCGAACGAACACGTCGGTACCGTCACGCAGGCCGCGGCGCCGCGCAAGGGCCAGATAACGGACCTTCGACCGGGTGATACCGGTCGGACCATCGTGAGCCTGACCGCCCCGGCACGCGGCCTCCTCGGCTTCCGATCACTCCTCATGACGGCAACCCGCGGCACCGCGCTCATCCACCAGCATCACTCTGGCTGGATGCCGTGGGCGGGAGAACTGCCCCACCGTCAGGGTGGAGCTATGGTCGCCGACCGCATCGGTACATCGACCGGATTCGCCCTCGACAACCTCCAGAAACGCGGCGACCTGTTCATCGGCCCCAATACAGATGTCTATGAGGGGATGATCATCGGGGAAGCGTCCCGTCCCGAAGACATGCAGGTGAACCCGACCAAGACCAAACAGCTCACCAACATACGGACGCATTCGACCGACGAAGCCATCAAGTTGAAGCCGCCGCGGGACATGACGCTCGAACTCGCCATCGAATGGATATCCGGCGATGAACTCGTCGAGATCACACCGAACGCGATCCGTGTGCGGAAGCGGTATCTGACCGAGAGTGAACGCAAGCGGCGGAAGAAGCTCTGAACGAGCGCGGCCGGCGAGCGATCTTGCTCGGTCCGGTGGCCTAGGGTCGACGCCTCAAGGCGGAGGACCGTGAGCAACCAACACACACAGCGTCGGAACGGCATGCTGGATGGCGCGCAGGCCGTTGCCCCGATGATGCTCGGGGTGATTCCCTTCGGGCTCGTCTTCGGGATCGTCGCTGCCGGCTCGGCTCTCGGCCCGCTCCTCGGCGGTGCCTCTTCGATGATCGTCTTTGCCGGTGCGGCACAGCTCGCCATGGTCGACCTCATCGATGCCGGGGCGGCGACGGTCGTCGTGATCGCGACCGCGCTGATCATCAACGCCCGGCACATCATGTACAGCGCGGCCCTCGCACCCCACTTTCAGGACTTCCCCACTCCCGCCCGTTTCGCCCTCCCGTACGTCATGACCGACCAGGCGTTCGCCGTGTCGATCGTCCGCTACAACGACGTCGACGATCCGGTGTACAAGCAGTGGTACTTCACGGGCGCTGCGGTGACGTTGTGGATCGTGTGGCAGCTCTCGACGATCACCGGCATCGTCGTCGGAGCACAGGTTCCAGACTCCTGGTCGCTCGACTTCGCCATCCCACTCGTCTTCCTCGTGCTCCTGGTACCCGCTGTGAAGAGCCGGCCCGACCTCGTTGCTGCCGTCGTCGGCGGAGGAATCGCCGTCGCAGCAGCCGGCGCTCCCTACGGGCTCGGTCTCATGATCGGAGCGGTGTGCGGAATCGTCGCCGGCGTGATAGCCCACCGAGTGATCCGATGATGAATGTCGCCATCGTCTTCATCATCGGCATCGGGACCTACCTGATCCGCCTCTCGTTCGTGGCCGCCGTCGGTCGAAAGACCGTGCCCGAGTGGGCGATGGTGCCCCTCCAGTTCGTCGCACCGGCGGTCCTCGCCGCACTCGTGGCACCGGCCGTTCTCCTCCAGAACGGACGGTTCGATCTCGCCCCGTCGACGAACCCCCGAGCCCTGGCGGCCCTGATTGCCATCCTCGTGGCCTGGAAGACGAAGAACACGGCGCTCGTCATCATCGTCGGCATGTCGATCGTCTGGTTCCTCCAGGCCGTGACGTAGGGGCCGGAGAGTCGCGGAATCGACGTACCATCTGCCGAATGCGAAAGCTCCTCATCCCCCTGATCCTGCTCGGCGTCGCAGCAGCCGCCGCGCCCCGCCTGTTGAAACGCGCCTTCACGCCGCCCAAACGCGAGGTCGGCCAGATCCCCGAGGACTTCGGCCTCGATGCAACAACGATGTGGATCGACGGGCCGAACGGAAAGCGTCTGCACGCATGGTGGGTTCCAGTCGAGGGAGTTGCTCCGGCCGTAATCGTCCTCCACGGCTGGGGTGGCACCGCCGCCGACATGCTGCCGATCGGACCCGGTCTGCACCGGTCCGGATTCCACGCCCTCTTCATGGATGCCCGCAAGCATGGGCAATCCGATAACGAAGACTTCATGTCGATGCCTCGATTTGCGGAGGACCTCGAGGCCGCGATCGCCACGCTCCGGGCTCGCGACGACGTGACCGCCGTGGGCGTGATTGGACACTCAGTCGGTGCGTCTGCGTCGCTCTACGCGGCAACCGTCTCAGAATCCCCGGATGCCGTCGTGGCCGTCGCCTCGTTCGCTCACCCCGGCGAGATGATGAAGGAGAACTTTCCGTTCCCGGCTCCGATCACCTGGCTCATCCTCCAGGTTGTCGAACGGATGATCGGGCATCGGTACGACGAGATCGCTCCACGGAACCGCGTCGGTGACATCACCGTTCCCGTTCTGTTCATGCACGGCGAGAACGACACCGTGATCCCCCCAACGGACTCGATCGAACTCCACGAACGCCTGCCGGGGAGCCGTCTCATCGTCGTTCCGAACGGCACACATTCGGATCTCGATCGCTTCGAACCATACTTCGATGACGTCGATGCCTTTCTCAGAACGTCTCTTGCCGCCGCTCCTGCCTAGTTGATGATGTAGGACGGTGTGGACGCCGACGGCTCCCACCCGCGAACGCTGCTGTTCAGCGCCAGAGATCTTCGAGCACGTCGGCGACGGGATCCTCTCCGATCGTGTCGGTTAGCTGCCCTTCGTCGTGCTGGGGGATTCCCACGCTCACCGCTTCGAAGTGTTCCATCGCAGGGTCGAGGAATCGGCTCGGCAACGCGTAGCTGTGTTGGGGGCTGGCTGCGAAGCGCTTGTGGTAGAACCGCTGGGGGACCGCTACGGCGAGGTGGTCCTTCGCCCGGGTGAGTGCGACGTAGAGGAGGCGCCGTTCCTCTTCGAGGCCCGCAGCATCCGAGAGCGCCATGTCCGACGGGATGTTCCCGTCTGCGGCATGAATCACCACCACCGATCGCCACTCTCCGCCCTTTGCTGAGTGGATCGTCGAGAGGATCAGATAGTCGTCATCGAGATGAGGCGGACCGGCGAGGTCGCTCGTGCTCGCGGGCGGGTCGAGGGTGATCTCGGTGAGGAACCGGCTCCGTGTCCGATACTCCGAGGCGAGCGCCGCCAGCTGTCCGAGATCCGCCAGGCGGGCCGTCGAATCGTCGTAGGCCCGCTCGAACGTGAGCACACAAAACGGGATGAGCCGCTCGATCTGCTCAGCCGGCCCGGGTTCCGCCGTCTCCGACCCGCGGCAGTCCCCCAGGGCGGCCTGCAGCTCCTCCATCGGTCGGCGGGCCTCCGCAACGACCGGGAACCGACCGGTGACGAACACGGCGAGCCGATCTGATCGGGCGTCGGCTGCTTCGCCGTCGAGGTGATCGAGCAGCTTCATCGTCGTGGCCGGCCCGATGCCGGGGATCATCTGGATCACCCGGTTCCATGCGAGCTCGTCCCTCGGATTGTCGAGGATTCGCAGCATGGAGAGCAGATCCTTGATGTGCGCTGCTTCGAGGAAGCGGAGCCCGCCGTATTTGATGAACGGGATGTTGCGTCGGGACAGTTCGATCTCAAGACCGGCAGAGTGGTGGCCGGTGCGGAACAGCACGGCCTGATCGCGCAACGGAGTACCGGCCTCGAAGTGTTCCAAAACCCGGTCGGCCACGAACGTCGCCTGGCTTGCTTCGTCGTAGCAGGTGACGAGTTCCGGCATGCGACCGGCGGCACGCTCGGTCCAAAGCGCCTTCGGAAACATCTCCGGGGAAGCATCCATGACGGCGTTGGCGGTAGCGAGAATCTGTGGTGTCGACCGGTAGTTCTGTTCGAGCGTCACGACGGTCGCGCCCTCGTACGAGTCGGGAAACTCGAGGATGTTCTCGACGGTTGCACCGCGGAACGAGTAGATCGCCTGCGCATCGTCTCCGACAACGGTGAGATTGCCGTCCGTGCCGCAGAGCGAGCGCAGGATCTCCGCCTGGCTGCGGTTCGTGTCCTGGTACTCGTCGACCAGCACGTGGTCGAAGAGCCCTCGCACCGTCCCGCCCGCCGGAGATCCGAGCAGCGCATTCCAGTACAGGAGGAGATCGTCGTAGTCGACGACGTTGTGATCCTTCTTCCTCGCGGTGTACCCCCGGAAGATCTCACGGAGGGCATCGACGTGATCGATCACCCAGGGGAACCGCTCTTCGACCGTCTCCGTGAGCGGAGTGCGTGCGTTGACCGTTCTCGAGTAGATGGCGGCGATCGTCTCCTTCTTCGGGAATCGTCGTGTCGCCCCGGAATAGCCGAGATCCGTCCGGATCATGCCGAACAGTGAGGCGGCGTCGGCTTGATCGATCACCGTGAATCCGTCCTGCAGGCCAACGGCGGCGCCGTACTGTCGGAGCAGTCGGTTCGCCACCGCGTGGAACGTTCCACCCCACACCCGGCCGACCGACCGGTTGGAGATCAAGGCCGACGATCGCCGGAGCATCTCGGCGGCGGCCCGGCGGGTGAACGTGAGGAGCAGGATGCGGTCGGCGGGAACGCCCTCGTCGACGAGACGGGCGACGCGGCTGGCGAGAGTGCGGGTCTTGCCGGAGCCCGCCCCTGCAATGACGAGCAACGGACCGTCGCCGTGCAGCACCGCAGCGCGCTGGCGATCGTTCAATCCCTCCAACCAGGAGGGAACCTCAGATTGAGAAACATCGAACATACGTTCGCAACCCTACCACGACACGAACCCAGGGTTCTCTGCGCCCTATTTGGCGTCCCGGGCCCGCGGAATGAGCGAGCGGCCGCCGGGGATCAGCGGACGAGACGATCGAGCGCTGACTTGAGCTCCGCATGCAACGCCTTGACGGCCGACACCGGCCATTCGTCCGGATCGGCCCGTAGGAACGACGTGTGATCCGACCGGTTGTCGAACACGGCGACCGGAATCTCGGAGACATCGTCACCTTCCCCAACGCGCACGACACTTCCCCCACCCTGCTCGATGAGCCACGGAAGATCGTCGGTCCCGTAGTCCCCCATCATCACGGCCTCGGGAACGCCGTGGTGCAGGATCGAAGCGTCACCCGCACGTCCCGGACGCGCTCGCTCCTCGTTCCTTCTCCGGCTCTCCTCCGGGGTGACCCATACGAACAGGATCGACGAACGAGACCGGATCTCATCCGACAGCTGGCCGAGTGAATACCGGTACCCGTATGGGGCGGGGAGTGGCAGCGACGCCCCGGCGGGTCCGCCACGGGCGAACTCGATCACAACGGTGTTCCCCGGAACCCATCCCGATGCAGTCTGCGACAGATCGTGCCAGATCGCCATGGACTCATCATCAAGAGCCTCGTCCAAAGCTTGCCGCGTGTGAATCGGCAACTTCCCCAAGCTCGGCTCGGCACCCACCTCGCGCCGGGCGTTGTCCATGCGACCGAAGAGCCATGACGACGCCGATGACGGTCGCGGCATCTCTGAACCCAGCGACCGATAGTCCTCGTTCAGCAGGTGGATGAGTGTCCCCCAATCCAGCTGCTCGAGGAACGGTGAAGCGGCGTCGGCGCAGTAGATCGGCGGTTCATCCATCGCCGTCAACTCTTCGTCGATCCGGCGCATCAGATGCACGTACGGATAGTCGTCGAGCTGGGTCGTCGGTCCGAGGTGGAAGTCCTCGGCGGCAACCCCCGGATCAAGATGCTCGAGGTATCGGCGAATCTCCGACTTTCCCGAAGCGGGAAGCGCAAGGAGCAACAGGGTATCGATGAGTTGGGACATGGCATGACGATAGGGCTTCCCGCGTCCGTGGCGGCATCGTCGTGTCGCTCTCCAACGATTTGGAACACGGCCGCCGGCTCGACCGCAGAATCGGCAAGCACCCGGCGTCTGCGACACTGGTGGGCTACGAGAAGGGGAAGCCTTGGAGCAACGAAAGGGAATCTGGCTGGCCGTGGCGGCCTACGTCTTCTGGGGCATCATCCCGATCTTCTGGAAAACCCTCGACTTCGTCCCGGCACTCGAACTCCTCGCCCATCGGATCGTCTGGTCGGTACCGCTGCTGTTCCTCATCATCGTCGGCCGTGGGCGTCTTTCGATCCTTCGCAGCGCGTATCGCTCGCGAGACACGGCGATCACTGCGCTGGTTGCCGGCCTCCTGCTCGCAGTCAACTGGGGCGTGTTCGTGTGGGCCATCACGGCAGGGCACATCGTTGATGCTTCTCTCGGATACTTCATCAATCCGCTCGTCTCCGTTGCGCTCGGTGTCATCATCCTCCGCGAACATCTGAGCGCAGCGCAGCGTGTGGCCATCGCCGTCGCGACGGTGGGGGTCGCCGTGATGACCATCCTCGTCGGCGCCCTGCCGTGGATCTCCCTCGTCCTCGCGTTCTCCTTCGGCACGTACGGACTGTTGAAGAAGCGCGTGTCTGCGGCGCCGACGTTCGAGGGCCTGTTCATGGAGACAGCATTCATCGCGGCTCCCGCGGCCGTCTTTCTCATCGTGCTCGCTCGTGATGGGACGGGATTCCTCGGCACGTCGCCGTCGACGACGGTCCTATTGATCACTGCCGGCGCCGTCACGATCTTCCCACTCCTCCTCTTCGGAGCTGCCGCAAAGCGGATTCCCCTGTCGACGCTCGGCATCCTTCAATATCTCGCGCCGACCTTGCAGCTCCTCGTCGGCGTGGTCATCTACGGCGAAGTCGTCGCACCCGGCGAGTGGCTCGGATTCGTCCTCGTATGGATCGCTCTCGCCATCTATACGACCGACAATGTACGCATCTTGCGCGCCGCGTCGCACCTCGACGCCAGCTGATCCGGGGAGTGCATCCCGGACACCATCGGATCGTCCTGGGTAGAGACCGGTGAGCCCGGAACCGGCTACGTGGTAGTGACGAGGTCCGGCCGACGGACCCTTCCGACGGCGACGACACCGATCAGCGCGAGGCAGGCGCCGATGACGATCGTCACGGTCAATACCTCTCCGAGCAGAACCACACCGGCGATCACACCGATCACCGGAGCGACGTATCCCGTGAGAGCAACCCGCGCAGCCGATGTGTGCCGCGACGCGAAGAGTGTCGCGAAGAAGGGGAGGAATGTGCTCCCGAGACCGAGGGCAATCAGAACCACCCAAGAAACGGTGGAGACGCTCACGAAGTCGACATCCCTCAGGAGGTATCCGAGCACGACGGCGACGACCGAGCCGACTACGAACATCGGGACTGCGAGCTCCGTCGTCTGATGTCGGGGGGCATACTTGCGGCTGAGCACGCCACTCATCGCGCCCGCCATCACACCGCCGAGAGCAAACATCGCGCCGACACGAACATCGCCTCCGTCCCCGGCAATTCCCGAATCACCAGACGAGACGATCAAGAGTGTTCCGAGAAGGCCGATCGCGAGACCCGTGACCTGTCTTCTATCGAGCTTCTCGCCGAGCATCGCCGCCGCCATCGCCGCCGTTGTGGCCGGAATGAGTGTGATGAAGATCCCTTCAACACCGGCCGAGATGTACTGCAGCGACGAGATGAACAACGCAGGAACGAATCCGACCCGAAGCACCCCGATAATCGATCCGTCCATCCACGCCCGACGGGAGACCCTCTCTCGATGAATGAGCGCGATCGTCAACACCGCCAGCGTCGCCATGACGCTTCTCGCGATCACGACGGTGAAGGTCGATACCCCCTCTGAAAACACGAATCGCGTCCCCACGCCCGCCATGCCCCAACCGGCGGATGCGGCGACGAGCGCTGTGAGGACCTTGGCGTGCATTCGAGGAACGCTACACGTGTCTGCCGTTGAGCCGATCGACGGGCCTCGCGCCTGTCCGCGACGGCTCTTCGGCGATTGACCATCCGTGGAGGTAGCGGACGATCACGATGCTCGAGACGGCAGCCCAGACGCACCAGAGGGAGATCAACCCGGTCACAAGGAGCGTCGAGAGCGCGAAGAACGCGATCGCGTTGAAGACCCCGAACACCCGAAGAATGTTCGACGAAGACAGCAGCAACGGAACGCATACCGCCACGGCGTACGCTCCTGCAGTGACTCCGCCGCCGATCACGACGACGCTATAGGAAACGTATCGTCCTCCGATACTGGCCCCGTACGGGGCGTCGGCGAGAGAGAAAACGAGGACGGCCGCGACGACGACACCGAGCACAACGAACGGCGTCATCATCGATCTTCGCCGTGGATCCCGTTCGGTCTGTTTCACCGCCCACGGAACCAGCACCGGGACGACGCCCAGAGCGATGACGAGATAGGCGACGAGTGCAACTTCGCCCGCAACCTCGGGTACCCGTCCCTGCAGGCCTCCCCAGACGACCGACTCGATCAACTGGTGTGCGCCGAGCACGACGGGAACGGAGGCGATCGCCACATCCCTCCGATTGTCCACGTGTCGCAGGGCATCAATCCCGATCGCTCCGATAACGAGTCCGGCAGCGAGATCGACTTCAGGTGAGAAACACATGGTGCCGCTCCGATTCGCCACCCCCAGCCTGCCGGTTCAGAACAGAACCGGCCAGGGTCGAAAGTCGATTCTCAGTCGAGAAGTTCGAGCGCCCGCGACGCCTGTTCAACCGACGCCGCCGTGATCGGATCGAGGACCAGCTGGACGTGCGACGCCCCGAGGGCGGCCAGTGATCGCAACACTTCGGCCAGCTCGGCCGGTGACCCTGATCGAGGTGCCGCCGAGTGTTGCTCCTCATCACCCTGCCGACGACCCACACCGCCTTCGAACTGCCAGTAGAGGGCGGTCGTTCTTCCGATTTCCGACGGATTCCTGCCGACGGCACGTGCGGCTTCGTCGATCGTCCCGTTCAGCCGGGCGAATCCCTCAGGGGTGTTGCCGTGCCAGGCGTGCCATGTGTTCCAGAGATCGACGTGCGGGAGTGTTGCCTCCAGCACACGCGGCCCGATGGAGCCGATCATGATCGGCGGTCCTTCGGGTCGACTTCGGGGAACGAGCTGACAGTCGCGAGCCGTGTAGTAGCGGCCGTCGAAGTCGATCTCGCCATCTCTCAACAGTGTGCGGATGATCGTGAACGCTTCTTCGAACCGGGAGGCCCGGTGGTCGAACGGATAGCCGTAAGCCCGATACTCCACCTCGTTCCACCCGGCTCCGAGACCGAGGACGAGCCGGCCGTCGGAGATCTCGTCCACGGTCGTTGCCTTCTTCGCCAACATCGCCGGACTGTGGAAACTCGTAGCCGCGACGAGCGGCCCGAGAAGCACCCGGTCGGTGACGGCACCAAGCGCCGCAAGCATCGACCAGGCCTCCCACGGTCCGGCCGGTCCATCCGGAGTGTGATACAGCAGGTGGTCCCCGATCCAGATCGAATCGAACCCGAGGTCTTCGATCGCGAGAGCCATGTCCCGCAGTTCCGGCCACCGGACCGGTCGTTCGATCTCGGGTAGTTGCACTCCGACGGCGAGCGGTCGTCCATTGTTCTCCATCCCCCAATCGTAGAACGTCACGAACCCAGGGTTCTCTGCGTTGTATACGCGGTCCCGGGCCCGCGGTATGGAGAGCCTCGTGAACCGCGGGCCCGGGACGCCAAATAGGGCGCAGAGAACCCTGGGTTCGTGTCGGGGGTGGGCGCTAGCCTCGGGGGCCATGCACATCGGTATCTCCATCTTCGCCACAGACACGACGATCCAACCGGTCGATCTCGGCCGGGCCGTCGAGGAGCGGGGGTTCGAATCCCTCTGGCTCCCCGAGCACAGCCACATCCCGACCTCGCGCACGACGCCGTGGGGCGGCACTCCCGGAGCTCCGCCCCTCCCCGAGATGTACTGGCGTACCCACGACCAGTTCGTGGCCCTTGCAGCCATCGCCGCGACCACGGAGCGGCTGATCCTCGGCACGGGCATCACACTCGTCGCCCAGCGCGACCCGATCTGGCTCGCCAAGGAAGTTGCATCCCTCGACGTCATCTCCGGCGGACGGGTCATCTTCGGCATTGGCTACGGATGGAACAAGGAGGAGTTGGCGGATCACGGCGTCGCGTACCTCGAACGGCGGGCCGTCCTGCGCGAGCGAGTGTTGGCGATGAAGGAGATCTGGACACACGACGTCGCCGAGTATCACGGCGACCACGTTGACTTCGAGCCTTCGTGGTCGTGGCCGAAGCCCGTGCAGAAGCCTCATCCGCCGATCGTGCTCGGAGGCGGCGCCGGACCGAAGACGTTCCGAGACATTGCGGAGTTCTGTGACGGCTGGATGCCCATCGCCGGGCGCCACGAGTTCGCCACAAAACTCGACGGTCTACGCGCGGCGATGGTGGCAGCCGGCCGCAACCCCGGCTCGCTGACCATCGGCGTATTCGGGGCACGGGCCGACGGCGATACGCTCCGAGACCTCGCGGATCTCGGCGTTGAGCGAGCCGTTCTCCCCGTCCCGTCGCGCTCGCCGGACGAGGTTCTAGCGAAGTTGGACGCCTTCGCACCCCTCGTGGAGGAGCTGCGCAACGTCTGATGTACGGTCGCCCGGGGCCGGTCGCCGCGGTACGGTTACACCGTGACCGCAAGCGAACCAACCGCAGCGCCGGTACCGCAGATCGAGACGACGCTCGTCAAACTCGTCCTCTACGTCCGGGTGCTCGGATTCGTCTGGATGACACTGCTCGTCGTCGTGACGTGGCTCACCGACGATGCGGCCAACCTGGCGATCGTCGCCGCGGCCGAGATCCTGGCGGCCGGATGGACCTTCATCACGATTCGTGCCGCCCGGACTCCGCTGACGATGCGCTCATGGAGGTTCGCCGTTCTCGACGGCGTCGTTGCTTTGCTCGTCGCGAGCGCTTCGTTCGTCTCCGGGGCCGGCGAACTCTTCCACGGTGGGTACCCGATCTCATGGCTCGCCGTCGCGGCCTTCGCCGGCGGGATGCGCCTCGCCGTTGCCTCAGCGATCGTCCTCGCCGTCCAGCAGATCATCGGGTTCCTCCTGTCCGGCCGCTCGCTCGTCGCGACAACGGGGGCGTTCGTGTTCATCGTCTACGCCGTCATCTTCGGGTGGACGATCGACACGCTCCGACGCAACGACGCTCGACGGAGGGAAGCCGAAGCCGCTCTCGAGGAGGAACGGTCCGAACGAGCCCGCCAGGAGGAGCGGCTGGCTCTGGCCAACGAACTCCACGACTCCGTCCTCCAGACGCTCCAGGTCATTCGGACCGATGCGGACGATCCGGAGCGTGTCCGGTTCCTCGTTCGAAGCGAAGAGCGGTCTGTGGATCGGTTGATCACCAGGTTCAGGAATTCGGATACGGGCGGCTTCGAGGCCTCCCTGTTGGCCGTCCGGGACGAGATCGAGGAGTTGTATGGGATCGAGATCCGGGTGGTGATTCGCGAAGACACACCGTTGACACCGCCGGTTGCCGCCGCGGTGGACGCGACCCGCGAAGCGCTGACCAACGCAGCTCGCCACTCCGGGGCACCGCTGATCAACCTCTATGCCGAGGTCAGGGACGGGCGGATCCACATCTACATCCGGGACCGGGGAGTCGGTTTCTCCCCGGCCGCCGTCGAGGAGGGTCGCGGTCTGCGCCACTCGCTCCGGTCCCGTATGGAAGCCGTAGGCGGTTTCGTCAACATCGACAGCACCCCCGGGGAAGGAACCGAGGTCGAGATTTGCTCCGGGAGCCTCTCATGACCCAGCCACTTCGCGTCTTCCTTGTCGACGACCACGACGTCGCCCGGGCCGGGGCCCGGCACTATCTCGAAGATCGGTTCGACATCGTCGGCGAAGCGGACAACGCCATGGATGCGATCGAAATGATCTGCAATCGCGTTCCCGATGTAGTGCTGCTGGACGTGCGTCTCCCGGGGGGCGGCGGCGCCTCGGTCGTCGAAGGGGTGCATCGCTGTCATCCATCGATCCGATTCCTGGCATTCACCGTCTCGGCAGCACGCGAGGATGTCGTACGCCTGCTCAGAGCCGGTGTCGACGGCTACGTGACGAAAGCGACGTTCGGCCCCGACCTTCCCAACCTCGTCGCTGCCGCAGCGGCTGGGCAGCGGCCCGTTTCTCCCGATGTTGCCGGGTACCTGCTCGACATCGATGAGGGGATCGCCGAAGCGGCAGGGATCGAAAAGCTCACCCCGAGGGAGCGGGAGGTCGTGAGCCTCATCGCACGCGGGTATACCTATCGGGAGACTGCGTCGCGCATGCAAATCTCGGTGAAGACGCTCGAAACGCACATGCGTCACATCTTCGACAAACTCGGGGTTGCCAGTCGCCACGAACTGTCGACCCTGGCGTACGACACCGGTTTCGTGCGTCCCGAAGACACCGGCCGGCGCACCTCGTCTGATTGACGGTCCGAGCACCTGCGAACGCCGGGCTGTAGAAGCACCTATACGCACCTACGAGCCCTGGGTTCGCAGGGCACATCGGGGTGAACCCCGATAGCGGGTTCCTCTCGGATGGCGCATCATGATTCTGTCGAGAGATCTGACCAACCGGATCAGATTCGAAGCCGCTGCGACCCGGAAACATCATCCGGGACGGGGGGAGCGGACGGCGAGTCTGACTCCGAACGGCGCCAACTCTCCGCTGTGGACGGGGCGACATTGCCGCCCCGTCTTCCGCGTGCCGGTCGGCTTCGTTCCGTTGATCTCCGTGGGCGTTAGCGTGTCGACTTCCCGACTGAAGTGAGGACCGATGGACGACGCTGCATCCATGCCCGACGGCCGCGATCTCATCCGAACGATGGGCTGGACGCCCCTTCCCTACTCCTGCGTCGGCCTCATCCGCAAGACGGCGGTTTCCGGACGGAACACCGTGTGGTCCTGGCTGGTCCTCGTTCCCTGGGGATCTGAATCGAAACCGTGGATCGACGGGGCGCAGGTTCTCCCTGTATCGACCAAATCCGAAAATGACGAGCGCGAGATGGTCATCCAGCACCTCCGCGAACTGCTCGACAAGCGGTACGGTGAGACGATCGGCAATCGAGCGGTCGATGAGTTCCTTCGCGAGATCCAGGGCGACTTGTAGACGAACGCCGGATCCTCGCCGGACTCAGTCCGATGCTCGAACGAGGACGACGATCGACCGGGCCCCCACCGTGTAGATCGGCGAACCCACCGGATTCCCGACGAGATCCTCGGCCACGTCGTCCGGCGGCTCCAGCGCCGTGTCGACGACTCGTCGCCAATCCCCCGGTGACTGGATGGCGAACGGAATCGATTCCGTCCACGCGTTGAGCATCACGTAGAGATCATCGTCACCTTCCGATGCGCCGCTCAGCAGGTAGGCGATGCTGTGCGAATGGTCGGACAGATCCGGAGGGCCTTCGGCGCCGAACCAGGTCACATCGTCGCGCCAGAACGTGCTGCGTCCGATCGACGGATGGGCCCTGCGGAATTCGATCATCTTCCGGAAGAACCGGTGCACATCAGCGAACTCATCGGCGCGTGACCAGTCGAGCCACGTCGTCTCGTTGTCCTGGTTGTAGGGGTTGTTGTTGCCGCCCTGGGTGTGAAGGAACTCGTCGCCCATCCGGAACATCGGGACACCGTTCGAGAGCATCAGGATCGCTGCGAAGTTCTTCGCCTGGCGACGCCGAAGCGCCACCACCTCTTCTGGCACATCGACGTCGCCCTCCCACCCGCAGTTCCACGATCGGTTGTCGTCCGTGCCGTCGGCGTTGTCGTGCCCGTTCGCCTCGTTGTGTTTCTCGTTGTAGGAGACGAGGTCGTAGAGCGTGAAACCGTCGTGGGCCGTGACGAAGTTCACCCCCTGGTACGGACGATACGAGTCCGGAAGGGTGTCCGGGAAAAGATCGTCGCTACCGTAGATTCGACGCATCAGGGCCGGCACCGTGGCTTCATCGCCGCGAACGAAGCTCCGCACGTCATCGCGGAACTTTCCGTTCCACTGAGTCCAGTAGACGCCGGGGAACGCCTTCCCGAGCTGATACGTGCCGAGATCCCAGGCCTCCGCGATCAGCCGCACATCCCGCAACGTCGGATCGGCACGGATGGCGGAGATGATGGGCGGATCCTCGAGGTTGATCGAACCGTCTCCCCTCCTCGTGAAGATCGAGGCGAGGTCGAAGCGGAAGCCGTCGACATGCATCTCGGAAACCCAGTAGCGAAGGCTGTCCAGGATGAACGTCCGAACGAACCAGTTGTCGGTTCTGATCATGTTGCCGGTGCCGGTGTCGTTCCGGTAGTACCTGCGGTCTTCCTCCAGCAGGTAGTAGGTCGTGTTGTCGATGCCGCGTTGCGAATACGTCGGTCCTGTGTGATCGCCCTCCGTGGTGTGGTTGTAGACGACGTCGAGCAGCACCTCGATGTCGGCCGCATGCAACGCTTTCACGAGGTCGCGGAACTCGTCGAGCTGTTCACCGACGTCGGCCGATCGCGCATACTGGCCGTGCAATGCGAAGAAGGCGAGCGTCATATACCCCCAGGTCGAACCCTCCTGCGGATCGGCCTGGAACACGGGCATCAACTCGACGGCCGTCACACCGAGTTCCCGGAGATAGGGGATCTTGTCGATGAATCCGGCGTACGTGCCACGGCGACCTTCGGGAACGCCGGAGGAGGCGTCGCGTGTGAAGTGACGCACATGGGCCTCGTAGATAACGAGGTCGTGTCCGTGCATCCTCGGCCGCCGATCCCCGATCCACTGGTATTGGGGACGTGTGCAGCAGAGCACGCCGAGCGGAGCCCTCCCCGCATTCGAACCCGCGGTGCGAGCAGCATCCCGATCGAAACCCGGCGGGAAGTAGACGGCCTTCGCGTAGGGATCGAGAAGGACCTTGTCATGATCGAAGCGCAGACCGCGGAATGGATCGAACGGACCATCGATCGTGTATGCGTAGTACGAGCCCTGTTCCACGATCGCGGCTGGAATGACACAGTGCCAGATCCGCCCGGTCTTGTTCGAGATCGGGTCAAAGTCGTAGGTGAAATACGGCACCGATACGTCTTCGTGCCGGTACAGGTTGAGACGGACCGACGTGGCATGCTTCGAGTAGATCGCGAAGTTGACGGCGTCGAGCCCCTCCAAGTGGGTGGCCCCTCCCCGACCCGGGTAGCCCTCCTTGGCGATCCAGTCGTCCACCGATCCCGTCCTCTCACCGTTCATCGAGAGCCTACCCAACGGTCACCATTCCATCCGGACGGCGACCCCTACCCTGACGCACGATCGACCGGATCAAAGGACCAATGGTCCTGGACACTCCGATTCGGATGCGCGACGATTGAGTCGTTGACAGCAGAGCCCCTGCGGCGCGAAGCACCGGGTCCATAGACCCGCACCCATCGAGGTGATCTGGAACCATGCGCCCCGTCAGGGGCTTTGCTGCGTCACGACGGTGTCCAGTATCTGCTCTGCGCGATACCGTGAAGGGGAGCAAGCTGGAGCAGAACCATGCGTCGCCTCACCATCATCGTGTTCGCATTCGCCGTCATCGCCGCGGCCTGCAGCAGCGCGGACGACACCGGAGTGGCGTCGCTGACGACTGTCGATCAGGAGTCGACCACGTCGACCACGTCGCCGACGAGCGACGAACAGGCGCTCATCGAATTCAGCCAGTGCATGCGTGATGAGGGGGTCGACTTCCCCGATCCCGTCGTCGACGAGGACGGGTACCCGAGATTCGAATTCGAAGACCCCGAAGCCGTGGACCGCGACGCCCTTTTCGAAGCCGGGGAGTCCTGCCGTGGCCTCCTCGAAGGTGTCGTGCTCGGTCTCCCGGACTTCAACACGGCGGAGTTCAACGACACCTTCCTCGAATACGCCGCATGCATGAGAGACAACGGTTTCAGTGACATGCCCGATCGTCTGGACTTGGCCACACTCATGCAGGGCGGTGAGCTTCCGTTCGATCCAACCGATCCGGACTTCATCGCCGCCGACGAGCAGTGCCGAGACATCTTCGCCGAGTTCCGTGCCGGCATCGGCCGGGGCAACTGAGCGCAGTATCAACGGCCGGCCACATCGGTCGGCTCGCCCCCCTTCATGGTTGCATCCCCCATCGGGTCGTCCTCGACGCGACCGGGGTACTGTCCGGCCGTGTAACTCCTCACCGGGGTTCGAGGAGCGGGCGATCCGAACGGATCCTGAGGGCCTCGAGCGAGATCAGCAGCAGCAAGGCGAGTACGAACAGTCCGGGAGCGATAGCTCCGGCCCCCCACCACGCCACGAACAACCCGATGCCTCCGGTGAGAAGAGCGACACCGACATTCGCTCCCGCTATCTCGTATCCCACCGCCCAGGGCGTGTACTCGTCACCGAAGCGGCGCGCCGTCAAGACCATCTCGAGAGGGAAGACGGATCCGTGGGCCAAGCCCGATACGGCGATCGCCGTGACAGCAATCCAGTGCACCGGCACGATCCAGGCGACGGCCAGGATTGCTGCTGTGGCGATGCCGGAGATCGTCAATGCACGCGCCGCATCAATCCGATCGCCCAGAACGCCCAGAGCGGCACGTGCCGCGGTCAGGAGCATCCAGTAGCCGGCCACGGCCACGCCGGCAACCGTCGCGTCGACCCCCCGACCTTCCGTGAGGAAGCTGAATGCCCATGCGCCCGTTCCCGCCGCGACTCCGGCGTAGAAGAAGAAGACGGCAACCGAGAGCGCCATGATCTGCCCGTTCGGCCCGAGCGACGGTCGATCGCCTGTAGGTCGTTCGGGACCGCCGAGCACACCGACGGTCGCGATGAAACCGGCCGCGAGAATCAGGTCCGCGACGGCGAGAGCCCCGAAGGCGAGTCTCCAAGATGCGCCCAAAGCGAGGAGCATCGTGATGAGCAAGGGACCGATCGCCGAGCCGACACCGAATCCGGTGTGGATGATGCCCATCGATCGGGCATCGCGGTTCACGGCCACATACGAGTTCACCCCGGAATCCAACGTCCCGCCGGCGATGCCGAGTAGCAGCACAGACAGCAGATACACCGGCCACAGCGATGTAGCGGCCAGCACCGCGAGGCTTCCCGCGGCGACCAACGCGGCAATCTTGAGCAGTGGTCCAATAGCGAAGCGGTGCGTGAGCTCTCCGCTCGCAAGCGTCGACGCCGTGTATCCGGCACCGTACGCCAGCGTGACCAGTCCGAGTTCACCGAGCGAACGGCCGAGGTCATCCGCAGCGGACGGCCACGCCACACCCATCGCGGCCATCGGCATTCCGAGCAGGACGAAGCTCGACACCATCACCGCGAACAGGCGATTGCGTCGGTTCACATCGTCACGTATCGGTCATGCGGAGCGGGTACCGTCGCCGGATCAGGCAGGCGGAAGGAGTTGCGGCGTCGGGTCGGTCTGCCAGGTCCCGTACTGCTCGTCGACGGTGACGTCGGCGCTCGTAATCCCGTCGAGCAACCAGGCATCAACGGCGGCGAAGACCGCCTGATCCTCCAGGAGCGATTGAACCTCTTCGACGGTCGCGATCGTGCGATCGTCAACGCGGATCAGGTGGAATCCGAACTGGGTTTCGACGGGTTCGGTGACGACGCCGATCTCGGCATCCATCGTGGCCTGGGCGAACTCCGGAACGTACTGGGCCGGAGCAGCGCATCCGAGCGATCCCCCGTTGGCACCGCTCCCCGTATCGAGCGAAACCTCGGCAGCGACGGCGGCGAAGTCCTCGCCGGCGTCCAAGCGGGCTTGGACCGCCTGTGCTTCTTCCTCGGTTGCGACGAGGATGTGCGATGCGCAGACCTGTGCAAACTGCAGTGGATCGGCGTCGATCGCGGCCTGGGCGTCGGCTTCGGTCGGCTTCGGGACCGTGTCGGCCAGCGACTCGGATGCTGCGTCTTCGATGAGGAGTTGCGCCGCGTAGCTTCGTAGCCCCTCTTCGGACACGTTCTGCTGTTCGAGGAACGTCTCGAGGTCGCCGGTGAAACCGGAATCGAGCAGGATCGAGTCGACCTCGGCGTCGAGTGCTTCATCGGTCGGAACGAATCCGAGATCATTCTCGGCATGCTGTTCGACGGCCGTCCATTGCACGAGTGTGCCCAGGTAGGTGGCCATCTGCTCGGGGGTGAAGTCCTCTTCGACCGTGTAGAACAGACCGTTGACGTCGTCCACGGTGATTTCGGTGCCGTTGACGGTCGCGGCCGGGGCGGACGAGCCTCCGCAGGCGGCGAGGCCGAGTGCGAGGGCGGCGATCAGGACAAGCAGGCGTTTCATTGAGATCCTTTTCGGAAAGACGATGGGCATGAGGCTAGGGACCGATCCGATTTGTCAGGTCGAAGCCGGATGAGAATTATCTCAGAAGGTCGCTCGGACCCGGCGCGCGAAGCTCAAGTGCCGAGACTCGGTGGCCGATGCACTGAGCCTGAGAATCGTGCCTCTAACATCGCGGGCCACCGACCAAGAAGGAAGTAACGCATGTCGTCTGCCATGAAGCGCCGGATCGCCCTCGTCTTCTCGCTGCTTCTCTTCGCTGCAGCCTGCAGTTCAGGAGCGGACGACTCCACGACCACAGCTGCTCCCGTCGGGAGCACAACCACGGTCGCAGAGAGCACCACCACGACGGCCGGCAGTACGACGACGGAAGCGTCGGGGGCCGTCGACGGTTTGAAAGCGGTCAAGGGTGCGGTGGTCCGGATCGTGGCCGAGGGCAGTTTTGTCGATCCTGAGGAGGGAATGATCTACAACGCAGCCGGTTCGGGTTCGGGCTTCATCATTGATCCGTCCGGCATCGCCGTCACGAACAACCACGTCGTTACCGGCGCTGCTTTCCTCCAGGTCTACGTGGAGGGAGAGGACGAGCCTCGCAATGCGAAGGTCCTCGGTGTTTCGGAGTGCTCCGATCTCGCCGTGATCGACATCGACGGCGCCGGGTTCCCTTATCTCGAATGGGACGACGGCGACCTGTCCCCCGGCACCGATGTCTATGCGGCCGGTTTCCCGCTCGGCGATCCTGAGTACACGCTCACCGAGGGCATCATCTCGAAGGAGAAGGCGGACGGCGAGTCGTCGTGGGCTTCGGTCGACTCGGTCATCGAGCACACGGCGCAAATCCTGCCCGGTAACTCAGGTGGACCGCTCGTCACCCCGAACGGCCGCGTCGTCGGCATCAACTATGCCGGCATCGGCGATCTCGATATTCAGTACGCCATCAGCCGCAACGAGGCGGCGAAGGTGATCGACGATCTCATCGCAGGCAACGACGTCGCGTCGATCGGCGTCAACGGCGAAGCGTTCGCCACCGAAGATCTTTCCGGAATCTGGGTATCCGGTGTCGCCTCGGGCTCGCCCGTCGCGAACGTGGGAATCACCGGGGGCGACGTCATCACCAAGATGGAGGGTCTCGTGCTGGCCGCCGACGGAACGATGGCCGACTACTGCGACATCCTCCGCAGCCACAACGCCGGTGATCCGCTCAGCGTCGAAGTCCTCCGGTTCGACACGCAGGAGGTCCTCACGGGGACGCTGAACGGCGACGAGGAACTGCAGCTCGCGTTCTCATTCGCCGACGAGTTCGCCGACGACGTTGCCGCCGATACCGGTCCCGCCTACGAGTACACGCAGGTCACCGACGAAGACGGACTCCTCGTCATGCAGGTCCCGACGTCGTGGTCCGACGTCTCCGGCGGAGCATGGGTCATCAACGACCAGACGGTCGGCAATACGATCATCGCCGCCCCGAGCATCGACGACTTCTACAACAGTTGGAGCACGCCGGGCGTCTTCTTCGGAGCATCGGAGGTCCTGTTCGATCAGACCGACCCGGGCGACCTCCTCGACCCGACCGGCTTCGCGGACGAATGCACCTACGACGATCGGTACGACTACGAGGATCCGGTGTACACCGGGGCGTACGACCTCTGGTTGAACTGCGGCGGCACCGACACCGCGTTTGTGGAACTCGAGGCGTACCCAGCGAACGAGCAGTTCGTTGTGTTCGTCCAGATTCAGATCGTCACCGACGCCGATCTCGAAGCGCTGGACACGATCCTCGCAACGTTCGACGTCTCGGCCGGCTGAGGCCATCGGTCGGTGGGAGCCGGGTGCAGCCGTCGCGTGCTCGATCACATGCGATGCCGGCGGATGAGGACGTGACAAGGGTCTAGTCACGCCGCTCACAAACGTGCTATTCCACAAACCACCCTCAGTAGTCGGCCCGTTCATGCCGATAGGTATGGGGAGTCGCCAGATCTTGGTGGCCGAAGCAGATCGGACCGATGCGCATGAACATGCGCCAACAGCTGATCGTCATCGGAGCGGTGATGTTCGCCACCATCGCCGTTACCGCGAGCGTTTTCGCCGGCGTGCGCACCGTCTCAGCACGTCAGCAGCAGCCACGCGCCTTCACTGAGATCCCGATCACCACCGCCGCTTCCACAGTAACGACGACGGCCGGCACTGTTCCACACGTAGCCGCACCCGGCCTCGGCTCTTCCGAGCAAGGAGACACACAGCGCGCCGGCGTCGAAAACCATGGGCGGGTTGTGGCGGCATTCGCTGCGCACATCGGTTTCCGAGACGGCGTGGACGGGCCACCGGGTGCGCTGGTGCGAACGATCGCAAGACCGAACGTACGGGATGACGGCCCGCCCCGCTCGGACCGGGCTGAGGAACACAGGAACGACTCCGGGAACTCGTCATCGTCCGAGCACCGGCAGAGCGGCAGGGGCCAATCCGAGACGGATCGCTGACCTCGACGGGTGCGGGTTCGAATCGGCCATACTGGTGACCGGACGAAACCATCCGATCGGAGACAGTCATGTACGTCGCAGCAACAGATCGATACGAGAACATGCCGTACGCCCGTTGTGGACGAAGCGGTCTCGATCTGCCGAAGATCGCTCTCGGCCTCTGGCAGAACTTCGGGAGCCGGGCCCCGTTCGAGGATGCGCGCGAGATGCTGCTGCGATCCTTCGACCGTGGCGTCACACACTTCGATCTCGCCAACAACTACGGGCCCGAATACGGGACGGCAGAGGAAACGATGGGCCGGGTCATGGCTTCGGACCTCGCCCCGTACCGGGACGAGCTGATCATCTCGACGAAAGCCGGCTACGACATGTGGCCCGGTCCATACGGACAGGGCGGGGGCAGCCGCAAGTACCTGCTTGCGAGCCTCGATCAGAGTCTCGGGAGAATGGGCCTCGACTACGTCGACATCTTCTACTCGCATCGATTCGACCCGACGACTCCGCTCGAAGAAACGATGGGTGCGCTCACGACCGCCGTCCGTCAGGGGAAGGCGCTGTACGTCGGCATTTCGTCGTACGGGCCGTCGAAGACCCGTGAGGCGGCTGCGATCCTCCGGGCATCCGGCACTCCGTGTCTCATCCACCAGCCGTCGTATTCGATGCTGAACCGGTGGATCGAGGATGAACTTCTCGACGTCGTCGACGATGAAGGCATCGGCGTCATCGCCTTCTCCCCGCTGGCGCAGGGCATGCTCACCGACAAGTACCTCACCGGAGTTCCGGCCGACTCGCGGGCTGCTGAGAACGCGTCGCTCAGCAAGGGCTTCCTTGCCGAGACGAACCTTTCCCACATCAGAGCACTCAACGAGATCGCGGCAAGTCGCGGCCAGACGCTTGCTCAGATGGCGATCGCCTGGGTGCTCCGTGATCCGAGAGTCACGACGGCGCTCGTCGGCGCCAGCCGCTGGTCCCAGATCGAGGACAGTCTCGGAGCCCTCGACAACCTCATGTTCTCCGATGAGGAACTCGCCACGATCGACGAGCACGCCGTCGAAGGGGGAATCGATCTGTGGGCAACATCAAGCAGAGCGGAGTGACGACGTTCGCCATCGTGCCGGCCCGGAACGGCGGCTGATCGACCCGCACAGAACGATTCGCGCATTCAGGGTGTGGGGCCTTGTACTCCGGAATCGCCGTGTGCCCCGCCATCGCTCGTGTGGGGTGGAGACATCGCGTCGCCGCCGGCCGATCCGCCCGACTGATCGTTCGAGTCGCCGTTCCCATTGCCCGGTTCGCCTGAGGATTGTCCACCGGTGGTCGACGTGACGCGATCGGCGTCCTGCCCGCCGGTTCCCTTCTGGCCGGATCCCGGCCCAGATCCTTCGTTCCCTCCAGAGTCCGATCCACCGGACGTGCCTCCGGTCGAGTCTTTGGGAACGCCGTTCTCGCCCGTTTGAGATCCGCCCGTCGACTCTTCCCTCTCCTCCTGGAGGGCACGCTCGCGGATCCTCTCGAGCCGCCGTCCGAGTCCGTCCGCATCATCCAATTCGGCGGTCGCAATCTCGGCACGATCGATCGCTTCTCTGATCTGGCGCCGTGGCGCCCTCCTGGCAACGAGGCGTTCGGCCTCGTCCACCCGATGTGTCGCCTCGATACGAGGATCGATCATCAGCCGAACCCGTTCCGTCAGTTCCTTCACCGGATACAACGCGTCGCCGGGAACAGCGTTCTCGGCCGCCACCGCCATACCGACAGGGGCGGCGATCACGACCGCGGCTGCCACCGCGGCAGCGCGTCGGCGCAACCGGAAACGCGAACCGCCCTGCACGGCAGGAGCGGACACGACGGCATCATGAACGGCTGCAAGGTGACGCTCTTTCGTATCCGGATCAACCTCGATCCGGTACGCCGATGACAGTCGATCCATGGGGTCGCGCTCCACTATTGATCCTCTCGATCTGTTTGAGGTCCGAGGAGCGTCCGCAGGTGCTGTTCGGCGCGGCGAATGGCCGCATACACCGCTACGCGATTCCCTCCAACGACATCGGCGATCTCGTTGCCGGACATACCGACGACGTGGCGCAGAACCAGGAGAGTTCTCTGTCGTTCGGAGAGCCGTCCCATCGCCCTGGATAGCTCCGGATCGGTGTCGAAGCCGGCGGGAATCTCCGCCTCGACACCGACCTCTGGAACCGTGGCCGCGAGCTTCTCCGGCCGTCTCGCTCTGCGGCGCAACTCATCGAGGCAGGTGAACCGGACGCTCCGGAACAACCATGCTCTGAGAGACCGACCGTCTCCCTTGATCGTCGGGGCCGCCTGGACGAGTTCGAGGAACGCTTGTTGCACCGCGTCCTCAGCGAAGGGCACGTCCCGCACCATGCCGTTGGCGAACGAAGCCAGGGGGTCGGCAGTCAGCCGGTAGGCCGTCGCGAACGCTGCGTCGCTCCTGGTTCGAATCCCGTTCATGATCTCATCCAGTTCCGGGTATTCACTCACACCCGATGTATATCGCCCAACTAGACGAACAGGACCCTGAACCGCAGCATGAAGTTCAGGATGTGCTGATATCCGGCCGCGAACTCGTCGCTCCCGGATCCGAGCATCGCAACGATCCGCTCGGTCAGGCGTTCCCGTACCTGTTCCGTCGCCATGATCGCCTGATCTGCTGCGCAGTCGCCGGATTGGCACCCGGCCAGTTGCGCCTGTGTCCGGACCTGGTCCCGGGCTGCATCGCACTCCGGCTCGGCGGCCTCACAAGCCTTGTCCTGCGTCCGTGTCTGTGTTTGCGTCTGGGTTCTTGTTTGCGTCTGGGTCTGGGTCTGCGTCTCAGCGAGCACCGGCTCGCACTCCGGGTCGGCAGCATCGCATGTCTTGTCCTGAACCTGGTCCTGGGTCCGGTCCTGGGTCATGACCTTGTCGCCGGTCCGATCCCGTTCTCCCGACCCGGGACCCGTCCCGGCTATTGCTGCAGTCGCCGTGAACAGTGAGAACACCAGGGCGAGGGCCGTGAGCAGCGTGATCCTTCTCATGCGGATCTCCTTTCATGTGGGCTTCCAGTGGTGGAGACGCCGTCGGGGGGACGGATTCGACGGTGCGCCTCCGTCCGTCGGCCCACGTCGACGGCGAATGCCGAGCCGGGTTCGCCATCGGATACCCCTCGACCGGTTCGTACCGATACACCCGCGGCCCTATCCTCGCCGTCATGAGGATCGTCGTCGTCGGGGCAGGAGCGGTTGGGTCGTATCTCGCCGCTCGTCTTGCCCTCGAAGGTCAGGACGTTGTTCTCGTCGAATCGAATCCGGCGCGGGCGGCCGAAGCTCAGACGGAGATCGATTGCATGGTCGTCACCGGCAACGGTGCGTCGGCCACGATCCTTCGAACGGCAGGGCTCGCGGATGCCGACCTCCTCATCGCCGTTACCTCGGTCGACGCGATCAATGTTCTTGCATGCCACGCGGCGAACACGCTCGGAATCCCACGCAAGGTGGCTCGCATCGAAGACTCCGAATTGAAAGCCGAAGTCGAGGAGCTCGGTGTCGACCTGATCATCGATCCCGGCGAAGCCGCTTCCCGGGACCTGCTTGCCCTCGTGAAGCGCGGCGCCGTCTCTGACCTCGTCGAGTTCGCAGACGGACAACTCGTCCTCATGGGCACGTTCATTCCGTCGAGCGCGGCTCTCGTCGGCAGGCCGCTCGCCGAGATCCGCGAACGTCAACAGGACTGGAACTGGCTGGTCGTGGCGGTCATCCGCCGCGGCGCAACGATCATCGCCGGCGGTTCCACCGTCGTCGAGCCTCGCGACCACGTGCTGTTGATGGCCCGAGCGTCCAAGATCTCCGAGGCGTATGAACTGCTCGGAATCAGCGACAAGCCCGCCGACAAAGTCCTGATCCTTGGAGGGACAAGGCTGGCGCAGATGACGGCCGCCCTGCTCACTAACAACGGCATTTCGACGACATTGATCGACGGCGAGCGCGAGCGCTGCAGGCTCATCGCCGAACGTCTGCCGAAAGTCATCACTGTGTGCGGCGACCCCACCGATCCCAGAGTGCTGGAGTCCGAAGGGGTGGCTGCGACCGACTGTGTTCTCGCGCTGAGTGGCTGGGATGGCGACAACCTGCTCGGATCGCTCGTAGCCAAAGAGTTGGGCGCCCGAGAGGCCATCGCCCGTTTCATGAACACCGATCTCGTCGGTCTGCTCGGCGGCGCCGGCCTCGACGCAACCGTCAGCGCCCGCATGTCGGCTGCCAACGAGATCCTCCGCTTCGTGCGACGGGGTGTCATCTACTCGGTTGCCACGTTCTCGGACTCAGACGCAGAAGCCATCGAACTCGAGGTCGGCCCGGGAAGCCCGGCCGTCGACATGATGATCAGCGATCTCCGGTTGCCCCCGTCGCTTCTGATCGGCGGCATCCAGCGCGGCGACCGAGCATTCGTCCCTCGGGGAGACACGACCGTCGAACAGGGTGACCGCCTCATCGTCATCGCCCTCCCCGAGGCAATCGCAGCGGCCGAACGCCTGTCGGGCTGACGGCGATGTCGTGGCGACACCTGCTCCACATCGTCGGAGCGGTCGTCGGCGCGATCGGTGTCTCGATGTTCCTTCCGACCCTCGTTTCGATCATCTACGGCGAATGGTCGGTGGCTATTGGAATCGCCGCAGCCGCCGTCGTGACGACCGCCATCGGGATCGGGTTGTGGAAGTGGTTCGATCGACCCGGTGAGTTGAGCACGAGAGAGGGCTTCGCCGCTGTGAGTCTCTCCTGGATCGCTATCGGACTGCTCGGAGCTCTTCCGTATCTCTTCACGGGATCGATCAGCTCCATCACCGATGCGGTGTTCGAGACGGCCTCCGGATTCACCACGACGGGGGCCTCGGTGGTTCCCGACCCTGCGATCCTGCCTCACGGCATCCTCTTCTGGCGTTCGTTCACCCAGTGGATCGGGGGGATGGGAATCATCGTGCTCTCTATCGCGATCCTGCCGCTCCTCGGCATGGGGGCAGTCCAGCTGGCTCGAGCCGAATCCCCCGGCCCCACACCCGATCGACTGACGCCACGTTTCAAGGAAACGGCGAAGCGCCTCTGGCTCGTGTATCTCGTGATGACGGTCGCTCAGACGCTGCTGCTCTGGGTCGGGGACATGACGCTATTCGATGCAGTCAACCACACGTTCACGACCCTCTCGACGGGGGGATTCGGGACCCACGCCTCCTCGATGAACGGCTTCCACCCCTATTCACAGTGGGTCGTGATCGTGTTCATGATCCTCGCAGGGATGTCCTTCTCACTCCACTATCGGGCCGTTCGTTCGCCATCGGTGTACTGGAATACGCCGGAGGTCCGGCTCTACGTCGGAGTGATTGCGGCTGCCACGATCGCGATGATCATCGGGACATGGGGAAGTCCCCTCCATACCACGGTGCGCGATGCGCTGTTTACCGCCACGTCGATCATCACGACGACCGGATTCGCTACGGCAAACTTCGGCGTGTGGACGCCGGCTCTCCAGATCATGATCGTCGGACTGATGTTCGTCGGAGGCATGGCCGGATCAACGGCCGGGTCGGTGAAGATCTACCGGCACGAGATTCTCTTCGAAGCGTCGAGAGTCGATGTGCGGCGTCTGATCCACCCGCGGGGGGTCTTCGTAACTCGCGTTGGCAAGAACCCGATCAAGGACTCGCTCGTCGAGGCCGTGCAAGCATTCTTCCTGCTCTACATGTTCGCGTTCATGACCGGCACGTTCGTCTTGGCCGTGATCAGTTCCGTTTGGGGCCCCGAACTCGACGTCGTTGCGACCGTTTCGGCGGTCGCTTCGTCGCTCGGCAACGTTGGGCCGGGCCTCGACTCCGTAGGCCCCACAGGGAACTATCTCCAGGTCCCGCTTCTCGGCAAGTGGCTCCTGGCCGGCTTGATGATCGTCGGGCGACTCGAGATCCTCCCGATCGTCATCTTGTTCAATCGTGAGAGCTGGCGACGCTGAACACCTCACAATCCCCATCGACATCGTTCATGTCCCAATCGGATGCGAAGATGGGACCGATGCCTGAACCAACCATCGAGCACGAGCCGATCCTGATCGGCGGCGGAGAAGTCGGCCGATGCCCGACGCGAATCCACTACCGCCGGTTCTTCGCCGATGAGCGGGAGACGGATCCCGTGGTCGAGCGGCGGATCGCCGACGGGCGCCGATGGGAGGCCACGGTGGTGGCCTCACTGCTCGACGGCTCGGGTGCGGCCACCATGGCGACTCCGACGGATCCTTTCGAGCGCACCGCACCGGTGACGATATCCCCGGTGGTCGAGCCGGACGATCGGGAGATCATCACGGCACGACTCCTCGACGCAGGGGTCCCGCTCATCGTTGGGGGACGGCTCACCTCGGCGGCCCTGGGGGCCGTCGGGGCCCCGGATCTCCTCCTCAGACTCGATGACGGCTACGCACCGATCGACGTGAAGCACCATCGCGTCATCGGACGTTCCGGGATTCCGGCACGGGTGACTCCGATCAAGCGTCTCGCGGACACGGCAGGCTCTCCTCTTCCCTTCCGAAGCGCCCGTGTGACCGACCTGCTCCAGGTCGCCCACTACTGGGTTCTCCTCGATCACATCGGCCATGCCAACCGGAGACATCTCGCCGGAATCATCGGCAGCGACGCCGGCCCGACCTGCGCCTGGGTCGATCTCGCCGGAGGTCGACCCTCAGTCCTCGACCGGTATCAGATCGCGTTCGACATGGCCACGGACGTAGTCGCCGCCGGCCGTGTTCAACCGGACCGCCCTCTCGTCCCCGCCGTGTGGCGCGGCGAATGCCGGGGCTGCCCCTGGGCCGACGTATGCCGGGCCGAACTCGAATCCATCGATCACGTGTCGCTGCTCCCCGCCGTTCCCGCAGATGACACGGAGCGGCTCCTCGCCGCGGGCATCACGACAACGGCCCACGTTGCACGGCTCACGAGCGACGACACACCGCCCGAGATGGACAACGCAACCGAGGCCATCCTCCAGGCCAGAGCCCGAGGCGCCGGGAGGCTGCTGGCTCGAACCGGAGCAGACATGACCCTCCCGGATCGTCGAGTCGAAATCGACTTCGACGTTGAGACCTATCGAGGAGCCCTTTACCTCGCCGGTCTTCTCGTCGGAGAACCGGAGGCTGTCGAATATCGGCCGATCAGCGACTGGACGGGATCCCCCGACGGTGAACGAAGGGTCATCGCCGCACTGTTCGAGTACTTCGACGACCTCGCCGATCGGGACGACTTCATCGTCTACCACTGGACCGGATACGAACGGACGATCCTGAAAGAGGCATCGGCGAGACACGGTGTGGCGCTCCGGTCGGCGCCCTCAGTGGACGCCTGGTTCGACCGACATGCATGTGACCTGTGGGCGTGGATCAAGCAGCGTTTGGTTTCACCGAACGGCTACTCGCTGAAGGTGATCGCTCCGCTCTGCGGCTTCAACTGGCGCGATGACGACCCGGGGGGCGCCCAGTCCGAACTCTGGTATCTCGATCTGCTCGCAGGCGACCTCTCCCAGCGCTCACGCCTCCTCGAATACAACGAGGATGATGTGGCCGCGCAACGAGCGATCCGCCACTGGGTTCGTTCCCACTCCGCGGCTTCCGCCTGAATCCGTGGTTTCTGTGAGTCACATGACCGGTTCCCTTTCTCCCCCACCCCCGAGCCTGAATCCACGGTTTCTCTGAGGCACGAGGCCGGTGCCCATTCTCCCCCACCGCCGAGGTGGGGGAGATGGCCGGAGGCCAGAGGGGGTCTCTCGGAGGCAGAGAAGACGGATGGCGACCGGCTGCTGCTCCACTTTTCCTCCGCCTCAGCCTGAATCCACGGACTCTCAGGCAGAAGAATCGCTCGCCTCCTCCGAACCATGTCTCCCCGGGAGCGGAGCGAGCCCACTGGGGAGCCCCCCTGCGTCGGAGCCGGGCGGCTCCTCCGCGTCCCCCCGCCGTGCTGTATGGACTGGGGAGATGGGTGATGGGTGTACGGGGACATGGGTAACGGCAGATACTTGGGAGGTTGCCTGTGAGGGAGGCTGTGATGCCGTGGTC
>JANTHO010000011.1 GCA_024762335.1 Acidimicrobiia bacterium | reverse complement strand
CTGCGGACGGTCATGTGACCGCACGATCCGCAGACCGGAGCGTCGCCCATCAGATCTCCGAGCGACGCCTCCGCCGCCGTTGTGGCGACCGCTGCAGCGGTCCCCGGTCCGTCCGAGACCGCAACAGTCGTGCGGGTCGGCGCCGGTTCCGGGGCGAAGCTGACATCGTCGTCGACGAATTTCGCTGCTGCGACCTGCGCATCGATATCGGCCTCTGCGGCGGCATCCGTCAGGTCGAGTTGCGTTCCCGCTTCGACGGCGAGACCCTTCGGCGGCTCCGGCAGTTCGCCGGAACGATCCGGCGGCACCTGCACCAGTTCGTCTCGCTCGAGATACTCGACACCGAGGGCGCGGAACACGTAGTCGATGATCGAGTTCGACATCTTGATGTTCGGATGGCCTTCGACGAAACCGCGCGGCTCGAACGTCTGGAACGTGAACGTGTCGACGAACTCCTCGAGCGGAACGCCGTACTGGAGGCCTTTCGACACGGCGATCGCGAAGCAGCTCAGAACGCCGCGCAGGGTGGCCCCCTCTTTTGCGAGGTCGATGAAGAGCTCTCCGAGAGTGCCGTCGGCGTACTCACCCGTTCGGAGGAACACCTTGTGGCCGCCGACTCTGGCTTCCTGGGTGAACCCGACCCTTCGTGCCGGCAACAAGAATCGTGGCCTCGAAAGATCGCTGTAGGCCTCGGTTGGCGACATACCGGGATGGAACATGCCGGCGTGGATCATGACTTCCCTGGTGACGGCTTCGGTCACTTCCTCCGGTTCGTCCTCACCCGCAGAATCGTCGGATGTGGACGACAGCGGCTGGGACGCCTTGGAACCATCGCGATACAGGGCCATGGCCTTCAGCCCCAGCTCCCACGAGAGCCGGTACGACTCCTCGATATCTTCCACGGCCACCTCGCCGGGCATGTTGATCGTCTTGGAGATGGCTCCCGAGATGAACGGCTGGGCGGCTGCCATCATCTTGATGTGGCCGGTGTGGTGGATGTACCGACGCCCGTAGCGTCCGTTGCGGTTTGCCGTGTCGAACACGGGGAGGTGCTCATCGAGGAGACCGGGCGCCCCTTCGATCGTTTGCCGGCCGCAGACGTAGTCGTTGGCGTCGCGAATCTGCTCGTCGGTGAACCCCAACTCGTGCAGCATCGAGAATCCGAGCCCGTTGTACTGATCCGGCGTGAAGCCGAGTCGCTGCATCGTCTCTTCACCCAGCGTCCACTGGTTGAACGCGAAGCCGATCTCGAACACGGCGGGGAGTGCCGCTTCGATCTTGTCGATGTCGGCGGCGGTGAACCCCTTGGTCATGAGGGTCGCCGAGTTGATGTGCGGCGCCCGCTGGATGCTCATCGTTCCGATCACGTAGTCGATGATCTGCTGGACCCGGTCGTCGCTGTAGCCGAGCCGCTTCAGCGCCGGAGCGATCGACCCGTTGGCGATCTTGAAGTAGCCGCCGCCTGCGAGCTTCTTGAACTTCACGAGGGCGAAATCGGGTTCGACACCGGTGGTGTCGCAATCCATGAGAAGACCGATCGTTCCCGTCGGTGCGAGCACGGTGGCCTGGGCGTTGCGGTAGCCGAATCGTTCGCCGAGTTCGACCGCACGATCCCAGGACTCGCGGGCCTCGGCCACCATCTCCGGCGGTCCGAACTCGGGGTCGATGCCGCTGACGAGGTGGCTGACACCTTCATACTCGTTCTGATCTGCGTTGTAGGCCGCACGGCGGTGGTTCCGCATGACCCGGAGCATCGAGTCGCGGTTCTCCGGGAACTTCGGGAACGGCCCGAGAACCCCGGCCATCTCGGCCGAGGTCGCGTAGGCGTCTCCGGTGAGGATGGCTGTGAGGGACCCGGCGATCGCCCGTCCTTCTGCTGAGTCGTACGGGACACCGATGCGCATCAGGAGCGAACCGAGGTTCGCGTACCCGAGGCCGAGGGTCCGGTAGTCGTAGGAGCCCTGAGCGATCTCCTTCGCGGGGAATTGGGCCATCGTCACGGAGATTTCGAGCACGATCGTCCACAGGCGGACGGCGTGGCGGTATGCGTCGAGGTCGAAGACACCCTGGTTGTCGTCGTAGAACCGTCCGAGGTTGAGCGATGCCAGGTTGCATGCCGTGTTGTCGAGGAACATGTACTCGGAACACGGGTTCGAAGCGCGGATCTCACCGGCGGCGGGGGAGGTATGCCACTCGTTGACGGTGGTGTGGAACTGGACACCGGGGTCGGCGCTCGCCCATGCGGCTTCCGCGATCTGATGCCAGAGGTCTCGTGCCTTGACGGTCTTGACGGGGCTTCCGTCGGTTCTGCTCGTCAGATCCCAGTCGGCGTCGTCGAGGACGGCTTGGACGAAGTCGTTCGTCAATCGCACCGAGTTGTTCGAGTTCTGCCCGGACACCGTTGCGTAGGCCTCGCCGTTGAAGTCGGAGGAGTAGCCGGCCGCCACGAGCGCCCGGACCTTGTCCTCTTCCTTCGCCTTCCATGCGATGAAGGTCTCGACGTCCGGATGATCGATGTCGACGATGACCATCTTGGCGGCCCTGCGGGTCGTACCGCCCGACTTGATCGCACCGGCGGCGCGATCACCGACCTTGAGGAAACTCATCAAACCGGAGGACTTCCCACCGCCGGAGAGCGGCTCACCCTCGCCGCGGATTTTCGAATAGTTGGCTCCTGCGCCCGCTCCCATCTTGAAGAGGCGTGCTTCCCGGACCCAGAGGTCCATGATGCCGCCGGGGTTCACGAGGTCGTCGTCGACGCTCATGATGAAGCAGGCGTGCGGTGCGGGCCGGCTGTAGGAGTCGGGTGACTCAACGTTCTCGCCGGTCTCGGGGTCGACGTACCAGAATCCCTGTGCGACGCCCGTGATGCCGTAGCGATGGTTGAGGCCGGTGTTGAACCACTGGGGGGAGTTCGGTGCGGCCATCTGGTGGATGAGCATGTAGACGAGTTCGTCTTCGAAGGCTTGCGCGTCATCGGACGATGCGAAGTAGCCGTTCTCTTCACCCCACCACCGCCAGGTGGCGGCGAGGCGATCGACGACCTGGCGGACCGACCGCTCCGGCCCGAGAACCGGTTCGCCGTCCTCGTCGAGGAGGGGACGGCCCTCGGCGTCCTTCTGGGGGACACCGGCCTTCCTGAAATACTTCGACACCATGATGTCGGCTGCAACCTGGGACCACGAGGCGGGGACCTCGGCGTCCTCCATCTCGAAAACGATCGACCCGTCCGGGTTGATGATGCGTGAATCCCGTCGGACCCACTCCACGGTGGAGAACGGATCTACCCCGGCGGTCGTGAACCGCCGATCGATCGTGAGTCCTTCGGTCATCGTTCCTCCTCAGCCGGCGAAACAGCCGGAATCTCTTATCCACAAATTTGCCCACACCCACTACATATTGGGGTTGGGAAGTGTCGAACCCCCCATATGTAGCGCGGTTGCATGAGTGTAATTACACCGATGCCGTTCGTCAAACACCATGTCGGAGGGCTGCAAAACCGCTCTGAAAGGCCGCAATTCGGGGCCGATTCGTATTTCTAGAACACTTCAGGAGCAAGGACAAGCCAGATCGGTGGGAGGTTTTCGCGGAAGATCCGATTGTTTTCGCGAAGCGCCGTGTACGCCTACGGGACCGCACGCTCCGCCCGTTCGGTGAGCGTCTCGGCCACCTCCGCGATGTCGGCCGGGCATGTCGTCGACGCCTTCCAGTAGCACCACCCGGTCGGCAGGAAGAAGAACTGGAACACCGACAAACCGAGCGCCCAGTTGAAGGGCGGCGGCACCGAGCGTTCAATCGCCGTGGCCGCTGCTGCGGTGAGCATCGTTCCCGCCGATCGTCCGATTCCGTTGACGAAGTTTCCAAGACCGAACACGGTGCCGCGGTGTTCGGGGAGGTTCACGTCGGAGATCAGGGCGAACCAGTTCGGAGAGTCGGCGGAGGTGAGGGCAATGGCGACGACTGCCGTGAGGAACGACAGAGCCGCCCAGGGGTTGGTTAGGACGCTGCGGAGGACTTCACCGGCCAACTCTATGGTGCCCGCGCCGTCGGTGACGTCGAGGCCTCTGAGCGGGACCCAGAAGAAGACCAGGAAGACGGGGATCGCTCCAAGGATGCCGGCTGCGCTGAGCAGCGCTCGACCTCGGGGCGTTCGCCGTTGGAGGCGGTCCCCGAGATGTCCGAAGAGGATCGAGAACAAGGCTCCGACGGTGAAGATCGCAGCGAACAGCCCCCCGACGCGGGTTCCCGTCGCGTCGCTGTACCCCTCAGCGATCACCTTCTGCTGGTACAACAACGGGACCCAGATGAGCGACCCATACGCCACCTGCGCCGTCAAACCCTGGAGGATCAGCCACAGATTCGTTCGTCTACGGAACAGCACGGGGAGCTGCGATCGATCGATGCGGTACTCGTAGTCCCCGCCTGCTGCGTACATCTCGGCGAGCTGCGGTTCGCGAAAGCCCCTTGGGGCTTCATAGGTCGTGAGGTAGAGCAGCGCGAAGGCGAAGCCCGCTCCTGCGATCACGACGAGCGGAATGCGAAAGTTCGTCGCCCCCAGCTGGGAAGCGAGAAGGCCTCCGACGAGTACACCGACCCCCTGCGACAGACCCCAGAAGCTCATCGCAAGACCGCGCCTGCGAGGGCCGACGAAATCCGAAATCACCGAGAAGCCCACCGACGCGATCGATCCGAGACCAACGGCCACAAGCATCTGCCACGCCGCGAGCGCCCAGAAGGTCGTCGCCGTTGCAGAGACCAGGGAACCGCCCGCCCAGATGATCGTGCCCCAGAAGAGCAGCGGCTTGCGGGTCCGCGAGTCGCCTGCGTACCCCCAGGCGACGGCGGTGAGCGCCGTGACGAAGATCGTTGCACCCGTGAGCGCCCCGATCGCTCCCGACGACGTGTCGAGCGCGTCGGAGATCGGCAGGACCATCGAAGGGATCATCGCCAGCGCGGCGTTGTCGAGCGATGCCAGCACGACGAACACGACGATCGTGTAGACGACGTGAGTCTGGTTACCCCACCAGCGGGAACGGGCGCGTTGCATCGATGCCATTGTGCCCGTCTCCCGCCGGTGTGCGGCTATTCAGCGTTGGAAGTGTCGTCGCTCTCAGGTGCGGTCGCGGTGGCGGCCGATGTGGCTACGGGGGCCGGGGCGGGCCCGGGTCCCTTTCCGAACGGTGCCCACGCGGCCATGATCAGACCGAGAAGGATGCCGAGGAGGGGAAGGATCCACAGCCAGTCGCTGCTGAGGGGAATCACGCCGTAGAGGAACAGTGTCACTCCGAGGAACAGGCCGAAGAGGAAACCGGTGATCACTCCCAGGATCGGACGCCCCTTCACGATGCCACCCCCTTCTTGGATCCGGCAGCGAGGACACCCGCTCCGAACACGACCGTGCCCGCTGCTGCGATGAGTGCCGCAGGGCCGGGTTCGCCGTCGAGCTGGACGGTCACGACGACCTCACAGTCGATGTCGCCCTGACGATGCGTGCCGGTGAGTTGGAATTCGCCCGTACCGGCAGGAACCCAGCTCGGTATGTCGTACGTGTACGTGCCGTCGGCCATGACCTGAGTCGACTCGCCGCCCCAGCTCACGACCTGCCAGCTCGTTCGGGGCAGCTGCAGGGTGAGACCACCCTCGAAGGCAACCGGACTGTCGAACGGTTGAGCATCGGGAGCGAGCGCTCCCACGTACGCGACGGTTTCCTGCTTCGGCACGAGGAAGACGTCCGATCGGGGTCGTTCAGCGTCGAGGGTCTTATCCGACGTCTTCGATGGGAAATCGGCCGTGCCGACACACGTGCCCCGTGTCACTTCGGCACCGGCCGGTGCGGCGAGAAGGAGCGCCAGGATCGTCCCGAGCATCAGGACCGTGAGCGTGGTCGCCGTGCCCGTTCGGAAGCGTTTCGACATAGTCCCCCTTTCAAGTGGGATCACTGCATCCATCACTCTACGGAACGCGCTCACGGGATGGGAGTAATCTCGACGACCATGTTCGGAGCAGAATCAATCACGTGGCGGCCCGACGAGCGGGTGATTGAGCACGCGAACCTGACCGCCGTCATGAACGAGGGCGGATTCGCCTCGTATGAGGACCTATTCCGCTGGTCGGTCGAGTCTCGGCCGGAGTTCTGGCAGATGGTGTGTGAGCGTCTCGGCATCGTGTTCTCCGAGCCACCGGTTTCCGCCTTCGCCGGGACCGCGATCGAACCCGCCTGGTGCCCGGGAGCCCGGATGAACATCGTGGAGTCGTGTTTCACGGCTTCGGAGGATCGGGTCGCCGTCATCCACCGCCGCGACGGGAAGAACCGGACGGTGACGTACGGCGAACTGCGACGCCGCGTCGATCGTTTCGCCCACGGTCTTGCTGACCGGGGCATCGGGATCGGCGATCGGGTGGCGATCGCCATGCCGATGACCGTCGAATCGGTGATCGCGTACCTCGGGATCGTTGAAACCGGCGCGGCCGTGGTTTCGATCGCCGATTCATTCGCACCCCACGAGATCGCCCGACGGTTCGAGATGACCGAACCCGTGCTCGTGGTGACTCAGGATGTATTTCACCGGGCCGGGCGAACGCACCCCATGTATATGAAGGTCGTCGAGGCGGGCGCCGAACGATGCGTCGTCGTGGAGACGGGGGCCGGTATTCCGCTGCGTGACGGCGACGTCGCCTGGGAAGGCTTCCCGGGCGCCGATGAGCCATTCTCGGCGGTCCCCGTCGAACCCGATGCCCACATGAACATCCTCTTCTCCTCGGGAACGACCGGTGAACCGAAGGGCATCCCCTGGACCCATTTGACACCCATCAAGTGCGCCATGGACGGCCACTTCCATCACGACATTCATCCGGACGACGTCGTCGCATGGCCGACGAATCTCGGTTGGATGCTCGGTCCCTGGCTCATCTATACCTCGCTGATCAACGGTGCCGCGATGGCGCTCTACGACGACGTTCCGACGACGAGGGGTTTCGTCGACTTCGTCCGCGACGCCGGTGTCACGATTCTCGGCTTCGTTCCGTCGATCGTCGCCGCATGGAGATCCGCCGGTGTACTCGACACCGACGACTGGCCGACGGTCCGGGTCATGTCGTCCTCCGGCGAGGCCTCGGTACCAGATGACTATGCCTGGCTGATGAGGACCGTGGGGCACGCTCCCGTCATCGAGTACTGCGGGGGGACTGAGATCGGCGGCGGCTACATCATCGGGACTGTTCTCGACGACGCGATACCCGCCACGTTCACCACACCCACACTCGGGCTGGACATCCGGCTACTTGACGAAGACGGCAACCGGACCGACGAGGGGGAGGTATTCGTCGTACCGCCATCGATCGGTCTGTCCAAGGAACTCCTGAACCGCGACCACGACACCGTCTACTACGAAGGTGTCCCGAAGAGCGACGTTCCGCTCCGACGCCACGGCGATCACATGGAACGACTGCCCGGAGGGCGCTACCGGGCACTCGGACGGGTCGACGACACGATGAACCTCGGTGGGATCAAGGTCTCCTCCGCCGAGCTCGAGCGTGTGATCGGAGGCGTCGAGGGCGTGTCTGAGGTGGCCGCCGTCGCCGTTCCCCCGGCCGGTGGGGGGCCGAGTCGCCTGGTTGTGTACTGCGTTCCCATGGCGGGTGTTCCGCCGGACACCGGACGGTGGAAGGAGGAGATGCAGAAGGCGATCCGGTCGGAGTTGAATCCGCTGTTCCGAATCGAGGACGTGGTGGTCATCTCAGAGTTGCCGCGAACGGCTTCTGCGAAGGTGATGCGACGTGCCCTGCGGGAGCGATACCGGTGAAACCGATCGTCGTCCTTCGCAACGAGCCGGACGCGCCTGCCGGATATCTCGGCGATGCGCTGGATCGCCGGGGATGGTCGTGGCAGACCGTGCGGCTCGATGCCGGCGATCCGCTGCCGCTTCCCCAAGACGTGTCCGGTGTCGCGGTCCTCGGCGGAGCGATGGGGGCATACGACGAGGAGAGCTTCCCGTTCCTTGCCGATGAGAAGCGCTTCCTCCGTGCCTGTGCGGAAACCGGTGTGCCGGTGCTCGGGATCTGTCTCGGTTGCCAGTTGCTCGCCGACGCACTCGGGGGGAGTGCCTATCTCGCCGGATCAGCCGAAGTCGTGTTCGAACCAATCGATCTGACGGCGGCCGGCCGGTCGGTCCCCGTCGTCGCAGCCATGGAGGGGCGGAGGGTCATCCGGTTCCATCAGGACACGTTCGATCTGCCCCCGGGAGCCGAACTCTTGGCGACCGGCGGCGGGTTCCTCCAGGCGTTCCGGTTCGGGTCGGCCGTCGGGATCCAGCCCCATCCGGAGGTCACTCCGGCGCTCCTCTCGATGTGGTTCGGCCACGACAGCGCTCGCGAACTCGCCTTCCGGGCCGGGACTGATCCGGACGAGCTCGGAGCGATCTTCGCCGCGGCGGAGGCCGAGGCGGAGGCGACGGCACAGGCCGTCTTCGACGCCTGGCTCGACGACTTCCTCCCCCACTGACGACACGAACCCAGGGTTCTCTGCGCCCTATATGACGTCCCGGGCCCGCGGTTCACGAGGCTTCTCCATACCGCGGGCCCGGGACCGCGTATACAAAGCAGAGAACCCTGGGTTCGTGTCGGGGTGGGCGCGCGGCTACAGGGTGTTCGCTTCCTACAATGGACGTGTCGTCTTCAGGAGGTGCGTGGTGCCGGGTCGGGCCTATGCGGCGCTACGAGAGCGTCTGGCCGACGTGTCGGGTGTGGTGATGCTCATCGGCGCGCCGGAGACGGGCAAGACAACCCTAGCGAAACTGCTCGTGCTCGACGCGATCGACGCGGGCCGTACGGTGGCCTACGTCGATGGAGACGTCGCCTCTACCGTCGCCGGGCCACCCGGATGTGTCGGCCTGAAGTTCGTCGAGACCGCAGCCGATCTCGACCCGAACGTTCCTGCTGCAGAGATGCGTTTCGTGGGTTCCATTTCGCCACAAGGCGTTGTGCTTCCCCACGTGGTCGCCGTCGGCTCGCTCGTCGAGATCGCGCGACCCCGGGCCGATCTCGTCATTCTCGACACGAGCAGCGTTGTCGGCGGGGTGGTCGGCCAGACCCTCAAGTACCACCTATGGGAACTCGCCCAACCCTCGCTCGGTGTGGCGCTCCAACGAGGCGAAGAGCTCGAGCCGATCATCGGAATGCTGCGCCGTTTCCTCTCGGCAAAGATCGCGACCGTCGAACCGCCGTCCGACGCTCCGCCGCCTTCCCCCACAGAGCGTCACGAGCGACAGGCTGATGCGTTCCGGACCGCCCTTTCTGCACCACTGCAACGGTGGCGGGTTCAGACAACGGTCTTTGCTCCGACCCTTCCGGCCGAGTTCGATCTCGACCGGCTCGACGGCATGCTGGTTGGTGTGCAGGACGACGAGGGGCGCTGTCTCGGGCTCGGTGTGGTCGAGTCCGTGGACGGTGTCTTGCGCGTTGCCACCCATCACGGCGAAGCGATGCGCGGGCTCCGGCTTGGATCTCTGCGTGTCGATCTGGAGACATTCGATACTCAGCGGGTCCGGCTCCGGCAACTGATCTTCGGGATCTGACACCACAGCCGACGCCATGCGGGGTGGAGGGGCGCATGATGGCCCGAGGAACCTTCGCAGTCTGTCCCCGCACTTCCCCGAACGAGGTCGTTCTGCTCGGCACCTCGGGCCATCTGTCGTCGACCATATGGGACCGCGGAGACGGATTCAATACCCCTGAGGTGGATCGGCACGTTTGATTTGCGCGCTCTCCTTGTGTGAGACGACGCCCGCTGATGGTTCTGCACATATCCACACGTATCCACAGGTGGTTGTGCACAACCGGTGTTGACAACTCTTCGAGTCGAGCCGCCGCAGCTACGCGGCTATGCCCTGACGATCGCTCCGACCGGACGCCCGCCGCCGAAGAGCGGCGGTTCGATCTCGGAAGCCAGCCCCTCGCGCATCGCCTCCGATACGAGTCCGAGCTCATCGGCGGCGGCGATCACCGCGGCAACGGCAACATCGGATCGTCCGGCATCGGCCTTGGCGGCGATCCCGATGCCGTGCCGTCCGATCCCGATCTGACCCTCCGCCCCCACCTTGATCGGCCCGCCCCACCAACGTGCCAACTTCCCGTCCGGACGGTCGTTGTCGGCCACCAGAGCGGGGAATCGAGAGACGGCGGTCGCAGCGGGCCGACACCGTTCTGAAGAACTCAGGGCGGCGAAGGCACGGGCGAGGCCGCGAACCGAACCGCGCAACGTCGGGGCCCCGCACCCATCGATGCCCACGGGTTCGGGCCGGATTCCGGTGGCATCCGCCACGACATCACGGATGGCGCGCTGGAGCGGATGGTCGGGGTCGAGGTACGAGTCGATCGGCCAACCGGCCGCCACACAGGCGCCCAACATGCCGGCGTGCTTCCCGGAACAGTTGTGAAATATGCGCTGCGGGTTCCGAACTCCCCGGGCGATCTGGATGTCCCGTGCCCCTTGTGCGAGCGGCCACGATGGCGGGGTCTGCAGCGCCGTCTGATCGAGTCCGGCTCCGTGGAGGATCGCTCGCACGATTGCGAGGTGCGCCGGCCATCCGCCGTGACTGGCGCAAGCGAGTGCCAGATGCTCGGGCGGAAGAGACAGCCCCGCATCAAGAGCCGCGGTTGCCTGGAACGGTTTCACTGCTGAGCGATAGAACAGCGGCCGGTCGGGATCTCCCGAGCGGTACAACTCGGCTCCATGCATGTCCGTGGCGAAGACGGTCACGTTGTACGACGACTCGGCAAGCCCGCTGCGAGTGGCGAGGAACTCCAAAGCGGCTAGTGCTCGGCGAGGAGGTCGGAGCCGTCGACGGTTCCTTCGCGGTATCGCCGGGTGATCTCCTCAGTGATGCGATCGTAGGCCGAGTAGACGGCACGACGCTGTGCGGAGATGTCCCGCTCGGCTGCGGTGAGCATGGCCTGGATCTCGCGGAGTTCGTCCTCGTCGAGGCTCGGGAGGCGCGCGAGAAATCCGTCATCGAGCACATGATCGATCGTCCGGTTGCCCTCGCCGCTGAATTCCGGGAGCGTCAGCGGAAGGTCCTTGGGAATGACGTTCCGACCGGGTCCAACGTTGCCGTCGGCGAGGATCTGGGGGAGCGCTTCGATCAGTGATCGAGTCTCCTCACCGGACCTGCGACGCATCTCGAAGGCGAGCAGATCCATGCGTCCGTGCAGCATCCTGCGATAGAACGACAGTTCCGTGTCGAGGTCGTCGAGGACGCGACGGCGTCCTCTGAGTTCTTCCATTGCGAGCGACTCGAGGTTCTCGACGAACGCCGGGTCGGTCACTTGATCGATGCGTCTCCTGCGAGGTTCCACTGATGCGGCTCCCGTATGTGCTTCGCGTCAGGGACAGTAGTGGCGCACGGTCGGGTAGGGATTGACCGCGACGCCTCCGGGGCGGATCTCGAAATGAAGATGGGGTGACGTATAGCGGGCGTTGCCGCTGTTTCCAAGGTAGCCGACGACGGTGCCGGCCTTGACGAACGAGCCGGAAGCGATATTCGTTGGATGACGCTCGAGGTGCGCGTAGTAGTAGACGGTGCCGTCGGCAGCGTAGAGATGGGTCGACAGTCCGCCGAGACTATTCGACGAGAACTTGACCCGGCCGTCCACGACGGCGATGAGCGGGGTGTTGCGCTTGTTGAACATGTCGACGCCCTTGTGCTTGCGGCCACCGGAGCGGGGGAATCCCCACGAATCGATGAACGAGGCGCCACCCTGGACGGGGCAGTAGAAACCCGGTGTGGCGGCGGGTGGAAGACCGGCGGCCTTCCCGGGTTTCGAGTTCGCCGCGGCCACGTCGCGTGCCTTCTTCAGGGCGATGGCCGCCTGACGCTCGCGTCGCTCCTTCGCCAGATTGTCGATCGCTCGCTGCTCGGCCGCGCTGGCCTCGTTGTAGGTGGCTTTCGCCTGGTCGGCCAGGGCGTTCGCCCGTTCGGCGTAGGCGGCGGCATCCGCCTCGAGAACCTCGACTTCCGCCTTCTTCTCCTTCTTCTCGAGCTTGAGACGATCCATCTCACGAGAGACCGCCTGGAGGCGGTCGAGATCGGCGATGTCGCGGCTGGCCGCGTTGTTCATCAGCTGCTGCGAGGTGAGGAGGTCCTGGATCGATCCCGCCTCGAACGCTGCCGTGACCATGCCGCGCCCACCAGACGTGTACGCCTCGAGGACGAGTTGCTGGGCTGTGGCTCTGAGCTCATCGACGTTGCCCTGATAGCTCGAGATCTTGCTGTCGAGCAGCCCGATCGTGTAGGCAAGGTTGTCGAGTTCACTCGTCACCTTGTCGAGAGCGAGCAACGCCGCATCTACCTCATCCTGTGCCGCAACCCACCTGCCGTATGCGGCGGACGTGTTCTCCTTGGCCCGATCCAGTTGTCCTTCGGCGCGCTTGACGTCGCCATCGGTCTGGGCCGAGGCAGCGATCGGAATGATCGCCAGGAGGGCGACAACGATCAGGAAGATGAGGCCGCGAGGGGCTCGATGCGATGCCATACGTCATGTCAGGCTAACGGACAAGTCGCGAAACGAACAGCGGATCCTTCAGCCCAGAAGGACCAGAGCGAGCCAGAAGAGTGGTGCAGCGATCCACAATCCGTCGAGTGCGCTGAGCTGGCCGGGAGTTCGCACGGTGTACATGATGGATCCGGAGCGGATCATCGAGCCGAAGACGCGTCCTGCGATCAAGCCTGCTGCGACGGCCACGGCGGCGAACAGTCCGGTCGCGATATCGATCTCCGAGGTTGCGATCCCGGCGATGAGGCCCGCAACGAGAGCACCGGCGAGGGTTCCTACGTTCGGATCAACGGTCTGACCTCCGTACACGGACGTCAGGAGGGCGGCGATGATCGCCACCGCCACGATCAGGATGAACGTCAATGCGACCGTCGTCGACATCATCCGCAGCATGACCAGGGTCCCAGTGCCCACGGCCGAGATGACCCCCGCGGTCGTCGTCATGGCGATCGCTTCGACGTTGCGCTGGTGCGGTTGGAAGATCGGCCAGAAGATCGCGACCGCCACCGAGAGGGCGAGACCGCCGGCGAAGCCTTCATAGCCCCACGCATAGGTCGCTGCTGCGGTGATCGGGGGGGCGAACAGAACGGCGTAGAGATTGACTGATCCGGCCTGGGACGCATCGGTGTCGGCCAGGTCCCAGAGCCAAGCGAGAGCCGCACCGACGGAGATGACGACGAACCATTCGAGGGGGACCCACGCGGAGATGAGCAGAGCGGCGAGCACGATGACGGGCAGGATTCCGTCGGCGGGATCGACGGTGAGCTGGGATCGGGTACGCGGTTGCGCGTAGGTACCACCCGAGACGGGGGGAATGATCGCCACTTCGTCGTCTTCTCCCACGGGGGCGGAGCGTTCGACAGGATTGCCGTTCACCCAGACTCCGGCGGCTTTGAGTCCGTTCTCGAAGGCGGGCCCGTACTCGCTCGAGAGGCCATCGAGAATCTCGCCGACGGTGCCCTCCTCGACGGTGAGCGTATCGGTTCCTGCGATCTCTCTGAAACGGGCGAAGAGTCGTAGCGTCGGCATCGGGCCACAGAGTAGTCGTGTGCGGCATTCGTCCGAGGACCACCGGTGGATCGGCGCGTCATCCTGCCGTAATGATCTCTCCGATCGTGCGGACAGCGGTGTCCGGATTGACGGAGCCGATCGAGAGGAGCGGATCCCTCCTCCCTCCGAGGGGTGCGTTCGATCCGATGGATGTACTCCGCCATCTCATGCCGGCGAATCCGATCTCGAACGAACCCGGGTCATCGTCGAGGAGCAGGTCCATACGGTCGTCGGGGTGTGCTGTAGAACCCATGAGCATGGTGCCGATGAGGTTGACCACGCCATACTTCAACCCCGAGTCGGATGGATCCGAACGGGTCACGGCTGCGCGCGAGTCTGGACCGATCGTGAACGGCACACCGGCGCGGGCACACCGATCCATCATCTCCAGGAGGAGCGCAGGATCGTGGCGGGCTGTCGACTCGAGGCTCAGGCCGACCGGTCTGAGCGTGTCGGCGCGAGTGCGATCGACGATCTCGAGGGCCGCTTCGGGGTGATAAGCGATGTCCGTGCTCAGGAGCGGCAACACGTCCGGATGCACTCCGTGCCCTGCAACGAGGGAGTCCGTTGCGAACTCGATGGGCCGACGGCGGTTCCATGGGACGTGGACGGAGTCGATCGATGCCGCCGGATCCATCGCAGCATGAAACGAGGCGGCGATGGATGCATCCCGTGCCGGGTCGTCGCCGAAGATGGCGGCGATACGCCAGGGTGTCTCTCCGGCCGTCATGGTGCGGATGAGGATGCCGGCGAGATCCTCGAGCATCGTGGCGGGGAGCATGAACCGGCCGACGATCCATCCGTTGTCGCCGGTCCGGAGTGACCGGTGCTGCTCAACGGCGTCCTCGAGTGAGACCCGCTGATCTCCGAGCAGCCGTGCGTCGTCGACGAGCCCGCTGAAGAGCGCTCCACGAGAATCGGGAATCAGGAGTGCCATCGGTCGGAGTTCGCCGGCAGCAGAGTCTCGGAGTCGTGATCCACAATCGACATCGTACGGCGGGACGACACGCACCCGGCGCGTCCCGACCTGTTCTGGGCCATAATCGGAGCTAATGCTGGAATCTCCCGGAGTGATGTTGAGAAGCGAAACGAACCACCGGACGATCGAGGCGGGCGAAGTCGGTCGTGTCCATCTCGTCGAGGTGGGAGCCAGGGACGGCCTCCAGAACGAATCGGCCGTCATCGACACCGCCACGAAGATCGAGTTGATCGGCCGACTCATCGCCGCGGGAACGTCGCGGATCGAGGTAGCGTCGTTCGTTCACCCCGGGCGTGTTCCGCAGATGGCCGATGCCGAAGCCGTCCTCGAAGGGCTCGGTCCGAGTCCCGAAGGTGTTTCGTTCATCGGGCTCGTCCTCAACCGCCGGGGGCTCGATCGGGCGATGGCAACCGTCGTCGATGAGGTCAATTTCGTCGTCGGCGCGTCGGAAGGGTTCAACCGGGCGAACGCGGGAGCGTCTCCTGAGACGACGATGACGGAGATCGAGGCGATGTTGCAAGCCGCCGACCGTTTGAAGACCACCGTGACCATCTCGGTGGCGTTCGGTTGCCCGTACGACGGTCCCGTCCCGGTGGAGAGTGTCGTCCGTCTCGCGGTTCGTGCGGCAGATGCAGGGACGGACGAGATCGCGCTCGGCGACACGATCGGCGTCGCCGTTCCAAGCGACGTGACGCGCATGGTTGAGGCTATTCGATCGGCGACCGACGTCCCGTTGCGGGGCCACTTTCACGACACCCGCAACACGGGTGTGGCAAATGCCGCGGCCGCCTACGCCGCCGGGATCGGCAGCCTCGACGCATCGGTTGGAGGTGCGGGCGGATGCCCATTCGCGCCCAACGCCACCGGCAACGTCGCCACGGAGGACCTGCTGTATCTGTTCGAGCGCATGGGCGTCGACACGGGCGTCGATCACGATGGGATCATCGACACGGCGAGATGGCTCGGCGAACATCTTGGCAAGACGTTGCCGTCTGCGATCGGCCGCGCCGGTTGGTGGCCGTCGATGGGGGACCGGTAGCCGAACAGGGCGACCAGGTTGGGGTCCACTAGCTTCTCACGGGGAGATTGAAGGGGAATCGTTCGCGGATTCCCTGTTCTACTGTGTAGCCCCATGCTCCCCATCTCATTCCTCTCCGACTTCGGACTCGTCGATGAATTCGTCGGTGTCGTCCACGGAGTCATCGCCAGGATCGCACCGGAAGCCCGCGTGATCGACGTGGGACACGACTTCCCCCGCGGCGACGTCCAGTCGTCGGCACTGGCCCTGATGCGAGCCATTCAGTACTTGCCGGAGGGAGTGGCGCTCGCCGTCGTCGATCCCGGTGTCGGCACGGAGCGACGAGCGATCGCAGCCCGAACGCCATGGGGGTTTTTCGTTGGACCCGACAACGGGTTGCTCGCTCCCGCCGTCGCGATCGTGGGCGGAGCGGATCTCATCGTCTCGATCGAGGATCCGCGCTACCGGCTGCCTGCCGAAGGAGAAACGTTCCACGGGAGGGATGTCTTCGGCCCTGCTGCAGCCGTTCTCGCATCCGGTGAGGCGTCGATCGAGGATCTCGGTCCGACCGTCGACCCCGGGTCTGTGACGCCGCTGATGATCCCGCTCGTCGAACCGGACGGCATGGGTGGCATGCTGGGAGAGGTGCTGTGGATCGACCATTTCGGCAACGCACAGACGAACGTATCGCCGGCCGATCTCGCCTCGCTCGGGCTGAGCAGCGGGGACGAGGTAGCGATGGTCATCGCCGGAATCGAACGTCGCATCTCGTGGACCGGTGCGTACGGCGACGTTGAACCGGGGGAGGGCTTGCTCCACGTCGACTCGTACGGACAGATCGCCGTTGCGGTGCGGGACGGACGAGCGGATGAGGCCTATCCGCTGACGGTGCGCACGGCGATCACGTTCCGCCAACCCGGGTCGAGCAGCATCCCGGTCACGCCGTTCACGCTCGACGGACTCTGATAGCCGCCCTTCCTCGACCTGCGGATCCGACACGGTGCCGGGCCGGTAATGTGGCCTCGATGAGGACGCATATCCCCGACGCGACCGTCGCTCGATTGCCCGTCTATCTCCGCTGTTTGTCCATGCGGGCCGGGACCGGGACCTGTTCGTCTCAGGACCTGGCCAGAACCGCAGGCGTGAACTCAGCCCAGGTCCGCAAGGATCTTTCGTTTCTCGATGCCCAGGGTGTGCGCGGCGTCGGATACGACGTGGACGAATTGCGGCTCGAGATCCGGAAGGCACTCGGCCTGACCCACGAGTTCCCGATCGTGATCGCCGGTGCAGGCGACCTCGGACGCGCGCTCGCGAACTACGGCGGCTTCCGCGAATGGGGGTTCTCGGTAGGGGCGATCCTCGATGTCGACGCCAGGAAGATCGGCAGCCGTATCGGAGACTCGGTCGTCGAATCGATGGACGACCTCGAAGCGATCGTGGCCGAGAGGAACATCGAGATCGGAATCGTCGCAACTCCGGCGATCCATGCCCAGACGGCGGCGGAACGGCTCGTTGGGGCAGGCGTGCGTTCGATCCTCAACTTCGCCCCGACGGTGATCTCCGTTGAAGCAGCGGAGATCCGCCGGGTTGACCTGTCGACGGAACTCCAGATCCTCGCCTACCACTTGCAGGAGAGGTCCGGGAACTGAACCGAAGCGACTACGGAGGAACAATGAGAGAACGCGTGATCATCGTCGGCGCCGCCGGCCGGGATTTCCACAACTTCAATGTCCTCTATCGCGATGATCCGGGATTCGAAGTGGTCGCGTTCACGGCCACGCAGATTCCGGACATCGCCGGACGTACCTACCCGCCGGAGTTGGCCGGGGAGCTCTATCCCGACGGCATTCCGATCTTCCCCGAGGAGGAACTCGAGTCGCTCATCGAACAGTTCGGTGCCGACCTGGTTCTGTTCTCATACTCCGACGTCACCCACGAACAGGTGATGCACGTCGCCGCGCGGTCGGTTGCTGCGGGTGCTGCGTTCGCGGTTGCGGGACGCCGGGCGATGCTGAAGTCTCACAAGCCGGTGATCGCCGTCACCGCCGTTCGGACCGGGGCCGGCAAGAGTCAGACGAGTCGTCTGATCCACCGCATGCTGGCCGATCGGGGACTTCGCTCCGCAGCGATCCGGCATCCGATGCCGTACGGAGATCTCGCGGCCCAGCGGGTTCAGCGATTCGCAACGTTCGAGGATCTGGTGGCTGCCGACACAACGATCGAAGAGCGGGAGGAGTACGAGCCGTACATCCGGGAGGGTTCGGTGATCTTCGCCGGTGTCGACTACGGCGAGATTCTCGAAGCCGCCGAAGCCGAAGCCGATGTGATCGTCTGGGATGGCGGCAACAACGACCTCTCTTTCTACGAGACCGACCTGTCGATCTGTGTGACCGACCCGTTCCGGTCGGGCCACGAGTCCCGCTACTGGCCTGGCGAGGCGAACCTCCGCATGGCGGATGTCGTGATCATCAACAAGGTGGATACGGCACCCGAGGAGGCGGTTGCGGAGCTGCGCCGGTCGGTCGAGGCGATGGTCCCGGATGCAACCATCATCGAAGCGGCCTCACCGATCCGCATCGACGACCCGGATTCGGTAACGGGAAAGCGCGTGCTCGTCCTCGACGACGGCCCCACGATTACCCACGGCCAGATGCCGTTCGGCGCCGGATACGTCGTCGCTGCCAACCTCGAACCCGCCGAGATCATCGATCCGAGGCCGTACGCCGTCGGTTCGATCGTCGGCGTGTACGAGAAGTACGGACACATCGGACCGGTCCTTCCCGCCATGGGATACGGAGCCACCCAGCGTGCCGAGTTGGAAGAGACGATTCGCCGCGCCGCTCCCGACACGGTCGTGGTCGGCACCCCGGTGGACCTAGCGAACATCATCTCGATCGACGTGCCCTCGACGAGGGTCTACTACGACCTCGGTGATGAGGCCGCAGCGAAACTCGGCGAAATCCTCGCCGGTTTCCTCATCGAGCACGACCTACAGACCAACTGACGACCGGAACAGATCGAAGACCCGTCCCCTTCTCCATGTCCCCCCAGCGTGCCGGGGCCCGGTGCCCGTTGTGGGTTCCTCTTCTTCCATGTCCCCCCAGCGTGCTGGGGGACGCGCACTCGCTCTGCGAGTGTGCAGGAGGGCCACCCGCCGCGGCAACATCCGGCGGAGACACCTGCTCCGACTCGACCGCGCTCCTTCTGAAGTCCCATCCCGGGCGGTCGATCAGCTGGCGTCGGGCGTCCCCGCCGTGGGATCTGTGCCTCCCGCTGCGAACCTGTCGGCTGCCGTCGTCGACGGGGCGAATGAGGGGGAAGTCGGCGGAGTGATGCTTCGCGGTCCGGTGGACGGGGGCCGCAACGCCGTTGCGAAGATCCCGACCGCTGTGAGGATCCCCGCGCCAGCGATGCCCGCGACGAGAACGATCGTCGAACTCACCGGCCCCGCCCGGGTCGCAGCGGACGCCCGAAGGCCGACACGGGGCCCTCCGACCCGGGACCTTGCGGTTCCGGTTCGGGCTTCGCCTCTTCGTTCGGCTCTTCGGCCGGCTCGGGTGCAGTGGGAAAGCCCGGGCCTTTGCGCAGGGGACGGCCAAACGACGAAACGGATCTTGCTTTGCCCGCGGCGAAGACGAGCCCGTCGGCACGCTGATGAGTCACGACGACGACGGCGATGACGGCGAGCGCGATGATCGGGTAGCTATCCACGGCGACCTCCTGAGATGTCTCGCGCGGATCCGGTGTCCCGTGGATCGTGTGAACGATCGATGGCGCGCGGCACTCCGAGCGTCACGGGTTCGGCGGCGAATTCTTGGTGTTCGGTCATATGGGATCCTCTCCACACACCGACGATTGTATGCCGGGTGATGCGCAGCGTGTGCGCCGCGGCCGGCTTGTTGTCCGGTCGTTGTCCGGGGATGCGCTCGGTCATGGCGTTCGTGCCCGGATACTCCACTGCCATATCAGGCTCGCTCGATACGACGATCGCGCACGATCATGCCATCCTACGGGTAACTGCTTCGGGCAGACCACGATGACCCGACCGAATAACCGCGTTCGCTGAGGTAATGATGGAAGAGATCGCTCAACAACTCGAAGACACATACGGCGCGCCGGCATGGCTGTTCGCGCGTTCTGCCGCTGCACGAGCCAAAGCGTCCGGCACGACCCCCGAGTCGGTTCTTCAGGCGTGGACGACGGAAACGGGTGCCGGCGACGTCCCTTCACCGTCGGTGTCGGAAACGGCCAAATCTGAGGCCGCGCCTTCAGTTGCCGTCGCCACCGGAGGCCTCGATGTGGGTCTCGAAGGCGATGCGCTGCTTGAGGCCGTTGCGGAAGCCCGTGGGATGCCGGCATCGGTGATCGGTCGTTCGGCGAAGGCGCGGGCCAGCGCTGCCGGATCGTCGGTCGACGACGTGCTGCGGGAGTGGGCGGCTGAGGAGGGTCTCACGACGACTCCGGCACCGGCTGTAGTGGCCGTGGATTCAACAATTCCGGACGCGTCCCCCGAGATCGTCGAAGCGGCACCAGCACCGGCTTCGACGACCACCTCTGAGGGTGACGGCCGGTCATTGCTCGAGGGTACCGCTCTCCTGGCAGCCGTCACGGAGGCAAGGGGACTTCCCGAGTCGATGGTCGAACGGTCGGCATCAGCGCGGGCCAGGACGATCGGCGTTCCGCTCGACGATGTCCTGCGTGAGTGGGCCGAAGAGGCAGGTATCGACGTTGGCGAAGCGCCGGCTGCTCCTGCGGCACCGGCTGCTCCTGCGGCACCGGCCGCTCCTGCCGCTGCTGTCCCGGCTGCTGCTCCGGCTGCTGAGGCTGCTGTTCCGGCTGCGGTTGTTGAGCCGGTTGGTGTTGGGTTGGAGGGTGCTGAGTTGTTGGCTGCGGTGGCGGCGGCTCGGGGGATGCCGGAGTCGTTGACGGAGCGGTCGGCGAAGGCGAATGCGAAGAAGTCGGGTCGGTCGGTTGATGACGTGTTGCGGGAGTGGGCTGCCGAAGCGGGTCTCGGCGGCGATACTGCCCCCGCTCCGGCCCCGACGACACCGGTGGCCGCACCGCCGCCTCCGAAGCCGGCACCAGAGCCTGCCCCTGAACCGAAGCCTCGAACCGCTCCGCGGGCGCGAATGGTTTCGATCGCTCCGAAGGTCCGGGTAGCCCCGACGCCTGCGGCAGTTCCCGAACCCGTCGAGAAGAAGCGGCCGGCACCCTCGAACGGACCCACCTATGTGGCATGGGTGGCGGTGGCGATGCTCCTTGCGTCCGTGCTCACCGTGGTCTACCTCATGGTGATACCGAGCTGAGGGCATCGGCGACGATCCGACGGGATCTGCGGCTGAACCGGCGGGAGCCCGATAGCCTGCAACGGATGTCTGCATCTCCTCAGGTACTCGTTGTCGGTGGTGGGCCCGGTGGGGCATCCGCCGCCTACTGGCTTGCGCGAAGCGGTGTCGACGTTCTCCTGGTGGAGAAGAAGCGGTACCCACGCGAGAAGGCGTGCGGCGATGGGCTGACACCAAGGGCCGTCAGGCAACTCGTCGACATGGGCTTCGACTTCGATCAGCCCGACGTTCACCGGATCGTCGGCCTCCGATCCTACGCCGGTGATGTGATGCTCGAGATGCCGTGGCCCGAGCATTCCGTCTTCCCCAATTGGGGAGCAACGCTGCGCAGAGCCGATCTCGACGGACGGGTCGCGTCGCTCGCAGAAGAACAAGGAGCAACGGTCCTCCAGGGGGTCGAAGCCACGGCGGTCGTTGAGAATGGCGAACTCATTGGTGTCCAGTTGAACCAAGGCTCTGACGAGATGCGCACGGTCACGCCGGAGTACGTTGTGATCGCCGACGGGTCGCTCTCCCGCTTCGGACGGGCGCTCGGAACTCATCGGCGCCGTGACTATCCATTCGGTCTCGCCGTGCGCGCCTACTGGGAGAGTCCGAACTCGACCGACGGTTTCATCGAAAGTCAACTCGACATTCGCGATCGGGAGGGGCGGGCGATGCCGGGCTACGGGTGGGTGTTCCCGATGGGGGATGGGACCATCAACGTCGGCGCCGGACTCGTCTCGACCTTCAAAGGTTGGAAGGACATCAACACGAGCCGAATCCTTGATGCCTACCTGGCCGAACTTCCCGAGCACTGGCAGATCGAAGCCGACCCGATCGCCAAACCGATCGGCGGCAAGTTGCCGATGGCGCTCTCCGTCGGCCCGAAGACGGGCAGGAACTGGATGCTCGTCGGCGACGCCGCCGGTGCCGTCAATCCATTCAACGGGGAGGGAATCGACTACGCCTATGAGACGGGGCGGATGGCGGCCGGGTTCGTTGCCGAAGCGCTCGCGACCGGCGATCCGTCCGCACTCTCCCGCTACGAGGACGCCCTCGTCGACGAGTATGCGGCGTATCACCGCGTGGCGAGGATCTTCGTTTCAGCGATCGGGAACCCCACCGTGATGAGGACGCTCACGACGGTCGGCATGCGATCCCGGCCGCTGATGGAGTGGGTGCTCAAGGTGATGGCGAACCTTCTCGAACCCGAAGAGCGCGGCATATCGGAGAAGATCTACCGGACGATCGAGCAGGCCGTCGATCTCCCGGGCGTTCGTCGCATCAAAGCCTGACGCGCCCGCTGAACCGCGGGCCCGGGACGCCATATAGGGCGCAGAGAACCCTGGGTTCGTGTCGGGTTAGCGGGGGCGGTTGAGGAAGGCGTACACCCCACGCCACACCACGAGAGCCGAGCCGTTCACCGCGATCATCACCAGAATGAACGTCGGTGAGACGACGAGGCTGAGGATCCACCCGCGCAGGAAGCCGGCGACCGGTGCTGCGATCGCCCACGCCAGCGCCACCCTCCACACGGAGAGCGGACGTGTCAGGACCGCCGTGGAGAAGGCGCCGAACCACGGGGAGACGATCGCCCAGGCGGCGAGGACACCGATCGTCGTGACTGCGACACGGGTTGTCTCGTCGAGTGTTCCGTGGGTGGCGAAGCCGACGGCCGTGATCGCCGCGAGCACGATCGCGTCCCCGATGGCCGCCCACTGAACCAGTTTCCGATCTGCGAATTCAGGCATGGAGGGGAGCGTAAACGTCCTCGCAGCGTTCGGTCGTGCTCGGGTTGGGGTCGTTCCAATTCGAGAACTGGTCGAACGACCCTGGTTCGGTTTTGGGCAAGCCGCGCGACTATCCGTAGACTTCCACCCATATGGATCTCGCCGCGTATCTTCCGATCGCTCTGATGTTCATCCTCGGCGTTGTGTTCGCCGCGGCTGCGATGCTGATCTCGTGGAGGATTGCTCCGAACAATCCATCTCCCGAGAAACTCGCTCCGTACGAGTGCGGCATCGTTCCGCTCCAGGAACCGGTCGAACGGTTCCCCGTGAAGTTCTACCTCGTTGCCATGCTGTTCGTCATCTTCGACGTCGAGATCATCTTCCTCTTCGCCTGGGCCGTCCGCATGGACGAGTTCGGCTGGGCGGGGATCGCTTCGGTCGGCCTGTTCATGCTGCTTCTCATCGAGACGCTCGGATACGTCTGGAAGCGCGGAGCGCTCGACTGGAACGTCGCCAGCCGTGCCCGCTACCGCAGAGTCGTCGCTCCCGAACCAGAGATCGAGGAGGCCGCCTGATGGCCGGCGAAGTCGACAATCCGAGTTTCCTCCTCACAACACTCGAGAAGGGCGTCAGCTGGACGAGGACCCGCTCCATGTGGCCGGCAACCTTCGGCCTAGCGTGCTGCGCCATCGAGATGATGGCGACCGGAGCCGCACACCACGACCTTGCGCGATTCGGGATGGAGGTCTTCCGGGCCTCGCCCCGCCAGGCCGACCTGATGGTCGTTGCCGGGCGTCTCTCCCAGAAGATGGCGCCCGTTCTTCGCCAGGTCTACGACCAGATGGCGGAACCCAAGTGGGTGATTTCGATGGGGGCGTGCGCATCCACCGGAGGGATGTTCAACAACTACGCCCTCGTGCAGGGCGTCGATGAGATCGTTCCCGTCGACATCTACGTGCCGGGATGCCCTCCGGGTCCGCAGTCGCTCATGCACGGGATCCTCACGTTGCAGGACAAGATCATGGCCGGTGAGATCCGGCGCTCGACGGGGTTGGTGTGATGGCCGAAGAAACCACACCACAAGAGGAAGCGGTCGACGTCGACGAGACCGTTGAGCAGGAAACGGAGGCACGTCCCCTGCCCGGTGATCCGATCCTCGACCCGCTCGCCGAGGCGTTCCCGTCCGTCGAGTTCACATCCTTCCAACCGATCACCGGACCGCGCCAGGACACGGCACACGTCGCACGCGAGGACCTCATCCCGTTCGTCACCGCCGTCAAAGACGCCGGTTTCGAGACGTTCGTCGACACGTGCGCCGTCGACCACCTCAACCGGGACCCGCGATACGACATCGTCATCAACCTGCTGTCGATGCAGCACACGCAGCGGCTGATGATCAAGGTCGGTCTCCCGGGAGACGATCCCAGGCTCGATTCGATCACGCCGGTGTATGCCGGAGCGAACTTCTACGAACGCGAAGCCTGGGACCTGATGGGGATCGTGTTCGAAGGTCACACGGACCTGACCCGCATCGTGCTGCCCGACGACTGGACCGGGCATCCGCTGCGCAAGGACTACAGCGTCGGTTCCGTACCGGTGCAGTTCAAAGGATCACACAAGTCGTCATGAGCGAAACACCACACAACGTCGAGGGTGATACCGAGGCACCGGTGCTCGAACCGCCGATCCAGGCGGCCGACGAGGGACTGGACGCCGTCGAGCGTCGTCGCGCCCACGACATCTGGGTCGCGGGCACCGAGGAACCGGATTGGGTGGCGGGTTCGACCGACGAGGGCGCCCAGGAACTTCTGCCGAGGGACATCGACCCGGCGGTCGAAGTCCAGCGCGGTCTCGTTGTCGACGACGACTACCTGGAAGAGCCGACGGTCATCGAAGACGAGCGGCAGATCATCAACATGGGTCCGCAGCACCCGGCCACCCACGGTGTGCTCCGTCTCCACATGGAACTCGAAGGCGAGACGGTCCGGCGGGTCAAGCCCATCATCGGCTACCTCCATACCGGCATGGAGAAGACGGCGGAGACCCTGTCGTACATGCAGGGAAGCACGAACGTCACCCGCATGGATTACCTCTCACCGCTCAACAACGAACTCTGCTACTCGCTCGTCGTCGAGCAACTCCTCGGTGTCGAGATCCCGCCACGGGCGCAGGCGATCCGCGTCCTGATGACCGAACTCAACCGGATCGCCAGCCACCTCATCTGGGTCGCGACGTTCGGCATGGACATCGGCGCCCTGTCGATGATGATCTACGGCTTCCGCGAACGCGAAGCGATCCTCGCCTTCTTCGAAAAGGTGACGGGGCTGCGGATGAATCACAACTACATCCGCCCCGGCGGTGTCGCCGCCGACCTCCCGGCCGGTTGGGAGGAGGATGTCGAGGAGGCGCTCGACATCGTGCGTGCCGGTCTCACCGACTACGAGGACCTCCTGAACGGGAACCCGATCTTCCTCGACCGCACCCAGGGCGTCGGCATCATCACCCCCGAAGAGGCGCAGGCGTACGGGGCGACCGGGCCCATCGCCCGTGCGGCAGGGGTGAACTTCGATCTCCGCAAAGCCTTCCCGTACAGCGGGATCGAACAGTACGAGTTCGACGTGCCGCTGGGGAAGTACGGCGACACGCACGACCGGTACCTCGTCCGCATGGAGGAGATACGCCAGTCGATGAGGATCGTCGAACAGATTCTCGAAACGATGCCGCCCGGCGACTACCGGACCGAGGACCGCAAGGTCACCCCACCGCCGCGCAAACGTATCGACGAGTCGATGGAGGCCCTCATCCATCACTTCAAGATCTTCAGCGAAGGTTTCAAGGTTCCTCCGGGCGAGGCCTACCAGGCCGTCGAGTCGCCGCGCGGTGAGCTCGGCATGTATCTGGTGGCGAAGGGCGGATCGAAACCGTGGCGTCTCCACGTCCGGACCCCCTCGTTCGCAACCGTCCAGGCGCTGCCGGTGATGATGACCGACCTGATCATCCCCGACGTGATCGCCACGCTCGCTTCGCTCGATCCGGTACTGGGGGATGTGGACCGATGAGCAGCACCTGGAGCACCGAGAATCAGCAGCGGGCTGAAGAGGTACTCGGCAAGTACCCGGAAAAGCGATCCGCCGTGATGCCGCTCCTCTACATCGCCGCCCTCGAACACGGCTATGTCTCCAACGACGCGATGCGCGAAGTCGCCGAACTGACCGGCCTCACATCGGCGCAGGTGCAGTCGGTCGCGTCGTTCTACACGATGTACTACCGCGAACCGGTCGGCAAGTACGTCGTGTCCGTGTGCACCTCCATCTCGTGCTATCTGCGCGGTGCGGACGACGTGCTTGCCGCCATCGAAGAAGAGGCGGGAGTCCTCGACGGCGAAACGACGCCGGACGGGCTGATCTCGGTCGAACACGTCGAATGCTCCGGCGCCTGCGGCGGCGCACCCGCCGTCTCCGTCAACTGGGAGCTCATCGAAGGCCTCGAACCCGACAAGGCACGGGACCTCATCAAGTGGCTGCGTGAGGCCAAACCCGAAGTCGTGTTCGGCGACGAGATGCAACTGCTCTTCGGCGGACGCCCCTCGTTCGACTGGGGTCCGAAGGAGATCGAAGGCGCCATCGCACCGCTCCCGGCCTTCTCCCCGTACGGCACGGCGAAAGGGGAGAAGCGATGACCGACAAGATCCTGCTCTCCCGTATGGAAGCCCACCCGGCCGACTCGAACACCATCGCCCGCTATCTCGACACGGGCGGATATACGGCACTGCGCAAGGCGCTCTCCAAGATGGAGCCGGCCGATGTCGCCGCCGAAGTCAAAGCGTCGAACATTCGGGGCCGCGGCGGAGCATCGTTCCCCACCGGCGTCAAATGGGGATTCCTCCCGCCGGACACCCGACCCCGATACCTCGTGATCAACGGCGACGAGTCCGAGCCGGGGACCTTCAAGGACCGCATGTTGCTCGAACGCGACCCGCATCAACTCGTCGAAGGCATCATCGTTTCCGCATACGCCCTCGACGTGCACCAAGCGTTCGTCTACATCCGCGGCGAGTATCCGAAACCGGCCCGTCGTCTGCAGCGGGCGATCGACGAAGCGTACGAAGCCGGCTATCTGGGGGACGACATCCTCGGCTCCGGATTCGACCTCGATGTGACCGTTCACCTCGGCGGTGGTGCATACATCTGCGGCGAGGAGACGGCGTTGCTGTCCAGCCTCGAAGGGCGACGGGGCGAACCGCGCATCAAGCCGCCGTTCCCCGCCATCGAAGGTCTGTACGCGAAACCGACGATCGTCAACAACGTTGAGACGATCTCCAACGTGCCCTGGATCATCAACAACGGCGGGGCAACATACGCGGCGATCGGGCCCGAAACCTCATCCGGTACGCGCGTGATGTCCCTGTCCGGGCACGTCAACAAGCCGGGCGACTACGAGGTCGTGGCGGGCCTCACCTGGCGGGACCTCATCTACGACATCGGCGGCGGCATCCTCGACGACCGCGAGCTGAAAGCATGGGTTCCCGGCGGCGCATCCGCACCCTGGTTCGTTCCGGCCGAGCACCTCGACACGCCGGTCACGATCGACGACATCGCAAAGCAGGGTTCCATGATCGGATCCGGCGCCGTCATCGTCATGAACGACTCCACCAACGTCGTCGGTGCGGCGCATCGGCTCGTTCGCTTCTTCTCCCACGAATCCTGCGGACAGTGCACGCCGTGTCGCGAAGGCACCACGTGGCTCGAACGCATCCTCGCCAGGATCCTCGATGGGTACGGACGGCCGGAAGACATCGGCCTGCTGCTCGACGTGTCGGACAACATTAGCCCCGGGCTGCGTTGGCCACCGGCGATGACGACGATCTGTCCACTCGGCCCGTCGGCGACGGCGCCGGTCGTTTCGATGATGCGGTACTTCCGGGACGAAGTCGAAGCCATGATCCCGGGCGGACATGGGGAGGTGGCCGATGGCCGATAAGCCAGCCACCGTGACGATCAACCTCGACGGCGTCGACGTCGACGTCGCTGCCGGTCAGCCGCTCATCGAAGCAGCCCAGAAGGCAGGGACCTACATCCCCCGGTTCTGCTACCACTCGCGCCTGGAACCGGCCGGCATGTGCCGTGCCTGCCTCGTCGAAGTCGAAGGACCACGGGGAACGGCGCTGGTCCCGTCGTGCACGACACCGGTCGGCGACGGCATGGTCGTCCACACCAAGTCGGACACCGTCGAAAAGGCCCAGGCCGGCGTCCTCGAATTCCTGCTCGCCAACCATCCGCTCGACTGTCCGGTCTGCGACAAGGGCGGGGAATGCCCGCTCCAGGATCAAGCCTTCGCCTTCGGCGCAGGAGAGTCGCGTTACGTCGAAGAGAAACGGCACTTCGAGAAGCCGATCGACATCTCCGACCTCATCCTCCTCGACCGGGAACGCTGCATCCTGTGCTCACGATGCACCCGGTTCTCCGAGGACATCTCGGGCGATCCGCTCATCGAGTTCAAGGACCGGGGCAACTACGTCCAGGTCATCACCTTCCCGGACGAGCCGTTCGCCTCATACTTCTCCGGCAACACGGTGCAGATCTGTCCGGTGGGTGCGCTCACGGCCAAGCCGTACCGGTTCAAGGCCCGCCCGTGGGATCTCGAAGCCGTCGAGTCCGTGTCCCTCGTCGACACCATCCACTCGAAGGTCTCGGTCCAGGCAAGTCAGAACGAGATCATCCGGATCTACGGCGTGGACAACGACGCCACGAACCACGGCTGGCTCTCCGACAAGGACCGCTTCGTCCACGATCACATCTACGCAGAGGACCGGATCACGAGGCCGCTCATCAGAGAGAACGGCGACTTCCGGGAAGCCACGTGGGCGGAGGCGATCAGCCTCGTCGGCGAACGGCTCGGATCGTTCGACGGAGCGAAGGTCGCCGGCATCGGCGGAGCACGCTCCACCAACGAAGACGCATACGCGTTCTCGAAGTTCCTCCGCTCCGTCGTCGGTACCCCGCATCTCGATGCGCAGGTCGGTGACGGACTCGATGCGAAGTTCGCCGCGGCCGTCACCCCCCGTGCCGAGATCGGCGATCTCGAAACGGCGAAGACGATTCTCCTCTGGGGCCCGGACCTGAAAGAAGAGCTCCCGGTGCTCTATCTGCGGGTCCGGAGAGCCGCGACGCATCTGGGCGCCAAGCTCGTCATCGTTCATCCGAGGCGCACCGGCCTCGACGGTGTCGCCACCCACAGCATCACCTACAGACCGGGAACGGGACCCGACCTGCTCCGCAAGCTCGCGGCCGGCGACGGCGACTACGCCGCGGTTCGTGACACGCTCTCCGAAGGTCCGGTGGTGGCGCTCGTGGGCCGGGCCGGTCTCGGAGAGGATCCAGACCTGGCCGAGGCCGTCGCTGCGTTCGCCGTCGACCTGCCGGACGCCAAGGTCATGCCGCTGCTGCGCAGAGGCAACGTGTTCGGCGCCCTCGACATGGGCGTCGCCCCGACGCTGCTCCCCGGGAGGGTCGATGTCGACGATGCCTCGGGACGCTCCGCCCTCGAAGCAGCGTGGGGTTCGTTGCCGGAGGGTCCGGGCCTCGACGCCACCGGAATCCTTACCGGCCTCGCCGAAGGTGAACTGGGTGCTCTCGTTCTCAACGGCGCCGACCCCGTGCGGGACCATCCCACCCCGTCGGTGGCGAGAGCCGGCCTCGACTCCGCCGAATTCATCGTGGCATTCGAGATGTTCATGTCCGACTCGGCCGCTTACGCCGACGTGATCTTCCCGGTCGCCGGTCTCGGCGAAGTCGAGGGAACGGCGACGAACATCGAAGGACGCGTCCAGAAGATCAACCGGATCGTCCCACCCTCCGGCATGGCCCGTCCGGTCTGGTCGATCATCGACGATCTCGCATTGGCGATGGGATCCGAGTTCGGTGCAGCATCGGCCGAAGCCGTCGGGGATGAGATCACCCGTGTCGCCCCCGCCTACGCCGGCGTGGCGTGGGATCGTCTCTCGTGGGGCGAGGGACGCGACGGGTTCGTTCTTCCGACGGCCGATGGATCCCAGCCGCTCGAGTACACCCCCGTCGATCGCAGCGTCCCGATCGTCTCCGGACACCGGATCCTGCACACGGCCAGGGTTCTCTACGACGATGGCGTGATCGTCCGCCACAGTTCCGGCATCGCCGGTCTCGCACCGGCGGCCGCCGCCCATCTGCACCCCCGCGACGCGTCGGTGCTTGCTCTGGCCGAAGGCGATCTGATCACGCTCACCGTCGACGGCGAAGTCACGCTCCCCGTCGTGATCGACCCGAGCCTCGTTGAAGGCACCGTCTATGTCCCGTTCAACCTCGCGTCAACGGCCGGTCTCGGCGCCGTCGGAACGCTGCGGATCGACGCCGTGCGAGGAGGTGACGCCTGATGGAAGACTTCATCGTCGCAGCCGTAAAGACGGTCATCGCCTTCGCCCTGCTGTTCACAGTCGTTCTCATCCTCGTCTGGGCGGAGCGCCGGATCGTGGCGTTCATGCAGAACCGCCTCGGACCGACACGGGCGGGGCCGCTCGGGATCCTCCAGACGCTCGCCGATGGTCTGAAACTGATCTTCAAGGAGTCGATGACGCCGGACCGGGTCGAAGTCTGGCTCTATCTGGCGGCGCCCATCATGGCGCTCGTACCGGCACTCCTGATCTTCCTCGTTGTCCCGATCGGAGCACCGATCACGATCGGCGGAACCGAGTACACCCTCCAGGTCACCGACCTCAACGTTGGAGTTCTCTACGTGCTCGCCATGTCCTCGATGGCGGTCTACGCGATCGCTCTCGCGGGATGGTCGTCCGGTTCGAAATACCCGCTCATCGGTTCGGTGCGTTCGGCGGCGCAGATGATCTCGTACGAGGCGGCGATGGGCCTCGCCCTCGTCCCGGTGATCATGTTCAACGGCACCACGTCGCTCGCCGGCATCGTCGAAGCGCAGGGAGCGACCTACTTCGGGTTCCTCCCGGCGTGGAATATCGTGCTTCTCCCGTCCTTCGTCGTGTTCGTCATCGCCATGTTCGCCGAGACGAACCGTGCACCGTTCGACCTCGTCGAAGCCGAACAGGAGATCGTCGGCGGCTTCCACACCGAGTACTCGGGGTTCCGCTTCGCATTGTTCTTCCTCGCCGAATACATCAACCTGTTCAATATGTCCGCTCTCACGGTCGTGTTCTTCTTCGGCGGATGGCAAGGCCCGGTGTTCGGACCGACCGTCGTCCAATGGATCCTCCCCGTGATCTACTTCTTCGCAAAGACGTTCGCCATCGTGTTCCTGTTCATCTGGGTGCGTGGAACGCTGCCCAGATTGCGGTACGACCAGCTGATGAGTTTCGGGTGGAAACGCCTCATTCCCGTTTCGCTGGCATGGATCATCCTCGCGATGATCGCCGTCGGGATCCGCCGATTCGGGTTGCCGTGGGCATGAGGGGAGTACGACGATGAGCTGGTTCGCAGATCTCCTCGGCCCTTGGCGGGGCTTCACCGTGACATGGCGTCAGATGTTCAAGCCGAAGCTGACGACGCGCTATCCGAAGGAGAAGCGGGTCAAGCCGCAGCGCTTCCACGGCCGTCATGCCCTCAACCGCTATCCGGACGGCATGGAGAAGTGCATCGGGTGCGAACTCTGCGCGAGCGTGTGCCCGGCCCGATGCATCTACGTGCGCGGCGAAGACAACCCGCCGGACGACCCGGTCAGCCCCGGGGAGCGTTTCGGTTTCGTCTACGAGATCAACATGCTGCGCTGCATCTTCTGCGGGATGTGCGTCGAAGCGTGTCCCACGGAGGCGATCACGATGACGCATCTCTTCGAGATGTCCGTCTCGGATCGTCAGGAAGGCATCTTCACCAAGGACGTGCTGCTCGTCGAGCCGGACGGCACGCCGAACCATCCGCTGCCCGACACGCCGCTCATCGACATCAAGGAGCTGCGTCTCGGCGACGGCTGGCTTCGGGCGACCTCTCCGTCCGGACGGGCCGAATTCGAAGGTGTTGAAGCATGGTCGCCGAGTGCACGCATGGGCGGACTCGCCCCGGCGGAACCTGCGCAAGAGGCAAGAGGCGAGAGTCAAGAGTCAAGAGTCAAGAGTCAAGAGGCAAGAACCAAGAGCCAAGAGCCAAGAACCAAGAACCAAGAGCCAAGAGGCGACGGTGAGGAGGGGACCGATGACTGAGGTCGTTCTCTTCATCATCTTCGCCGCCGTGGCACTCGCAGGTGCGATCGTCATGGTGACCGCCAAGAACCCCGTCTACTCGGCGATGGGTCTGCTCACCACGATGTTCACGATGGCGCTGTTCTACATCCTGCTCGACGCGCACTTCGTCGCGGTCGTCCAGATCCTCGTATACGCCGGCGCCGTCATGACCCTCTTCCTGTTCGTCATCATGATGATCGGCGTCGACAAGAAGGAGGACACGGCGGAGACGATCCCGTTCCAGCGGGGCCTCACCGTCGTCATCGGTCTCGGCCTCGCCGGAGTCATCATCATGGCCGGTCGCCAGGCCTGGATCACCGGCAACACCGCGTTCAGCGCCCCGGATCTCAACGGAACGATCGAGACGGTGTCCGATGCCCTCTTCGGCACCTGGACCGTCGCGTTCCTCGCGACGGTGTTCCTCCTCACCATCGCCGCCGTCGGCACCGTGGCGCTCGCCATGTTCGGCACACCGCAGTTGCGTGAGACCGAGTCGGAGGAGGGGCAATGACCGTCACCATCGGCTGGTACATGAGCCTCGCAGCGGTGCTGTTCGCGATCGGTGCGGCCGGCGTGCTGACCCGACGCAACGCACTCGTGATGTTCATGTCGGTCGAACTGATGCTGAACTCGGTGAACCTCACCTTCATCGCCGCAGGGACTGAACTCGGTCTTGTCGAAGGACAGGTCGCAGCGCTCTTCGTGATGGTGGTCGCCGCAGCGGAGGTCACGATCGGACTGGCGATCCTCGTCGCCGTGTTCCGACGCCGGGCGACGGCGAACGTGGATGAACTGTCGGAGCTGAAGGGATGATGGCGTGATCGACTATCTCTGGCTCCTCATCGCTCTCCCGCTCCTCGGGGCGTTGACGCTCATCGTGTTCGGCAAGCGCATCGGTGAACCCGCCTCTGGGTGGTTCGCATCGGCACTGGTCGCGATCCCGTTCCTCATGGCCGTCATCCTCGCCGTACCGTTCCTCGGCGGTGCAGAAACCGAGCATGTGTTCGTGTTCTCCTGGATCCCGGTGATCGGTGCCAACGCGTCGCTGCTGTGGGACCCGCTGTCGGCTCTGATGACGCTCATCGTCACCGGCGTCGGCGGGCTGATCCACATCTACTCGATCGGCTACATGCACGGGGACGAGCGGTACCCGCGGTTCTTCAGCTACATGAACCTGTTCATCGGTTCGATGCTGACGCTCGTCCTTGCCGACAACTTCGCCCTGATGTTCGTCGGTTGGGAACTCGTCGGACTGTCGTCGTACCTGCTGATCAGCTTCTGGTTCTCCAAGCCGTCGGCCGCCGCGGCGGGCAAGAAGGCGTTCATCGTCAACCGCATCGGCGACTGGGGCTTCCTCGTCGGCCTCATGATGATCTTCGCCGCCTTCGGCACGCTCGACTTCGACATCGTCTTCGCACGGGCCGAGGGCGTCCTCAGCGTCGGGATGGCGACGGCGATCACGCTCATGCTGTTCATCGGTGCGACCGGCAAGTCGGCGCAGTTGCCGCTGTACGTATGGCTCCCGGACGCGATGGAAGGCCCCACACCGGTGTCGGCTCTCATCCACGCAGCGACGATGGTCACCGCCGGCGTCTACATGATCGCCCGAACCGCAGCGCTCTTCGAACTGGCGCCCGTCAGCCTCGCCGTCGTCGCGACCGTCGGTGCCCTCACCGCGCTGTTCGCAGCGACGCTCGCCGTCGGCCAGCGGGACATCAAGAAGGTCCTGGCCTATTCGACGATCAGCCAGCTCGGCTACATGATCATGGCTGTCGGCCTCACCGCCCTCACCGCAGGCATCTTCCACCTCATGACCCACGCCTTCTTCAAAGCCCTCCTCTTCCTCGCAGCCGGCTCGGTGATCCATGCCATGTCGAGCGAGCAGGACATGTGGAAGATGGGCGGGCTCCGCAAGTACATGCCGACGACGTTCTGGACGATGGCGATCGCCTGGCTGGCGATCAGCGGTGTGTTCCCGCTCTCCGGCTTCTGGTCGAAGGACGAGATCCTCGGCGCGGCGTTCGCCAAGGGCGGATGGTTCATTGGCCTGTGGGCGATCGGTGTCATCACGGCGCTCATCACGGCCTTCTACATGACGCGACTCATCATCCTCACGTTCTTCGGTGAGAAGCGATGGGACCCCGACACCCATCCGCACGAGTCTCCGTCGACCATGACGATCCCGCTCATCGTCCTCGCGTTCTTCGCGGCGGTCATCGGCCTGTGGAACACACCGGTGCGGCTCGGTCTCGAGCACTTCCTCGAGCCGACGTTCGAGAACGTGCATCAAGTGCATCCCCTCGGCAATGTGACCATTGTGGCGCTGGCCCTGATCTCCCTGGCCGTCATTGCGGTCGGCATCCTGCTCGCCTACCAGCGGTACGGGCGGGGTGAGCTGCCGGCGGAGGACGGCGGCTACTGGGCCGCGGCTCTCGATGGCTACGGCGTCGACGACCTCTACGGCAAGGTCATCGTTGCACCGGGCAAGGCGGCCGCGACGTGGCTCGCCATGATCTTCGACGTGAGAGTGGTCGACGGGATTGTGAACGGCATGGCCGTCGTTACGAAGGCCTTCGGATCGTCGCTGCGTGTCCTCCAGACCGGATGGGTTCGTTCCTACGGCGCCGGCATCGTTGCAGGGAGCCTCGGCGTCATCCTCTGGCTCCTCCTCCAGGGAGGTGCGTTCTGATGGAACTGACACTCCTCATCATCCTGCCGCTGCTCGGTGCGCTGGTCGTCGGGTTCCTGCCGAAACGGCGTCCGGAACTCATCTTCCCCGTCTCGCTCGGCGTCAGCATCCTTCCACTCGTCGCATCGTTGTGGATCCTATGGAACTTCACCGTCGGCGAGGCCGGGTTCCAGTTCACCGAGGACTACGCGCTGTCCGACTCGCTCGGCATCGGTTGGCGGCTCGGTGTCGACGGCATCTCGTTGTTCATGATCGTCCTCACCGGGATCCTGATGACGCTCGCCATCGCAGGGTCGAAGTCGATCACCGACCGGACCAAGCAGTACATGGTTTCGATGCTCGTCCTCGAAGCCGGACTGCTCGGCGTCTTCCTATCGCTCGACCTGCTGCTGTTCTTCGCGTTCTTCGAGATCGTTCTCGTCCCCATGTACCTGCTGATCGGTATCTGGGGCGGCGAGAACCGGAAGTACGCGTCGATCAAGTTCGTGCTGTTCACCGCATTCGGGTCCATCTTCCTGCTCGCGGGCATCATCGTGATCGCCATCACCGCGGGCGATGCCGCAGGGACGATCACCTCGTTCGACTTCCGACAGATGCTGTCGCTCGACCTGTCGCCGACGACGCAACTGTGGCTGTTCCTCGCCTTCGGGATCGCCTTCGCGGTCAAGGTCCCGATGTTCCCGTTCCACACATGGCTTCCCGACGCCCACACCGAGGCACCGACCGCCGGCTCCGTCATCCTGGCCGGCGTACTCCTGAAGATGGGGGCGTACGGCTTCCTGCGATTCAACCTGACGCTCTTCCCTCAGGCGTCCGTCGATCTCGCACAGATCCTCGGGATCATCGGCGTGATCGGCATCATCTACGGCGCCGCCGTCGCCATCGTCCAACCCGACGCCAAACGGCTCGTCGCCTACTCGTCGGTGAGCCACATGGGCTTCGTCGTGCTCGGCATCTTCGCGCTCACCAGCCAGGGACTCTCGGGCGGCGTGTTCGTGATGATCAGCCACGGACTCACCACCGGCGCACTGTTCCTCCTCATCGGCATGATCTACGAGCGCCGGCACACCCGCCTGATCTCAGAGTACGGCGGACTCGCGAAGGTGATGCCGATCTACGCCGGGATCTTCCTCTTCATGGCGTTCGCTTCGATCGGTCTCCCCGGCCTCTCCGGATTCATCGGCGAGTTCACCGTGCTGCTCGGGTCCTATCTGACGTTGCCAGTGCTGGCAATCATCGCCGGATCGGGCGTCATCCTCGCCGCCGTGTACCTCCTCTGGATGTACGAGCGGATGTTCACCGGGCCGGTCCTCAACCCGAAAAACGAAGGCCTCAGCGACCTCGGGTTCCGGGAGATCGCCATTCTCGTGCCCCTGATCGTGATCATCATCGGCATCGGCATCTATCCGAAGCCGGTCCTCGACCGGATCGATCCATCCGTAGAGATCATCCTCGACCGGATCCAGACCACGACCGACTACCAGCCGCCCGAATACGGCCGGGCAGAAGAGATCGTGCAACCGCAGGACGTTCGCGCTGAGATCGTGGGCGAGCACAGCGAGGAGGGATCGGAATGAACAACGCTTCGTTCCTCGCAGTCGCACCGGAAGTGGTCCTCCTGGCAGGCGCACTCCTCGTCATCATCAGCGCCGTCATGCTCGAGCACTCCCGCAAGGAGTGGGGATTCATCGCCGGACTGTCGTTCGTCATCGCGATGGCCTTCTCGGTCCTCCAGTGGAGGGCGGTCGACACGCTCATCGCCGAGGGCAATGACCTGTTGTTCTTCAGCGCCCGAAACCTTCCGGTCCTCCGGCTCCCGATGGTCGTCATGGACCACTACTCGGCATTCGCCGGATTCGTCCTGTTCGCCGTCGGCCTGCTCGGTCTGGGAGCGGCGTGGAAACTCGTCGAACGTCTCGGCTCCCGCGGCGCAGAGTTCGTCACGCTCGTGCTGCTCTCCGTCGCCGGTCTGCACATGATGACGATGTCGGCGAACATCGTCGTGATGTTCCTCGGCCTCGAGACGGCATCCATCTCGTTCTACGTGCTCGCCGGATTCACGAGGGAACGCCCCGAGTCGGACGAGGCCGCGGTCAAGTACTTCCTGCTCGGATCGCTCGCTTCTGCGATCTTCGTCTACGGTGCAGCGTTGCTCTTCGCCGCCACCGGATCGACGTCGTTCTACGGCGCAGGCGGCATGAAGAACTTCTTCGTCACGACGATCCTCGGAGAACCGGGCGTCCTCCTCCTCGGGATCGGCTTCGTCATCGTCGGTCTCGCGTTCAAGGTGTCGGCCGCTCCGTTCCACCAATGGGCGCCCGATGTCTACCAGGGCGCACCCACCGGAGCCGTCGGTCTGATGGCCGCGGGCGTCAAGGTGGCGGGTTTCGTTGCCCTCGGCCGGATCCTCATCGGGGCGCTGCCCTCGCAGATCGACGACTGGGCGCCGATCCTGGCGATCATCGCCGGGTTGTCGATGATCATCGGCGTCGTGCTCGCAGCGGTCCAGACCGATGTCAAGCGCCTGCTCGCATACTCGGGCGTGTCGCACGCCGGCTACATCATGATGGCGTTCGTGGCGGGCGTCGACGGGATCGGCCCGGTGCTTTTCTACGTGACTGTCTACGCCGTCACCCTGGTCGGAGCGTTCGCCATCGTCGGCGTCGTGTCTCGCCACTCGTCCGGCGGTTCTCCGATCGAGGACTGGTCCGGCCTGTCGCGGCGTTCGCCGGAGATGGCCTGGTCCATGCTGATCCTGCTTCTCGCGATGGGTGGCATCCCGTTCACCGCCGGTTTCGTTGCGAAGCTGTCGTCGTTCACCGCCGCGGCGAGCGCCGACTATCTGTGGCTCACGATCCTGGCGTTGCTCACCACCGTGATCGGCCTGTACGTCTACTTCCGGGTCGCAGCGACGATGTTCCTGAACGCCCCGGACGACGACGCCCCGGCGATCGAAGCACCGATGACGGCGCGCATGACGATCGCCGCCGTCGTCGTGACGATCTTGGTCCTCGGTGTCGATCCGTGGCCGCTGCTCGATCTGGTCCGTGAAGCGCTACCGCTCTGATCCGGACGTCGGGGGGACCCGGCTCCGCGCCGTCGTCTTCCTCGCTGCGTTGTTTGCCGTCGGTCCGCTGCTTGCTTCGATCGCCCCGTCGGTCGTAACGACGGATCTCTTCATCGTTGCCGACGACGAACCGATCGCGGAGGACGTCTACGTGGCTTCGACATCGGGGCGTGTCGACGGAGTGATCGACGGCGACCTCGTGATCGCAACCGGAGACCTGACGATCGCCGGGACGGTGACCGGGAACGTGCTCGCCTTGACTTCCGGAATCGTTCGCGTGGAGAAGGGCGGCGTCGTCGGAGGGTCGGTGCGTGCTGTGGGCCCGCAGGTGCAGATCGACGGCGAGATCGGCAAGGACCTGTTCGTCACCGGCATCGCCGCCTCGGTCGGTTCGACCGGCGTGGTGGGGCGTGACGTGATCGTGTTCGGCGGTTCGCTGACACTCGACGGTTCGGTCGGGCGCGACGTGCGGGGCCGTCTGATCGCCGCCGATGTGTCCGGCACGGTCGGCCGGGACATCGACATTGCCGTCGAGCGGCTCGTCGTCGGTTCCGGTGCGTTGGTGACGGGCGATGTGCTCTATCGCTCGACGAGTGAGGCTGAGATCGCTTCGGGAACGGTCGGCGGCCAGGTCGTCCAACTGCCGGCCCAGTCGAACTTCATCTTCGGTGTGATTCTGACGCTGGCGAACATCGTCGGGTTCCTGGCGTTCATCGTGTCGGGGATCATTCTCCTGTGGCTGTTCCGCGCCACCGGCGCGGCCGCGGTCGAAGCGGTGGAGCGCCATCCCGGCAAGACGCTGCTCGTCGGCCTCGGGTTCATCGTCGGAGCACCACTCCTCGTGATCATCCTGGCGTTCACACTGGTCGGATTGCCGCTGTCGGCATTGTTGCTGATCACGATGCTCCTGGCCTTCGTCTTCGGCCCGATCCCGGCAGTGGGCGCGTTCGGCGACGTGCTGCTGCGCCGCAAGGGCGGCCTTTTCGGCGCCTTCGTGGTTGGTGCCGTCTTATGGCGCCTCGGCATCTGGCTGATCCCCTTCGTCGGAGCCCTTCTGTACCTAGCAGGTCTCATCTGGGGCACCGGCGGCTGGGTTCTTGCGGGTTGGCGCATGCGAAATGCGCGCCCACCGACACGCGATCCACTCCCCGAATCGATGACGACGAAGACCGAAGAGATCCCCGAAAACTGGGATTACCCCCTGCCGCCGTCCGATCCTGTCCCCCCGACCGAAGGGCGGGGGGACGGGGAGGAGCGAAGCGACGACGCAGGGGGGTATTCACCTTCCTCCCCCTCAGGGGAAGGTGCCGCAGACGACGAAGGGGCCGAAACCCCGGATACGGACGGCCCAGGCCCGCAGCCCGGCGGCTCCGGTTCCGACGACTGGGGCCTGCCCACGGGCTGAGCTGGAATGCCGCCCTACCTACGCAGGTAGACCTCGAACGGCGACGAACTGCCGAGCGTGTTCTTGATCGATTCGGGCAGCCAATCCTGGAGGATGACGAGTGCCGTCATGCCGTCAACTTCCATCTCGTTGGGGTTGATGCAGTTCTCGTCGTTCTTGTCCGGCAGACACGGCTCGGCCGAACCCTCGCCGGGGTTGAAGAAGATGCTTTTCCCCTGGCGGGCCGGCGGAGTGGGAGGGGCTTGTCCGCCCTTGTTGTTCACTGCAACGGTGATGGTATCTGTCGCAGTGTTCCCTTCGTCGTCCGTGACCACGGCGGATATCGTGACTGGGCCGTCCTTCTTTTTGCTCGTTGAGTCCCACACCACCGAGTAGTTCGGATTTGGCGGCGGGGTATCAGAGCCTACTGACGAACCATCGACGAAGAACTCGACGTCAACGATCGAGTTGCCGTTCGACACAGAAGCGTCGGCTTCGATCGAAACGTTCGTTCCCGATATCAGGGCCAGGTCACTCGGTGCTGTGAGTTCTACGACCAAGGGTGCAGCGGGCGGGACGTAGGTGTCGAAACCGTCGGGGGTGAACATGCACCACGGGTCGAGTGACTGGTTGTCTTTGCACGCGTACCACGTCGTCTGGATGTAGATCGGTCGCATCGTGATGATGGCCCAGGCGTCCGTTCCTGACTGGGTCGTGTAGTTGAGGACCGGCACGAGCGAGAACCGCGGTGAGTCGATGATTTCCTTCTTGAACTGTGGATTGCCATCGGTCAGGCAGAGGTGCATCTGGTCGGTGAGCGCTCGGCCTTCCTTTGTGGAGAACTCGCTCAGGGAGCAATCGTCGCTACCGCCGATCGCACCGAAGTCGAGGTATTCCCAAAGACCCACGTTGTCGACGTCGAAGGTTTCGGCATTATCAGACAGTGTGAGGCGCGTGTCGGCGCTGGAGACCCAGCTGGTCGGAGCGTATGGGGTGTCTTGTCGCAGGCGACCGGGTGCGTTATTCAGTCCGAACTGCGGCGTACCGAGAAGACCGGCGTCGAGTAGTTGTGCATTGCCGGTCTCGGTCTTCACAGCGTATGGCGGAATGCCGGATGCGGCGCTGGTGCAGCTATCCACGTAGGGGTCGTTTGAAGGCACGTCCGTGTCGATCGCCGGTCCGTCGTACCCGGTGTACGGCGGGTAAATGTCCAGGCCGTCGCCTGCCTCGTCCGGCCACGGTGTCAGCACGTGGTCGATGCCGAGCGCCAGGTTCGCCGGCGTGCGGCTTGCGAAATTCGGGTACGGAGTGTTTCCGCAACTCTGTGCCACGTTGTCGTGCGGGTCCGGCGATCCGTACCAATTGAGGTCGAGGAATCCGAAGTTCCCGGAATCAGATCCGCACCCGGGAGTCACGTCTGGGAGCTGGCCGTTCGGCGGCGTGTTGAGACACTCCTCCTCGCCGGCATCGGCTGGCAGGGCGAAGGGGATGATCTTGGAGGATTCGAGATAGCGAATCTCCGCCTCGGCAAATGCCGACACAGGGATCGAGTCGATCCCGATGACGCTGGCGAATGCCGTCGGCACGTCCTTGTCGGGGAGGCGGACGCGCAGGATCGCCGGTTCGTTATCGACCTGTTTGATCGAGATGCAGTCGGTAATATCACCGGCTGTGCCATCTCCGTCGCCGTCGAGGAGACCGCTCGTACCGAGTGGGTCGTAGTCGATCGGCCGATCCGGGTCGGTGCAGGTCGGTCTTGCCCAGTCGCTCCACGTGAGGTTCGGTCCGGTGAGATTCGAGTTGGCATAATCGTTGACGAGGTTGAAGATCCCGGACTCGTCGGATGGGGTATCCCGCAGGTATTCCAATGCGGCCGCCATGACGCCCGCGTCAGCGGCAGTCTGCGACTGTCGGCGCTGCGCCCAAGCGGCTCCAAGATCCACGGCGAAGGCGGCGAAGACGAGCAGAATGACGATCAGCAGGGCGAAAATCGGTAGGACGGATCCGCGTTGGTCTTCTACGAGTCGATGATTCGTCACGAGCATGTTCCCGAGCCTCCCGCAGTGAGGTTGACGAGCGGCCGCTCAGTGCGCATTTCGGCGGACGATGCCATGGTCACGCTGCCAAAGGCAAAGTCGAGCAGTCCCGTGAGTGATTGGTAATTCTTGGTCATCGCGACGGTGACGGACGCAGGAGATACCGGATCGAACGACGTGTCGCTTCCATTGAGAGTGATCACGACATTGGCTCCATTCCCAGAGAGGTCTGCTCGGGCGCACGTTTCGGTGATGATTCCGCTTGCGTCTGAGTAGTCGACGACCGCCAACCGAGCGCCTTCCCTCGTCGCATTTCGCAATTCCACCTGTTGGGCGAAGAGCCAGCCGGCCTCCATCGTGCCGAAGATGAGGGTGATGAAGAGTGGCAGGACCACGGCAAATTCTACGAGAGCAGCGCCCTTTTCACGGTCTCTACGGAACAATCGGAACATCAGATCCCCTCTTTCTGGTACGCCTGCTCGAGTTTCTTGCGGGCTCGATGGCAGGCGACGCGGACAGTTCCGCTCGCGGCGCCGAGGCGTCCACCGATCTCTTCATACGATAATCCTTCAACCTCGCGAAGCCAGAGCAGTTCGCGATCTCTCATCTTCAGCATCGACAAGGCCTCCCGGATCCTTGAATGGTCTTCGGCGTCGATGGCACGTTCCTCCGGCCCCGAGACGGTAGGTGCCGTCGGCTCGAACCGGTCCCGACGGCGGTTCACCCTGATCCAACCCTTCAGGCGGTTCCTGCCGATCGACCACATCCAGGCGTCGAAGACCTTCGGGTTCCGCAGCGTTGCCAGGCTGGTGATGACATTTTCGAGCACGTCCGCGGCGAGGTCCTCGGCTTGAACCGATGTCAGCCCCGAGTAGCGGTAGAAGCCGATGAGTCTGGGGTGAATCAGTGTGCAGAGACGGCCGAGAGAGTCCCGGTCGCCGTCGCGTGCGGCGGTGACAGTGGCGAGCGGAACGAGGCGTTGCTCATCGGCAACGTCCAACGGCCGACCTGCCGGCTCTGCATGCGCGCGTGCACCCACCCACGCATTATCGGCGGTTCGGAGGCCGCGCGTGAACGAAATCATTTCGTCGACCGGTACGGCGGCACTCGTCATGGTGCACCGTCCCCGTTTGCTTCTGCAGCCCGCAGCACTCGTTCCGCTGCATCGTTGATCGCTCGCACGTCGCTCGCTTCGATCGCTCCGGCCTGTTTCGTCGTCTCGATCAGGTCGGTGAGCGTTTCTTTGACGGCCGCTTCGGTCGCCGGATCGGGGTTGGATGCAAGGGCGGTCTCCGTCTGGACGAGGCGCAGCACGGTGATGCCCGAGATCGTGTGGTCCATGTCCCGGTAGCCGGTCCGCGCGGTCCGAACGGCCTCATCAACGTCGCCGCGCGCCAGCAGGGTCTCTGCCTCGTCGATCCGTTCCGCCGGCCTGTCGATCGGGACGCCGACTGTGGTCAGGGCGCTCTCGACGAGCAGGTCGATTCCGTAGATCTGGTCTCCCGGTACGGCGCTGTTTGCCACGACCGCGACCCCGACTTCGGCGAAGAAGAGCATGGCTGCGACGCCCACAACCGCCATCAGTGGTGCCGTCAGGTGGTGGGGCCGGCTCGGGACCGGAGAGCCCTCCAACAGGTGGAGGGAAGCCGTATCGAGTGGTGGCGCGGACTCGACGAGATCGGCCGCATAGGAGCGGAGACCTTCGAGAGCGCCAGCGTCGCGTTTGTGTGCCATGCCTAGACACAGTCGCGGCAGGGAGGGAAGCGTTACGGGATTCCTTGCCCGCCCGGCCAAAGCCGCCGTGGCGGGGACTCAGCCGGCGACGAGGAGGGGGATCAGCCGTTCGGCGTCCGTGAGCGCACCGTGGTTGCCGGTCATCCGATCGTCGGAGTGACGGTGGAGAAGAAGCACATCGTCGTCGGCGACGAGGACGCCGTCGGGGGCCCGGTCGTCGAACGATGGGTGTCGTGGAGGGGGTCCCCACCAGTCGATCATCTGGTCGATGGGAATCCACGTGGCGGGCAACCCATCTGGGAGCCAGGCTCCCTCACCTTTGACGAACATCACCCGGCCGTCCCCGTAGAAGATGCGATCCGTGTGTGCGGATTTCGGGATCCGGATCTGCCGCTGCTTCGGGAAATCGACGTGACCATGGTCGGCGGTTCCGACCATCACGGCACCGTCCGGCAGATGATCCGCAACCTGTCGCCACGCATCGGCGACGGTTGCGACTGCCCTGGCGTACTCGACCGCATTCTGGCCGTAGACGTGGGCGGCGAAGTCGACGTGAGGGAGATAGGTGAGGATGAGCCGTCCCGGTTCGGCGGCGAGTTGGAGGGTCGCGTCGATCGTCTCATCGACGGTGAACGCAGGCTCGTAGCGACAACCCCGGTAGAGCAGCCGGGAGAGGGATGTCCCCATGAAATTGCCCGGCTGGACGGTGATCGGCTCGATTCCGGCGGCGGATAGCCGTTCCCACAGGTTCGGCGTCGGGAGGAAGCCGGTCGTGTCGTAGTCGACGCTCTCGCCCCACAGCGTCGTCCACTTGATCGTGTTGACGACGCGATCGATGTCGGGCATCCACAACTGGTATCCGAGGAGCCCGTGTTGCGACGGGGGGAGTCCGGTCGCGATCGTCGCCAGGCTCACGGTTGTCGTCGCGGGGAACGGGGAGTCGATACTCGCCCGCCGGTAGCCGCTCAGCGGTGCCGCGGCCGGGTGGTCGAGTTGTTGCGCCCCCAGCCCGTCGAAGAGGAAGAGGATGTACGTCCGGGCAGCGGGAATGAGCGCTCCCAGGTCGCTGTGCAATCGGGGTGCGGGGCTCGATCCCGTGAGACGGGTCTCCAACTCCGCCACGAGGTTGACGAGCGACCCTCCGGAGTAGTCGGGGATGGTGATCGAAGGCACGAAACGACGGTAGCGCACGGCGGAACGATCGATGCCGATGGCGGAAAGACCTGAGGACCGGACCCCGGTCACGGCCCGCGGCGTTCTCGATTTGGCCTGCTCCACCAAGTGGATAGACTTCTGGATTCGAAGGCCCTCACGGGGCCAGGCGGAAGACCGAGAGGGCGACACTCGTGCGCAACCAATACTTCGGCGACTACATGACGGTCGCCGTCTTCCTTCTGTCTGGTGCGCTGCTCGTCGCTGCAGCGATCATCACAGCTCGCATCGTCGCACCTCGTCGCCCCAGCCGCCTCAAGGCCACCCCATACGAGTCCGGCATCGAACCGATCGGTGGCGGGTGGAACCAGAGTCACATCCGCTACTACGTGTTCGCCCTCCTGTTCCTCATCTTCGACGTCGAAGCCGTCTTCATCTTCCCGTGGGCCGTCTCCACCGACTACTTCAAGAGCATCGGCAACGGTGCACTCGTCTTCTTCGAGATGGCCGCCTTCGTCCTGATCCTGCTGCTCGGCCTCATCTACGCGATCCGCAAAGGGGTTCTGCGATGGGAGTAGTCGAGAAGTTCGGCGGAATCAAACCCGTCTCGTGGCTGCTCAACTGGTCGCGCAAGTACTCGCTCTGGTACTTCCAGTTCGGTCTCGCCTGCTGCGCCATCGAGGTGATGGCCGTCTCCAGTCCCCGATACGACTTCATGCGGTTCGGTATCGTGCCGCTCCCCGCTTCGCCCCGTCAGGCCGACCTGATGGTCGTCGCCGGAACCGTCACCGACAAGATGGCTCCTGCCGTCAAGCGCCTATACGAGCAGATGCCCGAACCGAAGTACATCATCTCGATGGGATCGTGTGCGAACACCGGCGGCCCCTACTGGGACTCGTACTCGGTGCTGAAGGGTGTGGACCAGGTGATGCCCGTCGACGTCTACGTGCCGGGATGTCCGCCCCGTCCCGAGGCGCTCCTCGAAGGCATCGTGCTGCTTCAGCAGCAGATCACGAACGAAGATCCGAGAGAAGTATGGAGCAAGGTCGATGAACGACCAGCCTGACGCCACCGAACCTCTCGAAGAGGAAGTTCGCGACCCGTATCTCGAGTACGGCACGGCGCTCGCCGAACGTCTGGGCGGACGCGCCGTCGTCGAGCACGATACCATCAGGATCTACGTCGATCGGAGCAACTGGGTCGAGACGATCCGCCGGGCCCGCGACGAAGAAGGCCTCGATTTCTTCTCCTGGCTCACCGGCATCGACTGGTCGAAGGACGTCGAGGTCGGTGACACGGTCGCCGAGCCGGATGAGCTCGAGGAACGGTTCGAAGTGATGTGCCGCCTGTCTTCGGTCGAAGGCGTCGCCGGTGCCCACTTCATCGCGGCGCTCCCGAAGGACGACGCCGTCATCGATTCGATCACGGGTGTCTTCGGCGGGGCCGAGTGGCACGAGCGGGAAGCGCACGACATGTTCGGCATCGAGTTCACCGGGAACCCGAACCTCTCACCCATCTACCTTCCGGAAGGCTTCATCGGGCATCCGCTCCTGAAGTCCTATCCGCTGCTGGCCCGCGAGGTCAAGCCCTGGCCGGGCACGGTGGACGTGGAAGACATGCCCCCGGAGCCGGAAGAGCCTGCCGGTGGGGGTGAAGCATGAACGAGGAGTATCGGGCTTTGATGCACCGGTCCGAGGTCGCGGTCTCCGTCGAACTGCAGACGCAGGACATGACACTCAACATCGGACCGCAGCACCCGTCGACGCACGGTGTGCTCCGACTCGTCGCACAGGTCGATGGTGAGCGGATCTCGAGCGTCGAACCGGTCATCGGGTACATGCACCGCGGATACGAGAAGCTCGCGGAAGTCCGCACCTACGCCCAGATGACGGCGCTCGTCAACCGCATCGACTGGGTCTCCGGGTTCGCCAGCGAAGTGCCGTTTATCGTCGCCGTCGAGAAACTGATGGGGATCGAACCGCCAGAGCGGGCCCAGTGGATCCGGCTCATCCTCACCGAACTGTTCCGGATCTCGTCCCACATGGTCTTCACCTCCTCGTATCCGCTCGAACTCGGGGCGACGACCCCGCTGTTCCACGTGCTGCGTGAGCGGGAGCGGGTCCTTGAACTGATCGAAGGGATGACCGGCGGACGGTTCCATCCGAACTTCAACCGGGTCGGCGGCATCAAGCCGGCCGCCGGCGGGGGCAAGACCCAGAAGAAGGTCTCGATGGACATCCCGGAAGGATGGCTCGAAGCCACCCGGGCCGCCATGGAGCGGGTCCTACTGTCGACCGAACAGAGCGACACGCTCGTCACCGGCAATGAACTCTTCAAGGCCCGAACGGTCGGCGTCGGCGTGATCCCCGGCAACAAGGCCATCGAGTACGGATTGTCGGGACCGAATCTGCGAGCGTCCGGTGTCCCGTTCGATCTGCGGAAGCACGAGTTCCACCTTCCGTACGACCAGGTTGACTTCAACGTGATCAGCGCTCCCGGTGGCGACTGCTACGACCGGTACTGGGTGCGACTCCAGGAGATCCGCGAATCGGTCAAGATCGTCCTCCAGGCCATCGACAAGATCCCCGAAGGGCCGCTGCGGGCGAAGGCACCGCGGGTCCTCAAGGTCCCGAAGGGGCAGATCTACGTCCGGGGCGAGAACCCGAAGGGTGAGTTCGGCTACTACCTGATCTCCGAGGGCGGCCAGAAGCCGTACCGGCTGAAGATCCGCTCCACGTCGTTCTCGAACCTCTCGATCCTGCCGTGGGTGCTCAAGGGCGCCCTCGTCCCCGACCTCGTCGCGGTCATGGGCAGCCTCGACTTCGTGCTGGGAGACGTGGACCGATGATCACCGGATGGTTCTGGGCAGACGTGATCGTCAAGGTGATCCTGGCGCTCGCCGCCATGATCGGCATGGCACTCGTCGCGATCTACGCCGAACTCAAGGTGATGTCGCACATGCAGCACCGCATCGGCCCGTACTACGCGGGCGGCAGATGGGGATGGGCGCAGCCGTTCGCAGACGCACTCAAGTTCATCCAGAAAGAGGACCTCGTTCCAGAAGGTGCGGACTCGACGGTGTTTCGGGCCGCCCCGTACATCGTGGTCGCCGCCACGTTCGCGACCTTCGTCGTGATCCCGTTCAGCCCGAGCCTCGTCGCCCGCGACCTGGACCTCGGCGTTTTCTACCTGCTCGCCGTCTCGTCCCTCACGACGCTCGGTGTGCTCATGGCTGGATGGTCGTCGGCCAACAAGTACTCGCTCATGGGTGGTCTCCGTGCCGCCGGCCAGCTCATCGCCTACGAACTCCCGCTGGCCCTCGCCGTCGTCGCCGTCGTCGTCCAGGCCGGCACGATGTCGCTCGTCGGCATCGTCGAAGCGCAGGCCGCACCGATCACGATCGGCGGCCTCTCCATCAGTCTTCCGTTCCTCCTCACCGGCCAGATCGTCAGCTTCGTCATCTTCATGGTCGCCTCGGTCGCCGAACTCTCCCGCATCCCGTTCGACATGCCGATCGCCGAATCGGAACTCACGATGGGGTACCTGACCGAGTACTCGTCGCTGCGGTTCACCATGTTCTTCCTCGGCGAGTACGCCGCCATGATCTCCATGTCCGCGATCGCCGCCACCCTGTTCCTCGGCGGCTACTGGATCCCGTTCGTCTCGGAGACGGCGCTCCTCTACTTCGGACCGTTCATCCTCATCGCCAAGATCTCGCTCCTCGTCTTCTTCATCCTCTGGATCCGGGCTACGTGGCCGCGGCTACGTGAAGACCAGTTGCAGGACATGGCGTGGCGCTGGCTGATCCCGATCGCTCTGCTGAACGTCCTCGTCATCGCATTCTTCAAGGTGGTGGTGTTCTGATGCCTGCCCCGCTGAACAAGCGCAGCCGGTTCGCCTTCCCCGGTCTGTGGAAGGGCATGTGGTTCACGCTCAAGTACCTGTTCAAGCCGGTGCCGACGGTGATGTATCCGCAGGAGCAGGAGGTCCCGGTGCCGCGGGCCCGCGGCGTCATCGCACTCGACCCGGAGGCCTGCACCGTCTGCATGTTGTGTGCGAGGGAGTGCCCCGACTGGTGCATCTACATCGAGGGCCACAAGGAGCCGAAGGCGCCGTCGAAGCCGGGCGGTCGTGCCAGGACGCAGAACGAACTCGACCGGTTCGAGATCGATTACTCGCTGTGCATGTACTGCGGTATCTGCGTCGAAGTCTGCCCCTTCGATGCGCTCTACTGGAGCCCCGAGTACGAATACAGCACACACGACGTCGCCGACCTCATCCACGGCAAGACCCGTCTGAAGGACTGGCTCGAGACGGTTCCCGAACCGCCGGCTCTCGAACCGCAGGGGGAGTCGTCATGACGATCACCTTCGGAGACTGGATCACGGAGATCGCCAACTGGGTGTTCCTCGCCATCGCACTGCCGACCCTCGGTGCGGCGGTCCTCGTCGTCTCCGCGAAGAACATCGTCCGGGCCGTCCTCGCCCTCGTCGTCACCCTCGCAGGCACCGCAGCCCTGTTCCTCATGTTGGGAGCCGAGTTCGTCGGTTGGACCATCGTCCTCGTCTACATCGGCGCCGTCATCATCCTGTTCCTCATCGGCATCATGATCACCCGGGCGCCGCTGACGAAGAACGCCGATCTGAGCCAGCCGATATCGATGCGGGTTCCCGCGGCACTGCTCTCCGTCATCCTGTTCGCCGTGATCGGCGGCGCCGTCGCTGCCTCGTTCGGTGGGGCGGCCATCCCGCTGCCGGACGAAGCCACCACGACGGCGTCGATCGGCGAGACGCTGTTCACGAACTGGGTGATTCCGTTCGAGGTCGTCTCGTTCGTGCTGCTCGCAGCCCTGATCGGCGGCATCGCCCTCGCACGACAGGACCCGGCGGAGGAGGGAGAGGTATGACGATCATCCAATTCGTTCTCCTGGGCGCCGCCCTGTTCTCCATCGGCCTCTACGGCGTGCTGACGAGAAAGAACGCCGTGCTCGTGCTCGCCTCCGTCGAGGTGATGCTCGCCGCCGTCAACGTGAACCTCGTCGCCTTCGACGTTTACCTCGGTGACGCTTCGCACGCCGGGCAGATCATGACATTGTTCCTCATCGCCCTCGCCGCAGCCGAAGTCGGGATCGGAATCGCCATCGTGCTCCTCGTCTTCCGGAACCGACGGTCGGCGAACATCGACGAACTGGACGTGATGAGGTTCTGATGTTCGCTGCACTCACCCCGTTCCTCGCTGCGTTCGCCTTCCTGTCGGAGGAGGGCGGCCATGAGGTGCACGCCGGCGACGGCGGCGCACTCGCCCAGTGGGCGTGGCTGATCGTCGTCGTTCCCGTCGTCATCACGTTCCTCATCGTCTTCTTCGGCAAGAAGTCGCCGCTCAAGGGCTGGGGGATGGCCACGTTCGGCATGGCGTTCGTCGCCGTGTACGGAGCCGTCCTCGCCTGGGTGAACCTCCAGGAGGGGATCCTCTACGAAGGGGCGATCGACATCGGGAAGATCGGGCCGTTCGCCCTCCAGTGGGGGTGGGTCGTCGACGGCCTGTCGATCATGATGTACTTCCTCGTCGGCATCGTCGGATTCCTCGTGTTCGTGTACGCCAAGGGCTACATGAAGGGCGACGTCCGCTACACGTGGTTCTTCGCAGCGTTCTCCCTGTTCGCCGGCGGCATGCTCGTCCTTGTCTCCGCCCCGAACCTCATCCAGCTCATCGTCGGCTGGGAACTCGTCGGCGTCTCGTCCTACCTGCTGATCGCCCACTACTGGGAGGACTTCGACAACGTCGATGCCGGCAACAAGGCGTTCATGACGAACAAGATCGCCGACGTCGGCCTGTTTATCGGGGCGATCATCATGGCGCTGTCGGCCGGATCGTTCCAGTTCTCCGAGATCTTCTCCCGGATGATCGAGGGACACACGCTGCTCGCCCAATTCGGCTTCTGGGCCGGACTGGCACTGTTCATCGGGGCGATGGGGAAGAGCGCACAGTTCCCGTTCCACGTGTGGCTCCCCGACGCCATGGCGGGCCCGACGCCCGTGTCGGCCCTCATGCACGCAGCGACGATGGTCACCGCCGGCATCTACCTCATCGCCAGACTGTTCCCCTTCTATCAGATGCCGGAGTTCGCAGGCAACGTCGACAGCTACATCGTCGTCATCGGAGCCATCACCCTCTTCTTCATGGGCCTGCTCGCGATCGTCCAGGACGATATCAAGAAGGTGCTCGCCTACTCGACGGTCAGCCAGTTGGGCTACATGATGGCGGCGATGGGCGTCGGTGCGTACAGCGCCGGCCTCTTCCACCTCTTCACCCACGCATTCTTCAAGTCGCTGCTCTTCCTCGGCGCCGGATCGGTCATCCACGCCGTTCACTCCAACAACATGTCGGACATGGGGGGCTTGCGTAAGTACATGCCGGCCACGTTCTGGACGTTCCTCATCGGCACCGCCGCGCTGATCGGCCTGTTCCCATTCGCCGGGTTCTGGTCGAAAGATGAGATCATCGCTTCCGCCTACTACAACGCGTCGACCGACCCGACGGCCGCCGCCTGGTTCATGGTGATCCTCTCGATCGCAGGCGCTTTCATCACCGCGTTCTACATGGCGAGGGCCGTGTCGCTGACGTTCTTCGGCGAGTACAACGGCCACGGGCATCCGCACGAGTCGCCGAAGATCATGACGATCCCGCTGATGGGCCTCGCCGCGTTCGCCGCCTTCGCCGGATTCCTCAACATGCCGGGAATCACTGAGACATTCATCGAGTGGGTCACGGTGCGGGCCTTCCCGATCTCCGAGCATCACTTCACCGCACCGAACTGGGCGCTCATCTCGATCGTCACGCCGATCGTCCTGATCGCCCTCGGCATCGGGTTCTGGCTGTTCCGTCCGAAAGAGACACAAGCAGCACGTGACACGTTCGATATCCCTGTGCTCTATCCGCTTCTCGAGCACAAGTACTACATCGACGACTTCTACATGGACGGCATCATCCGGCCCACGATGGGGCCGCTGGCCGACGGCACCCTCTGGATCGACGAGAACATCGTCGACGCGGTCCCGAACCTTGCAGGCGGGGCGGCCAAACACGTTGCCGCCGCCGTCAACACCGTCGATCAGAACGCCGTCGACGGGGTATACAACTCGGTGAGTGCCGGAACCGGCGCCGCCGGCGGATTCCTGCGCAAGGCGCTCACCGGACGAGTCCAACAATATGCAGCGATGAGTTTCGCGGGCGTGGTCATCATCGCCGCGCTGTTCATGATCTTCTGATAGGAGGAGCAACGAGATGGAGTGGTTCGACAGTGGATGGGGCCTGAGCCTCGTCGTGTTCCTGCCGCTCGTTGGGGCACTGGTCCTTGCGGCGATCCCGCGCGCCAACGAGGCCGCAATGAAATGGGTGGCGCTGATCACGGCGATCGTGACGTTCATCGTCTCGATCGTGCTCGCGATGCGGTTCGACTACGGCGCAGCGGCCGACATCCAGTTCGGCACCAACCTCCCGTGGATCGACGCGATCAGCGCGAACTACCACATCGGCATCGACGGAATCTCGCTGCCGCTCGTCATCCTGTCGACCTTCATCACGCTGCTCGTCGTGATTT
>JANTHO010000010.1 GCA_024762335.1 Acidimicrobiia bacterium | reverse complement strand
CGTGGCCACATCTCGATCGACTCGAGTCGGTGACGGCACGAGCGGGATTCGATCTGCGACCGCGGATGCCCGTGTATCCGGAGTTCATCGCCCCCGAGTGGATCGATCCGGCGGTTCTCTCACGTCTTGTCTCCGTGACCGACGACCGAGGGTACGCTCTCATCGAGGAGATGAAGACCACATGAACGAAATCACCTTCGTCCGCATGCGACCGGCGGACGCGGTTACCGAAGACTGGGCGACCACGCGATACCGGGAGGGCTCGACGGCGGCCGAGGTCGAAGCTCCGTCGGAGACAGACGTAGAAGCCGCCCACGCCGGCGGCCTTTTGTGCGTCTCTGGGACGTCGGAGGACACGGGAGCCGACGCCTTCTCGGTCGATGCGAAGGCGGCGCTCACCCTCGGCGAAGAGGGCGTTCCCGGGTGGCGACTGACGATCGTCGACGGAGCCGATCGTGCGGCGACGATCGATGGGCTCGCACGCACCCAGGCGGCCTTCTATCGCGTGGGGCGGAGCCGCGTTGCCGCAGGTGCCCGTTTGGCTGAACTACCCGGCATCGACCCGCGGGTGTCGGTCTTCGTTGACACGGTCGAGGAGGCCCTCGCTGCCATAGAAGAAGGCGCGACCGATCTCTTGCTCCGTGGATGGGACAGCGAGACGCTCGGGCAACTTCGAGATGTTTGCCCGTACCCGCTCGTCGAGCGGACGGCACTGCCGATCGGACTGTCGGTCGACACCGTGCGACGGCATCTGCAACCCGGTCAGTTCAAGGCCTATCTCGACCTCGTCGACGCATCAGGAGCAGCCCGGCCGCGCACGGGATGGGCGATCGGCAGAGACCTCCCCGCTCCACATCCGCCGGGACGGTTCTCGGCCCAGTGGAGTGATGAGGCGTGGGCAAGCGACGCGCACCTCGGGGGCGGGGACGCGATCGGTGCGGAACTTCGCGGCATCCTTGACCGGTCCCTCGAAGGGAACCGCCCGACACGCGACGAGGTCCAACGGCTGTTCGAATCGAGAGGAACGGAAGTCGATGCGATCGCGTCGGTAGCCGACATCCTCAGACAACGCGCCAACGGGGACACCGTGTCGTTCGTCGTCAACCGCAACATCAATTACACGAACCAGTGCTCCTACCGCTGCGGCTTCTGCGCATTCTCGAAAGGTCCCCGCTCGCTGAACCTGCGGGAAGACCCCTATCTGCTCACGATTCCACATGTCGTGGAGCGAGCGGTCGATGCCTGGAGCCGCGGGGCGACCGAGGTGTGTCTCCAGGGAGGGATCCATCCCGACTTCACCGGGGAGTTCTACCTGACGGTCGTCGAAGCGATCAAGGAAGCCGTGCCGGGAATGCACATCCACGGATTCACTCCGCTCGAGGTCTGGCAGGGGGCTACGACCCTGGGCATCCCGGTTCGCGAGTTCCTCGCGACGCTCCGCGATGCCGGTCTCGGGACCTTGCCCGGCACGGCAGCGGAGATCCTGGACGACCGGATCCGCGAGCACCTGTGCCCCGACAAGATCCGAACGGCGCAGTGGGCGGAAGTGATGCTCGTCGCTCACGATCTCGGACTCCGATCGACCGCCACAATGATGTTCGGCCACATCGACGACACGGCCTCATGGGCGAACCACATTGAAGTTCTCCGGAGCATCCAACAGCGCACGGGGGGATTCACGGAATTCGTCCCGCTGCCGTTCGTCCACATGGGCGCGCCGATCTACGTGCGCGGACGGGCACGGCCCGGTCCCACCTGGGACGAGGTCGTTCTCGTCCATGCGGTGTCGCGGATCGCCTTCGACGGGCTGATCGACAACATCCAGGCGTCGTGGGTGAAGATCGGACTCGAGTCCGGACTGACCCTCCTCAACGCCGGAGCGAACGATCTCGGGGGCACGTTGATGGACGAGTACATCTCTGCTGCTGCCGGAGCCTCGCACGGGACCATGATGGATGCCGCGAGTTTCATTACCGCAATCGAATCGATCGGTCGAACGCCGCAGCAACGCACGACGCTCTACCGTTCCGCTCCAACAATCCGACTCGTTGGAGAGAGCTTGTGACCCATCGTGCCGACTCGACCAAGGACCAGCTGTTCGATGCGGCAGCGCGCTTGTTCCGGGAGCTGGGATACGAAGAGACGTCGCATGCGGACATCTCCGCCGAGGCGGACATCGGCCGAACGACCTTCTACGAACACTTCGCCTCCAAAGAGGATCTCCTCGTCCAACTCGTGCAACGCGATCTCCCCGCTCTCATCGACGAGGTGCTCGGTGATGTTGATCGCGATCTCCCCTCAGCCGAACGGCTGCGATCGTTGACGGTGAAGTTCGTCGAGTTCGTTGGCACCGATCATCTCGGCCTGATTCTTCACACGGAGGTGCCGCGCCTCTCTCCCGAGGCGCAGTCGGCAATCGCCGAGTCGCATCGGGCGCTGTCGGTCGAGGTCATGGACATCTACCGCTCCGGTATCGCGTCCGGGGAGTTCGCCGAACTGCCGGGACCGGTCGTCGGCAGGTTGATCCAGGAGACGATGATGGTTGGAGGTCGTGTCGTGATGGATCTCCCCGGATCGAAGGAACGAATCCACGACATCGCCAATGCAACGGCAGACTTCCTCGTCAACGGCCTTCGACGGTAGCCTGGGGCCTGCGGGCCCGTAGCTCAGTTGGTCAGAGCAGGCGACTCATAATCGCTCGGTCGCAGGTTCGAGTCCTGCCGGGCCCACCTTCGTTACCGGAGCAAGAGCCAAGAGTCAAGGCCGAAATGCCGCGCATCCCGGTACGCCGGGGCGCATGCCCTGGTTCTTGGCTCTTGATTCTTGTCTCTTGGTTCTCGGCTCTATCGCAGGTCGTAGCGATCGAGGTTCATCACCTTGTCCCATGCGGCGACGAAGTCGCGAACGAACGTCTCCTCCGAATCCTCGCTTGCGTAGACCTCAGCCACAGCGCGAAGCTGCGAGTTCGAGCCGAAAACGAGATCGACGGCCGAGCCGGTCCACTTGTGCGTTCCCGACTCCCGATCGCGACCCTCGAAGACATGCTCCGTCGATGACGGCAGCCACTCCGTGCCCATGTCGAGCAGGTTCACGAAGAAGTCGTTGCTCAGCGTCCCTGGGCGATCGGTGAAGACACCGAGATCGGATCCCCCGAAGTTCGCACCCAGCACGCGCATGCCTCCAACGAGCGCCGTCGTTTCCGGGGCGGTCAGCGTGAGCAGGCTTGCCCGATCGATGAGCAACTCCTCGGGACGGCGAACGTCACCGGCACGCCGATAATTGCGGAAACCGTCGGCGGTCGGCTCGAGGACGGCGAACGACTCTGCATCGGTCCACTCCTTGAGCGCATCGGTACGACCGGGGGAGAATGGAACCTGCACGTCGTGACCGGCGTCATGGGCGGCTTGTTCGACGGCTGCGCAGCCACCGAGAACGATCAGGTCGGCGAGTGAGACGCTCTTGGTGTCGGCCTGCGCTTCGTTGAACCGCTTCTGGATCTCTTCGAGCACCCGAAGCACCTTCTGAAGTTCGGCGGGGTTGTTGACTTCCCAGTCGCGCTGTGGTGCGAGTCGGATGCGGCCACCGTTCGCCCCGCCGCGCTTGTCGGATCCGCGGAACGTCGACGCCGATGCCCAGGCGGTGGAGACGAGCTGTGCGACCGTGAGCCCGGAGCCGAGGATCTCGGCCTTGAGGGCTTCGATGTCGGCGCTATCGATCAGGTCGTGATCGACGGCAGGGACGGGATCCTGCCAGATGAGCGGCTCGTCCGGAACTTCCGGGCCGAGGTAGCGAGAAACCGGTCCCATGTCGCGGTGCGTGAGTTTGAACCACGCTCTCGCGAACGCGTCCGCATACTCATCGGGATGCTCGAGGAAGCGCCTCGAGATCCGCTCATATGCCGGATCCATCCGCAGGGCGAGGTCCGTCGTGAGCATGATCGGAGCGTGGGTCTTCGACGGATCGTGAGCATCGGGGACGGTTTCCGATGCCTTCGGATCGGTCGGCATCCATTGCCACGCCCCCGCGGGGCTCTTCACCAGATCCCAGTCGTAGCGGAACAACGTTTCGAGGAAGCTGGTGTCCCACGCGATCGGCGTCGGCGTCCATGCACCCTCGAGCCCACTCGTGTACGTGTCGCCGGCGTTGCCGCTGCCGTAGCTGTTCCTCCAACCCAGGCCCTGCTCTTCGAGGCTCGCGCCTTCGGGCTCCGGGCCGATGTACTCCTCGCCGACGGCACCGTGGGTCTTGCCGAACGTATGGCCGCCTGCGATGAGGGCAACGGTCTCCTCGTCGTTCATGGCCATGCGGGCGAACGTCTCCCGAATGTCTTTTGCGGCAGCGAGTGCACTCGGCTCACCGTTCGGTCCCTCCGGGTTCACGTAGATCAGGCCCATCTGGACGGCTCCGAGCGGATTGGCGAGTTCCCGGTCACCGCTGTATCGCTCGTCCGCGAGCCAGGTGCTCTCCGGTCCCCAGTAGATGTCCTCTTCCGGCTCCCAGACATCCTCACGCCCCCCGGCGAAACCGAACGTCTTGAAGCCCATCGATTCCAGGGCGACATTGCCGGCGAGGACCATGAGATCGGCCCACGAGATCTTGCGACCGTACTTCTGTTTGACGGGCCACAGCAACCGGCGGGCCTTGTCCAGGTTCGCGTTGTCGGGCCAGCTGTTGAGGGGGGCGAATCGCTGCGTGCCGGAGCCGGCCCCGCCCCGTCCGTCTGCGATGCGGTACGTGCCGGCGCTGTGCCACGCCATGCGGATGAAGAGGGGTCCGTAGTGGCCGTAGTCGGCCGGCCACCAGGCCTGGGAGTCGGCCATCAGGGCAGCGAGATCCTGCTTCAAGGCGTTGAGATCGAGTTGCGCGAACTCGTCGGCGTAGTCGAAGTCGTCGTCCATCGGATCGACCAGCGGTGAATTCTGGTTGAGGACGCGCAGGTTCAACTGGTTGGGCCACCAGTGCTGGTTCGCCGTCGATCCGGTCGCCTGATGGGGGCTGTGCATCACCGGGCACTTGCTTGCGCTGATGGTGTCGTCTGTCATGTTGTCTCTCCTGTTGCTCGGTGTTTGGAACGATACGCTCAGTCGGTCTCGGTCTTCTTGCTGCAATGCGGGATGCGCGTTCAGTTGTCTGTCCGGGCCTCCCGGTTCGCCGTGCAGGTGGGGCAGTATCCCCAGTAGATCACTTCCGCTTCGTCGATGTTGTAGCCAGCGTCGTCACTCGGTGTGAGGCATGGAGCGGCACCGACCGCGCAGTCGACGTCCACCACCGCCCCGCAGTCGCGGCAGATCAAGTGGTGGTGGTTGTCGCCCGTGCGACCTTCGAAGCGGGCCGGTGAACCGGCGGGTTGGATTCGCCGGACCAGGCCGTTGTCGGCCAGGGTTCCGAGGGCGTCGTACACGCCCTGGCGCGAGATGCTGCCGATTTCGGCTCGCACATCCTCGGCTACGCCCTCCGCGGTCGCGTGCGGATGGGCGGAAACCACCTTCATCACGGCCAGGCGCTGGGCGGTCACCTGGAGGCCGTGTTGGCGGAGAAGCGCCGCAGGTTCGGCCGTCTGTTTCGATGACATGATCGGATACTGGATCAAATAATTGACTTTGTCAAGGATGCGCGAAATGTTGTCGTGGAGCGTGGCACGGTTCGCCGGTCACCGGATTCGGGCCGGTCCCGTCCTCGTAGAATGGAATCAATCTTCGACAAGGAGCGCCATGTCTGAGTTCCAGTACGAGCCGATGTTCCAGTTGGGTGCCGACGAGACCGAGTATCGCCGCCTCGACATCGAGGGCTTGACGGAAGAGACGAAGGTCGGGGATCGGGAGATCCTGACGATCGACCCGGAGGTACTGCGGTTGCTCGCGGCCGAGGCGGTCGACGACGTGTCGCACCTGTTCCGTCCGGCGCATCTGGCGCAATTGAGGAAGATCCTCGATGATCCGGAAGCCTCCGACAACGATCGGTTCGTCGCTCTCGAGATGCTGAAGAATGCGGTGGTCGCATCGGAGATGGTGCTCCCATCGTGCCAGGACACGGGGACGGCGATCGTTCACGGCCACAAGGGCGAGAACGTGTTCACCGGTGCCGACGATGCCGAGTGGTTGTCTCACGGCGTCTACGACACGTACACGGGCACGAACCTGCGGTACTCGCAGATGGCGCCGATCTCCATGTTCGAAGAACGGAACACCGGGAACAACCTGCCGGCCCAGATCGAGATCGAAGCCGTGCCCGGTGACGAGTACGAGTTCGAGTTCGTCACCAAGGGCGGCGGGTCTGCCAACAAGACGTTCCTATATCAGAAGACGAAAGCGGTACTCAATCCCGAATCGCTCACGGCCTTCGTGGACGAGGCGATCCGCTCGCTCGGCACGGCGGCATGCCCTCCGTACCACCTGGCGATCGTCGTCGGGGGAACCTCCGCCGAACTGAACCTGAAGACTGTGAAGCTCGCAAGTACGAAGTACCTCGATGCGCTGCCGACGACCGGAAACGACTCCGGCCGGGCGTTCCGTGATCTCGAATGGGAGCAACGGATCCTCCAGATGACCCGTGAGGTCGGCATCGGGGCCCAGTTCGGAGGCAAGTACTTCTGCCACGACGTGCGGGTGATCCGACTCCCGCGACACGGTGCTTCTTGTCCGGTCGGCATCGGCGTTTCATGTTCGGCGGATCGGCAGATCAAGGCCAGGATCAACGGCGAGGGTGTCTTCCTCGAGGCGCTCGAGCGGGACCCGGCCCGGTTCCTGCCGGAACCCGATGCGATCGCCGCACCGGCTCCTGCGGTTCCCATCGATCTCGAACGCCCGATGAGCGAGATCCGTGCCGAACTCTCCAAGTACCCGGTCGGAACCCGGCTGGCACTGACCGGAACGATCGTCGTCGGACGCGACATCGCCCATGCCAAGATCGCCGAACGTCTCGACGCCGGCGAGGAGATGCCGCAGTATCTGAAGGATCACATCATCTACTACGCCGGGCCGGCCAAGACCCCCGAGGGGTACGCCTCGGGTTCGTTCGGGCCGACCACTGCGGGTCGGATGGATCCGTACGTCGACCGTTTCCAGGCCGCAGGCGGCAGCCTCGTCATGCTCGCCAAGGGCAATCGATCGAAACAGGTCACCGACGCCTGCGAGAAGTACGGCGGGTTCTACCTCGGATCGATCGGCGGTCCGGCAGCGATCCTCGCCAAGGACCGCATCCGTTCGGTCGAGGTCCTCGAGTACCCGGAACTCGGGATGGAAGCCGTCTGGAAGATCGAGGTCGAGGACTTCCCTGCGTTCATCATCGTCGACGACAAGGGCAACGACTTCTACGCACAGTTTGCGAAGTCGGCCGCACCGAAGCCGGTGGAAATACTGCCCGTAGAAGGTCGCGAGCGCTGATACGCTCGTTGATGGAAGCGATGAGCGCCGCCGGTGAGGTGGACGCCGATACGAAGGGGTATCAACGTGAAGAGCACAGCAACTGCCAATTGGAAGGGTGACCTCTTCGGAGGTGCAGGCACCGTCGATTTCAAGAGTGGAGCGGCCGGTCCGCTGCCCGTGAGTTGGGCGAGCAGGACCGAAGAGGCGGCGGGGAAGACGAGCCCGGAAGAGATGATCGCCGCGGCCCACGCAGCCTGCTTCTCCATGGCCTTCTCGAACGAGCTCGCCGGAGCGGGATTCCCCCCGGAGAACCTCGACACGAAAGCCGTCGCCACGTTCACGAAGGGTGATGACGGGTTCCGGATCCGCACAATGGCGCTGTCGGTTGAAGCGACCATTCCCGGCATCGACGAGGCCACGTTCGCTGAGAAGGCCGAAGCGGCCAAGAACGGCTGTCCGGTGAGCAACGCCCTCAAGGGCAACGTGGAGATCACCCTGGACGCCAAGCTCGTCTGACCCGACCAACCGCGAAATGATCTGAGAGCGGAGGGCTTCGGCCTTCCGCTCTTCGATATGGATCCGCGGTATCTCGACGACCAATGAGCAGAATCCCTTTCACGGTCGATGTTTCAGCCGATGTTGGGGGTCACAGCAAAGGTGAGGGCGTGGACGGTTCTTCGTCTCCACCACGCCAGTGGGGGAGACGCGATCGAGCTGTTGCTCGGTCGCAGAGGGGGCGTCCCGACGGACCCGTAGCCCCATCCGTTCTCCGTATGGCCCTGCTGCCTCCGAGATGCCCCCTCTGCCCTCCGGGCATCTCCCCCACCTCGGCGGTGGGGGAGAATGAAGAAAGGCCGTTGGGAGTGTCTTGCACCTCGACGGTGAAGGAGAGAGCCTCGGCTGTCGTCCCCTTCACCTGTCCCCCCGACGGCACGGCGGGGGGACGCGGAGGAGCGAAGCGACGACGCAGGGGGGCTTCCCAGTGGGCTCGCTCCGCTCCCGGGGGACATGGTTCGGAGGGGATGCGGGTCTGATATGGGACCTCTGGATCTGGGCACCTCGGGTGATATCTAGCATTGTTGTGCGCAGCAGCAACACGGGCACCACGCTCGAGGAGAGAGAGTCATGACCATACGGATCAAGCGGGTGGCAGTTCTCGGAGCCGGAGTGATGGGGCAGGGGATCGCAGCCCACCTCGCCAACGCCGGTATCCCTTCCTATCTATTCGACATCGCACCGGGAGAACTCACCGCCGCAGAGGCGGCCGCCGGACTCACCCTCGAAGACCGGAAGGTCAGGAACCGCATCGCCGCAGCCGGTATCGCCTCGATGAAACGGGCGAAGCCGGCGCTGCTCTACCGCCCGGATTTCGCCGACATGGTCACCCCGTGCAATTACGAGGACGATGTTGACAAGCTCGGTGAGTGCGACTGGATCGTGGAAGTCGTGGTCGAGCGCATGGACATCAAGCAGCGGGTCTTTGCGATGGTCGACGAGCACCGCAAAACGGGAAGTGTCGTCTCGTCGAACACGAGCGGGTTGTCCGCCGCCGAGATGGCAGAGGGTCGCAGCGAGGACTTCCGTCGCAATTTCATGGTGACGCACTTCTTCAACCCCGTCCGCTACATGCGACTCCTCGAGGTCGTTCCGATCGACGACACCGACCCGGACGTCTTCGCAGCGATGGCCGACTTCGGTGAACATGTGCTCGGCAAGGGCATCGTCTACTGCAAGGACACGCCGAACTTCGTCGCCAACCGGATCGGCACATTCGGCATGGCTTCGGTCTTCCACTGGATGATGGAGCTGGGAATCAGCGTCGCCGAAACGGACGCTCTCTTCGGAACAGCCATGGGCCGCGCCAAGTCGGCCATCTTCCGGACCGCCGACGTGGTCGGGCTCGACACGATGGCTCACGTGCTGAACACGATCGCCGAAGGATGCCCCGACGATCCGTGGCGCGAGCGGTTCGTCCCTCCGGAGGCAATTCAGAAACTGGTCGCAGACGGGCGTCTCGGCAGCAAGACCGGCGCCGGCTTCTACAAGAAGGTTCGGGGTGAGAAGGGGAGCGTGATCCTCAGCCTCGACCTCGACACGCTCGAGTATGTCGACGCCGGCAAGGTGCGTCTCGACGCCGTCGGAGCAGCCCGCAAGAAAGAGACCGCGGCCGAGAAGGTCGCAGCGATCGTCTGGTTCGACGACGTGTACGGACGGCTCGCCTGGAAGGTCACGGCAGAGACCGCGATCTACTCGCTCGAACGTCTCGGCGAGATCGCCGATGACATCGTCAACATCGACCGCGGCATGCGCTGGGGATTCGGCTACGAGCTGGGACCGTTCGAGACATGGGATGCCATCGGCGTTGCCCGATCCGTTGAGCGGATGCGGGAAGAAGGCATGGAGGTTCCGTCCGCCGTCGACCGTCTCCTCGAAGTGGGCGAAGGCACCTGGTACGTCAAGCGGGACGGAGTGTCCTACTACTGGGACGTGTTCTCCGAGAAATACCTGCCGGTTCCCGTCTCCGAGGGAGTTATCTCGCTCGAGATGCTCGCCGACACCGGGAAGGTGCTCGCCGAGAATGCAGGCGCGACCCTCTACGACATGGGCGACGGTGTCGGATGCATCGCCTTCCACACGAAGATGAACGCCATCGACGCGAGCATCGTCGAGATGATCAACACCGGCTGCGACATGGTCGAAAACGGTGATCTGGTCGGTCTCGTCGTCGGCAACGAAGAGACGAACTTCTCAGTCGGCGCCAACATCGGCCTGGTCGGGATGCTCGCCATGTCGAAGGAGTGGGACCAGATCGACGAGATGTCGAAGGGACTCCAGGATGCGCTGATGCGGATGAAGTACCTCAACGGACCGGTCGTGACTGCTCCGCGGGGCATGGCGCTCGGGGGCGGATGCGAGATCGTGATGCACGGCGATTCGGTGCGGGCCGCCGCAGAGTCCTATATCGGACTCGTCGAAGTCGGCGTCGGTCTCATCCCCGCAGGCGGTGGGACGAAGGAGATGGCGTTCCGCTTCTACGGTTCGATCCCGGACGGGGTGAATGCCGACCTGTTCCCGTTCGTCCAGCAAGCCTTCCTGAAGATCGGGCAGGCAACCGTGTCGACGAGCGCGGAGGAGGCGAAGACACACGGCTATCTCCGCCGCGCCGACAAGGTCACCCTGAACCCGGACGCCGTGCTCGCAGATGCGAAGGCCGACGTCCTCGCCATGGTGCAGACCGGATACAAGCCGCCGAGACCCAGGAAGGTCCCCGTCCCCGGCCGGGATGGGATCGCAATGCTTGAAGCCGTTGTGCATGGGATGCACCAGGGCGGCTACGTCACCGAGTACGACGAACACGTTGCGAGCGTTCTCGCAACCGTCCTGTGCGGCGGAGACGTTCCGGAAGGGACGCTGCTGAGTGAGCAGGACTTCCTCGATCTCGAACGAGAAGCGTTCGTGAGTCTGTGCAAAGAGCAGAAGACGATGGACCGCATCATGCACATGCTCGAAACCGGCAAGGCGCTGCGGAACTGATGGGGAGAAGGAGCACACACATGAGTACAGGAGTCGTCGTCACCCACGCCCACCGCACCGCGGTCGGCAAGTCCGGCAAGGGCACGTTGCGTGAGACCAGGCCCGACGAACTGCTCGGCCGTCTGATCGAGGAGTTCATGAAACGAGTCCCGGAGGTGGACCCGACCACTGTCGATGATGTCATCATCGGATGCGCTTTCCCCGAGGGCGTTCAGGGGATGAACATCGCCCGGGTGGCTGCGTTGCGAGCGGGGCTCCCGGTGTCCGTACCGGGCATGACCGTCAATCGCTTCTGCAGCAGTGGACTCCAGACGCTCGCGACCGGCGCGGCGCAGATCGCCGCCGGATGGTCCGAGGTGGTTCTCTCGGGCGGTGTCGAGTCGATGTCGATGGTGCCGATGGGTGGTCAGAAGTTCGCCCCGAACCCGGCGCTGTTTGAGACGTTCCCCGCCGCCTACGACGGCATGGGAATCACGAGTGAGACGGTCGCCGAACGCTACGACGTGACCCGCGAGGATCAGGACGCGTTCGCGTTGCAGTCGAACGACCGGGCGCTGGCAGCCATCGCCGAAGGCAGGTTCGCCGACGAGATCATCCCGATCGAGGTGACCGTCGGCGGCAAGACCGTGCTATTCGACACCGATGATGGGCCCCGCAAGAGCACCCTCGAGGGGCTTGCGAAGCTCCGGCCGGCCTTCAAGGTGAACGGCCGATCCACCGCGGGCAATTCGTCCCAGACATCCGACGGTGCGGCGCTCGAGCTGATCATGAGCCGCGAGGCTGCGGATCGGTATGGGTTCGAGCCGCTGGGAGAGCTCGTCACGTTCCAGGTTGGCGGTGTGCACCCCGACGAGATGGGGATCGGGCCGACGGTCGCCATCCCGAAGGCGCTCGAAGCCGCGGGCTTGTCGATCGACGACATCGGTCTCGTCGAGTTGAACGAGGCATTCGCCAGCCAGGCGCTGTATTCGATGCGGACGCTCGGCCTGGATCCGGCGATCGTCAACGTCAACGGTGGCGCGATCGCCCTCGGGCATCCGCTCGGCTGCACCGGGGCAAAGCTCACGGCGACCCTGCTCCATGAGATGAAGCGACGCAACGTCGAGTACGGCATCGTAAGCATGTGCATCGGCGGCGGGATGGGTGCGGCGGCGATCTTCAAACGCGACGTGTGAGCGCACGCAATGTTGGTGACCATCTAGAGTTCTTCTGTGATCCGCGGCGCCCCCGGGCGATCGGGCGGATACTGGAGGCGAAATACCGAAGGGAGAGCCCATGGCTCGAAGCAAATGGAGATTGTTGATACTGCTTGCGATTGTGGCGATGCTCGCCGCAGCATGCAGCAGTAGCAGCGACGAGACGACGACGACCGCGGCGGGCGGCGACGAGACGGCCACGACGGCACCGTCGGGTGAACCGTTCAAGGTCGCTTTCGTCTACGTCGGCCCGACCGAGGACAAGGGATGGTCGTGGGCTCACAACGAGGGATCGAAATACCTCGAGGCCAACATGCCGGGTGTCGAAATCACGAGGCTCGAGAGCATCCCCGAGGGCCCGGACTCGCAGCGTGTGTTTGAGGATCTCGCAGCAGACGGCAACCAACTGATCTTTGGTACCTCGTTCGGGTACATGGATCCGATGCTCGCCGCGGCCGAGAACTACCCGGACACGGTGTTCATGCATGCGACCGGATACAAGTCTTCGGCCAACATGAGCAACTACTTCGGAGCAGCCGAAGAGGGACGCTACCTCTCCGGTATGGCAGCCGGAGCGCGGACCGAGACGAACCTGATCGGGTACGTTGCGGCGTTTCCGATTCCCGAGGTGCTGCGCGGAATCAACGCGTTCACGCTCGGTGCTCGCGAAGTGAATCCGGATGCCGAGGTTCAGGTCGTCTGGACCTCGACCTGGTTTGATCCGCCCAAGGAGGGTGACGCTGCACAGGCCCTGCTCGATGCAGGCGCAGACGTCATCGCCCAGCACCAGGACTCGTCCGCCCCCGGTCAGGCGGCCGAGGCTGCCGGTGACGGCTGGGTCGGCTACAACACCGACATGTCCGAGTTCGCACCCAATGGATGGCTCACGGCTGCCATCTGGAACTGGGGCCCCTACTACCTCTCGACGGCTGAGGCAGTTCAGGCAGGAACGTGGACGAACGAGCCCTTCTACGGACACATGGCCGACGGAACGGTCGCTCTCGCTCCATTCGGGCCTTCGGTCTCCGACGAGACCAAGGCGTTGATCGCGGAGCGACAGCAGCAGATCATCGACGGGACCTTCCAGGTTCTGCCCGATCCGATCGTCAATCAGGACGGCGTCGAGCAACCGCTCGGCGACATCTTCAGCATGGACTACTTCGTTGAAGGCGTCATCGGCAACGCCAGCGGTTGATCGACCGAAACGACGAATAACAGCGGAGGGCCCCGCTCCGGCGGGGCCCTCCGTCGTTCTGACGGCGGCCGGATATTTAGCTAGTGTGCCCCCATGCCCGATCAAGATCAGAGCAGTGCCACGCCAGCCGTCGAACTCCGGAACATCGACAAGTCGTTCTACGGCGTCTTCGCGAACGCGGACGTCGATTTCAGTCTCGCAAAGGGGGAGGTACATGCCCTGCTCGGCGAGAACGGTGCAGGCAAGTCCACACTCTGCTCGGTCATGGCCGGCCTCTATCGCCCCGATTCGGGGGAGATGCTGTTCGACGGCAAGCCGATGGTATTCAAGTCTCCGAAAGACGCCTACGCCGCGGGCGTCGGGATGGTCTACCAGCACTTCCGCCTCGTCTCGAACCTGACGGTCGCGGAGAACCTGGCGCTCGGGAACCCGGAGGTCGGTCTACGACTGTCGCAGGGCCAACTTGAAGCGGAGGCGAAGGAGTTAGGGGAGCGCTACGACTTCCCGGTCGATCCCTCGGCTCGGATCTGGCAGCTTTCGGTCGGCCAGCAGCAACGCGTCGAGATTCTCAAACTGCTCTACCGGGATGCCAAGATCCTCATCCTCGACGAACCAACCGCGGTCCTCACGCCGCAGGAAGGCGAGGCCCTCTTCCGGGCGATGCGGATGCTCGCCGACGAGGGCCGTTCGCTGATCTTCGTCTCTCACAAGCTCCAGGAGGTCAAGGCCGTGTCGGATCGTGTGACGGTGTTGCGCGAAGGACGCGTCGTGGGCGCTGCGAACACGGACGACGCGGAACCGCGCGACCTCGCGAGGATGATGGTCGGCAAGGACCTCGTGCTCCCGACGCGGAAGCCCAACGAATCGGTCGGAGACGAAGTGCTCGTCATCGAGGACCTGGTGGTTGAAGACGACCGCGGTCTCGACGCCGTGGACGGATTGTCGATCAGCGTGCGGGCCGGCGAAGTCGTCGGTATCGCCGGCGTTTCGGGGAACGGCCAACGGGAGCTCGCACAGGGCATCGTCGGGCTCATGAAAGTGAAATCCGGATCCGTGCGACTCAATGGAACCGATGTGACGAAGAAGAGCGTCCTGGCGAAGATCAAGAGTGGAATCGCGTACGTTCCGCAGAGCCGTCTCGGGATGGGCCTCGCACCCGGGTTGACGACCGAGGACAATCTCGCGCTCAAGCAGTATCGGGAGCCGCCGTACTCGAACGGCCCGCTCCTGTCGGCCGCGGCGTTCGGTCGGCGGGGTGCCGAACTCATCGAGGAGTTCGACGTGCGAGGTGTTCGTCCCGGACTGCCCATCCGCCTGCTGTCCGGGGGAAACCTTCAGAAGGCGCTCATCGCACGCGAAGTCGTCCAGGACCACTCGGTACTGATCGCACGATCCCCGACCCGCGGTCTCGACGTCGGAGCGACGGCAGACGTTCGCGACCATATTCTCGCCGAGCGTGATCGGGGTATCGCCGTGCTCCTCATCTCGGAAGATCTCGATGAGCTCCTTGCGCTCTCCGATCGGCTCGTCGTGATCTACGAGGGCAGGATCGTTGGTGAAATGCCTGCATCCGAAGCGACGGCCGAGCGTCTCGGGTTACTCATGTCCGGGGAGCGAGAGGACCAGTCAGCATGAGCCGCCGAATCATCGTCGAACCTCGCGGCCTCGCTCCCTGGTGGCTCAAACTGCTGATCCCGGTGGCTTCCGTCATCGCCGCACTGGCGCTCGGGGCCTTGTTCCTGATGATGACCGGGAACGATTGGGTCGAGGTCTACAAGAAGATGGCAGACACCGCCTTCGGGTCGGGTCGCGGATTCGCCGAGACGCTCGTATCGGCGACGCCGCTCATTCTTACCGGCGTCGCAGCGGCCATCGCCTTCAAGATGCTCGTCTGGAACATCGGCGGCGAAGGGCAGTTGATGTTCGGAGCAATTGCTGCCGCAGGAGTCGGGATCTGGCTCGGCGGCGGGACACCGCCGATCATTGCGATAACGGCGGTCGTGCTCGCAGGTGCTATCGGTGGGGCATTCTGGGCGTCGCTGTCCGCCGTACCGAAGGTCTATCTCGGGACCAACGAGATCATCACCACGTTGATGCTCAATTTCATCGCGCTCAACCTGATGCAGTACCTGGTCCTCGGGAGTTTCAGCCCGTGGAGGGATCCGGAAGCGACCCAGTTCCCGCAGGGGCGACCGATCATCGACAACGCACGCATCCCCGAGTTCTTCCACCGCCTGGACTGGGGCCTGTTCATCGCGATCTTCGTCGCCGTTCTCGCCTGGTTCGTGATCAGCAAGACGAGGAGCGGTTTCGAGTATCGCATCGTCGGCGACTCGTTCAACACGGCCCGGTACGCTGGCATCCGGGTGCCGAAGAAGATTCTCGGGACATTCCTGCTCTCCGGAGCGTCCGCAGGTCTCGCCGGTTCCATCCTCGTCGCCGGGATCCTCGGAAAGATGGACCCGAGATCGCTCGACCTCGGTCTGGGATTCACCGGGATCATCGTGGCCGCACTCGCTCGGCTCAACCCGATCGCGATCATCCCCGTCGCCATTCTGATGGGGGCGCTCAACAATGCAGGTCCGGCGCTCCAGTCGATCGGGGTTCCGACCGCAACCGTCAAGATCCTGCAGGGCGCGATCCTGATCTTTGCCGTGGCGGGTGAGTTCCTCATCGGGAACCGTTTCAGACGGCCGCGCGAGTCGGTTGAGGAGAAGCCGGAACCGGCCAAGGAGGCGAGCGCAGCATGAACGACTCTGTACTGATGCTCACGATCATGGCGGCCATCGGCCTCGGCACGCCGATCGTCTTTGCGACCGTCGGCGAGATACTTGCCGAGCGTTCGGGCATCCTCAACCTGGGGGTGCAGGGCATGATGCTCTTCGGAGCCGTCGTGGGGTTCTGGGCGACGTTCCAGACGGGAAGCCTCTGGCTCGGTGTGTTCCTCGCCGTTGTTGCCGGTGCCGCTATCTCGGTGATCCATGCGTTCAACTCGGTGACGCTTCGTGTCAGCCAAATCGTTTCGGGCTTGGCCCTCACGATCTTCGGCACGGGCGTCGCGATCTTCATCGGACGGGCCGGCGCCAGTCCGCTCGTCGGCCGCCCGTCGCGCGAGATCTTCGAACCGATCTTCCCCCAGTCACTCGCGGACATCCCGCTGGTTGGGCCGCTGATCTTCGGACACGACGCTCTGGTCTACCTCTCATGGGTGATCGTCGCCATCGCGAGCTACTACCTTTTCCACACTCGTCCCGGCTTGACGGTGCGTGCGGTTGGGGAGGATCCGGCGAGCGCTGAGGCCGCCGGAATCAACGTGTCCCGCGTGAGGTACATTCACGTGATGCTCGGAGGGGCGCTCGCGGGACTCGGCGGAGCCTACTTCTCCCTCGCTCTGGTTCCGTCCTGGCAGGACAATCCGATCGGATCGGCCGGGTGGATCGCCATCGCTCTCGTGATCCTCGCCTCGTGGAGGCCGTGGCGGGCCCTTTGGGTCGCCTACCTGTTCGGTGCGGCCGGGCGTGTCAACTTCACGTTCCAGACCCTTGAGATCAACATCCCTTCGAACCTCCTCGCAATGCTGCCGTTCCTGCTCGCAATCGTCGCGATGCTGATCCTCGCGAGCGGGAAGCGGGCGCGATTGCTCGGAGCGCCGGAGGCACTGGGAGTCCCATACTTCAGGGAAGAGCGCTGACCCGGCTGTGTCCTGGACCCTGTTGACGAACGACGACGGTATCGATAGTCCCGCACTGGCTCCGTTCGCCCACGAGCTCTCTGCCCTCGGACCCGTCCGGGTCGTCGTTCCCGATCGGGAACGATCCTGGATCGGCAAGGCCATCACACGGTTCGATCCGATAACGGTCGAGCAGGTCGACCTGGACGGTGGATCCGCGTGGACCTGCACCGGGTTTCCGGCGGACGCCGTGCAGGTGGGGATCCACGGACTCTTCGAAGAGCCCCCCGAACTTGTCGTCTCCGGAATCAACATCGGATACAACCATGGCACGGCATTCCTCATGTCGTCTGGAACGATCGGTGCCTCGGTCGAGGGATGGGTCTCAGGCGTCCCTTCGATCGCCGTGTCGACCGGGACGGTCGGCGACTGGACGGACTGGAAGCGTCGGGTGATGGACCCGTCGGCTGCATCGGACTGGCAGCGGATCTCCGCCGTCACCGCAGTCATCATCGCGGATGTTGAAGCCTCCGGGATCCTTGAGGTCGCAGACGTCATTTCGATCAACCTGCCGTTCGATGCGACGGTCGAGACGCCGAGACGCATCACTACCGTCGCACGGGTCGGATACGATCGCCTGTTCGGCCACACCGGGGGCGGTGTGTACACGCACGACTTCGGCGGCGGCTTCGTTGAGTTCGGCTCGATGGAGGGAACCGACATCGGTGCTGCCCGCGACGGCGTCGTCTCGATCACACCGCTTCTCATGCCGGCCGCCGCGCCGGTCCCAGACGATGTGCGAGCCAGACTCGAGTACTGAGGCACCTGGCTCAAAGGAGTCGGCATTGCGCCGACCCCTCGACGCAACCCACCGAGCAGCCTGAGACCGCGGACTCTCAGGTAGCAGAACGTTCGCCCCCAACCTTGTCTCCCCGGGAACCGAGCGGCGTACTGGGAAGCCCCCCTGCGTCGGATCCCGGCGGGCTCCTCCGCGCCCCCCGCCGTGCCGCCGAGGGGACTGGTGAAGGGGACTGCCGCAGTGATGGAAGACACTCCCAACGGCCTTCCTTCATTCTCCCCCACCGCCGAGGTGGGGGAGATGCCCGGAGGGCAGAGGGGGCACCTCGGAGGCGGAAAGGGCCCGATCCAGAATGGCTTCATTCACTGGTCCGTAAGAAGCCCCCACTGCAGGTGGAGACGGAGAACCGTCCACCCCTCACCTTTTCTGTTCGGCCCGGGATCGGCTGAGATGTCGGCGGGGACAAGGACGCCGCTCGTGGACCCGCCATACCCCGAACAGCGAATCGACGTCGGCGGCCATAGGCTGACGGCCTGTGAGCGCGTCCAGACCCGACCTCCGTCGCCGCATCGAAGCGATGCCGAAGAAGATCCGGTACCCCACGTCGCTGCCGATCACGGATCGTCACGACGAACTTCTCGAAACGATTCGGGACCACCAGGTCGTGATCGTGGCGGGGGAGACGGGGTCGGGGAAGAGCACCCAGATCCCGAAGATCTGCCTCGAACTCGGTCGGGGAATCGAAGGAACGATCGGACACACGCAGCCGCGAAGGATCGCCGCCCGCTCCATCGCAAACCGGATCGCGGAGGAACTCGGTGTCGCCGTGGGGGAGACCGTTGGGTACGCCGTACGCTTCTCCGACCAAACGAGCGACACCACGCTCGTCAAGGTCATGACCGACGGCTTGCTTCTCGCCGAGATCCATCGCGACCGGAGGCTCGAACGGTACGACACGATCATCATCGACGAAGCCCACGAGCGGAGCCTCAACATCGACTTCCTCCTCGGCTACCTGACGACGCTGCTTCCCAGGCGGCCCGATCTGAAGGTCATCATCACATCGGCCACGATCGACACCGAACGGTTCTCGCAGCACTTCGGTGACGCACCCGTCATAGAGGTGTCCGGGCGTGCGTACCCGGTCGAGACCCGCTATCGGCCCCTCGATGACCCGGAACGTCCGGAGCCTCGTGATCAGACGCAGGGCATCTGCGACGCCGTCGAAGAGCTGCTCGCAGAGGGGAGCGGAGACGTCCTCGTGTTCTGCTCCGGCGAACGAGAGATCCGTGACGCCGTCGACGCGCTCGAGGCGCTCGAACTGAGGCACACCGAGATCGTCCCGCTGTATGCCCGGCTCCCCGCTGCACAGCAGAATCGGGTCTTCTCGTCCCACACAGGCAGAAGAGTCGTCGTCGCGACGAATGTGGCCGAAACGTCGTTGACCGTTCCAGGGATTCGCGCCGTCGTCGACACCGGGACCGCCAGGATCTCGCGCTACAGCAAGCGGACAAAGGTTCAGCGTCTCCCGATCGAGCCGATCTCCCGGGCTTCGGCCGATCAACGCGCCGGGCGATGCGGCCGGCTCGGCCCCGGCGTATGCATCCGCCTGTACAGCGAGGACGACTACGACGCACGCCCGGCCTTCACCGAACCGGAGATCAGACGCACGAACCTCGCCGCGGTGATCCTCCAGATGACGGCACGGGACCTCGGTGACGTGGAGACGTTCCCGTTCCTCGAACCACCCGACTCTCGCTCCATCCGGGACGGCATCACACGACTCGCGGAGGTCGGTGCGATCCGGACGCGCAAGCGCGGCGATCGGCTGCGTCTCACCAAGCTGGGACGGCAGCTGGCGGATCTCCCCATCGATCTTCGTCTTGCCAGGATGATCGTGGAGGCCAGCCGAACAGCATGTCTCAGAGAGGTGCTCGTCATCGCGACGGCGCTGGCGATCCAGGATCCTCGCGAGCGGCCCGCAGAGAAACAGGCGCAGGCCGACCAGGCCCACGCCCGTTTCGCCGACGAGGAGTCCGATCTGTACGCCTGGTTGAACCTGTGGCGCTACCTCGGTGACGAACGGCGCTCAGGGACGTCGAGCCGCTTTCGGAGGATGTGCCGCACCGAGTATCTGAACTACCGCAGGATTCGAGAATGGCAGGACCTGCACGCCCAGCTTCGCGACGTCACACGCCGCATGGGGTTCATCCCGAACAAGGAACCCGCAGAGCGCGAGGTCGTTCACCGTGCCGTGCTCACCGGTCTGCTCTCCAACATCGGGAGAAAGGACCCCGGCTCCCACGCCTATCGCGGAGCACGGGGAACGGTCTTCTCCATCAACCCGGGATCCTCGCAGTTCAAACGCAATCCGGAATGGGTGATGGCCGCCGAACTCGTCGAGACGAGCCGTCTGTGGGCCCGTGGAGTGGCGGAGGTGCAACCCGGGTGGATCGAAGCCGCCGCCCGGCATCTCGTGAACCGCAGCTACTCCGACCCGTGGTGGGATGCTCCGCGCGGGTCGGCCGTGGCGAACGAATCGGTCACACTGTACGGTCTCCCGCTCCAGACGGCCCGCACCGTGCAGTATGGGCGTGTCGATGCCGCTGCGGCACGCGACCTGTTCATCCGCCACGCCCTCATTGCAGGAGAGTGGGACGCTCGGCACGACTTCGTCGACCACAACGCCGAGGTGATCGACGAGGCGCTCGAACTCGAGACCCGGTACCGACGATCGGACCTGCTCGTCGATGACGAGACGCTCGTGGCATTCTTCGACGAGCGGATCCCCGACGACATCGTCTCCGTCCGAGACTTCGACCGGTGGTGGAAAGAGGCGCGTCTCGCCGACCCGCACCGACTCGACCTCACCGTCGACGATCTCGTCGACCCGGACGCCGACGTTCCCGACGAGGAAACGTTTCCCCGGAAGTGGCAGTACGGCAATGTTGCGATGCCGCTGGCCTACGAGTTCGACCCCGCCAGCGACAACGATGGTGTGACGATCGAGATCCGGATCGCCGACCTCGATCGGATCGATCCGGCGATCTTCGAATGGCAGGTTCCCGGTCTGCGCGAGGGGCTCGTCGTTGCCCTGATCCGCTCGCTGCCCAAGGCGTTGCGCAAGCGGCTGTCCCCGATCCCGGAGACGGCCCACAGCGTGCTCGAAGGTCACGATGCCGGCATCGGCGGGCTCATGGCGGTCCTGCGGCGTGAACTCACCCGACGGGCCGGTGTGCCGATCCCGTTCGATGCGTTCGACATGGATCGGATTCCCGCTCACCTTCTCCCGTCGTTTCGTATCGTCGACGAAACTGGAGAGACGCTGGCAGAAGGGAGCGATCTCGCGGCCCTGCGTGACGAACTCGGGAGCAAAGCCCGCACCGCCGTGGAACGCACCGGTCATGAGATCGAGACCAGCGGGCACACCGCGTGGGGCTTCGACGATCTGCCGTCCACGGTCGAGATCACCGGATCGGGAAGGCCGATCACTGCGTATCCGGCCCTGATCGACGAAGGTGAAACGGTCGGCGTACGGCTCTTCGCCACCCCGGCCGAGCAGGCCGTAGCGATGTGGGACGGAACGAAACGCCTGCTGGTACTCGATCTGCCGTCGGCCACTCGACAGCTGCGGCCCCTCGTCACGGAAGATGGGAGGAAGGCCGTAGCGGCCGGACCCTATGCGTCGTTCACTGAATGGGCCGACGACTGCCTGTCGTGCGCGATCGACGATGTCCTGTACACGGCCGGAGGACCGACGTGGGAACGGACGACGTTCGAGCGTCTCCAGCACGTCGTCGGGGAGACCACTCCCGATGTACTCATCGAAGTCGCGTCCGGCTCACTCGAGATCCTCGACGAGCATCTCGAGATCCGTGAGGCGATGGCGAGGTTCACGGCGGAGCCGTATCGGGACGCCGTCGCCGACATCGACGAACAGCTCGATCGACTGCTCTACCCAGGAATGCTCACGGCCGTCGGAGAAGAGCGGCTCGCCGACGTGTTGCGGTATCTGCAAGCAATCCGGCGTCGGCTCGATCGTCTGCGGGACCACCTCGGACGTGACAGCGAACGGATGGAACGGGTGCGCGAACTCGAACGGCGTCGCGACGAACTCGTCGATGCCGTGCCGGATGCGGAGGGGCTTGTCGATGTGGCCTGGATGCTCCAGGAGTTGCGGGTCAGTCTCTTCGCTCAGGAGATCCGTACGAAGGGGAAGATCAGCGAGAAACGGATCGTCGAAGCGATGGAGCAGGCCGTCGCGCCCTGACCCCATCCACCCGACCCGTGGGTTGTACAGGCACCTATACACGCGTGCGAGCCCTGGGTTCGCAGGGCATGTGGGAATGCCGGAACGGGGTTGTGCATTGAATCGGGCAGAACCGCCGACCGGAGCATTTCACCATGACCGTATTCCCCAGCCTTCCCGAGGACCGTCAAGCCACACTCGACACGATGCACGCGTACGCGCTGGCCGTTGCAGCGCTGCCCCGGATCCACGCCGTCGCTCATCCGCGATGGTGGCACATCTCCCTGAAGGTTCGGTCCGACGGCCTGGTCACGGAAGCGATGCCGCTGTCCGACGGGGGAGCGGCGTTCATCCGTATGGATCCCAGGCGGCATGAAGTCGTCTTCGAGACATCCGGCGGGGAGCGGCGTGCGTTCCCGATGAATGCCGGGCTCACTGCAACGGAGATGGGGGAAGCGCTGATCGCCGCGGGAGCCGAGTTCGGCCTTGACGGGGAGTATGACCGATCGAGGTTCGAGAGCGATGATCGGCGCTCCTACGACGAGAACCACGCATCCCGCATCTTCGAAGCGTTCGTCACCGCCGACAGTGCGATCGCGGCGCAGCGGAACCGAATCGACGGCCTCGTGGGTCCGATCCAGCTGTGGCCCCACGGATTCGACCTCGCGTTCGAGTGGTTTGGAACGCGCACCGAACCGTACGAAGAGGACGGGGTGACGAAGGAGCTTCCCTCCCAGATCAACCTCGGTTTCTACCCGGCCGGAGATGCCTACTTCTACTCGAATCCCTGGCCCTTCGATGCCGACGACCTCCTCTCCGTTGAACTCCCATCGGGGGCACGCTGGAACACGGAGGGATGGCAGGGCTCGATGCTCTCATACGACGAGGTCGCCGGATCATCCGACGGAGTCGAGCGGTTCCTCGAGTATGCAGGTGCCGTGTTCGACGCCGCCTCACCGCTTCTGACGCGTTGAAGGAGGGCCGGTCGGGCCCTCCTTCAAGCGGGAACGTTGGGTTCAGCTGTTGGCCTGCTCGGCGGCTCGCTGTCGGAGCCAGTCGAGCTGGGAAGCAACATCGGCGGTCATCTCCTCGAGGTCCCGCTGGACCTCTTCGAGGTATTCGATCCGCTCCCGGGTGGAGGGACGGCTGAAGCCGCTGCCGTACCCGAGGTGGTGCATGCCGAAACCTGCTCCGCGCGGGCCGCGCCGCGGCCCGTCGAACTCGTCGAAGTCGCTCCAACCGCGTCCCATTCTGTACCCGCGTCTGCGTCCATGATGTCTCATATTTCTCCTTTCGATGTGTCGCCGTACTCGTCGAGGAATGCGGCGATCGTGTTCCCTGCCGACCGGAGCGACGTGATCCACGCGTCGAGGAGCTGTGCCCCGTCTTCGGTCAGTTCATACATGCGTTTTGCCCGGCCCGGCTCGTTCTCCGTCCAGTTCGACCGGACGATGCCGTCGTTCTCCATGGAACGGAGCATCCGGTACAGGTTCCCGAGATCGATCCGCTCCTCGGGTATCCAGGAGCGCAAGAACTCGGCGAGGTCGTAGCCGTGGGCTGGTCCGTTACGCAGCGCAGCGAGAACGACGGGCTCGCTGAATCGTTCGAGGCGTGCCCCGACGGTCCAGGTTCCTTCGCTGCTGCGCCGGCGCGTCCGGGCGGCACGTCGTCTGCGGCCGGAATGATGTGGTCCGTGTGGTCCCATACCGATAGTATATGTAATACACAGTTATATGTCAAGAACATTGAATGTAAGAAACTGGTTTCACTCGAGACGGTCGCGGTTCCGGCTACCCTCCCGCCGAGGAGGAGGATTCATGGCATTTCCCGAACCGTTCTACCGCTGGCGGCCGCATCCGTGGCACGGACTCGATACGGGTCCGGATGCGCCTGCGGTCGTCACGGCCTTTATCGAGATCTCCCCGTTCGACTTCGTGAAGTACGAGGTCGAGAAGCGAACCGGGTTTCTGAAGGTCGATCGACCGCAACGAGGGAGCAGCTCCCCACCCACCCTCTACGGCCTCATCCCGAGGACATATTGTGCGGAACGGGTCGCGGCGATGTCGCCCGAGGTAGCCGTTGCCGATCGGGACCCGCTGGACATCTGCGTGATCTCCGAACGCGCCATCGATCGATCTGAGATCATGCTCAGTGCGAGGGTCGTGGGGGGCTTGCGGATGCTCGACCACGGTGAGGCGGACGACAAGATCGTCGCAGTGTTGCTCGACGACGCCGTGTTCGGCGAGGCGATCGACATTTCCGACATTCCCAAACCAATCATCGATCGCCTCGAGCACTACTTCCTCACCTACAAGACCATGCCCGGCGAGGAACATCTGGTGGAGATCCCCGAGATCTACGGTCGGGAGCACGCCATCGGAGTGGTCGCCGCCGCAATGCACGACTACGAGGACCACTACGGGGGATAGATCGACATCGACGAACGATCGACACAGGCGGCACCGGTCGGGCTGACGTCCGCCGAAGTGCGCGAGCGGGTTGTCGCGGGCAAGGTGAATGTCGTCGAGTCCCGCGGATCGCGATCGGTCGTCGACATCCTTCGCACGAACCTGCTGACCAGGTTCAACGCCATCATGTCGGTGATGCTCGTGATCGTCCTTGTGTTCGGGCACCTTCCCGACGCACTGTTCGGTCTGGTGATGATCGCCAACGCCGTCATCGGGATCGTTCAGGAACTCCGGGCGAAACACACGCTCGACAAACTCCGAGTGCTGGTCATCCCGAAGGTGACGGTGATGCGTGACGGTGCCGAACGGGAGATTCCGATGGACGAGATCGTGCTGGACGACATCGTTGAGGTATCCACCGGCGATCAGATCCCGGCCGACGGCATCGTCATCGACACCAGCGGTATCCAGGTTGATGAGTCGCTCCTCACGGGGGAGGCCGATCCCGTTCACAAGGAGTCGGGAGATCGAATCTTCTCCGGGTCCTTCGTCGTCGCCGGCTCGGCACTGGCGAGGGTCGTCGCCGTGGGAGAGAATTCCTATGCGCAACACATCGCGGCCGAGGCGCGGGAGTTCACGCTCACGAAGAGCGCATTGCGAGAGGGCATCGACCGCATCCTGAGGGTCGTCACATGGCTCCTGGTGCCGATCGGGGCGCTCCTGTTGTGGAGCCAGTTCCGTGCGGGCCATTCGATCGGTGATGCGTTGGTGTCGACGGTGGCCGGAGTCGTGGGGATGGTGCCGCAGGGACTCGTGCTGCTGGTGTCGATGGCCCTCGCTGTAGCAGTTATCCGTCTCGGACGACGCAAGGCGCTGGTACAGGAACTCCCGGCCGTCGAGACGCTCGCCCGGGTCGATGTCGTCTGCGCCGACAAGACGGGAACGCTCACCACGGGATCGATCCGTCATCGCGACACCGTCCCGCTCGGAGACCACGACGCCGACGAACTCGCCGCGGCTCTCGCTGCGATCGCCGCGGCCGATCCACACCGGAACCCGACCATGCAGGGAATCGCCGACGCATACGGGGACCAGCCGGACTGGGTCGTCGATGCGTTCCTTCCGTTCTCCTCGGCGACGAAGTTCTCGGCCGTGCGTTTCGCCGATGGGAGGACATGGGTCATCGGTGCCCCCGAGATCGTGCTCGGTCGTTCGCACCCGGACGTGCTCGGACACCTCAGGGAGGTGGCCTCGAGCGGTGATCGGGTTCTCGTTGTAGCCGTGACCGGGGAGCCGATCTACGAGGCTGAGCATCAGTTGCCCGCAAGCCTGGACCCGTTCGGGTATGTGACGTTCGCCGAGGAAGTTCGCGATGACGCTCCGGAGACGATCGACTACTTCGTCCAGCAGCATGTGACGCTGAAGGTCATTTCGGGTGATTCCGACGCAACGGTGGGAGCGATCGCCACCGGAGTCGGAGTACCGAACGCGGATCGACGCGTCGACGCCCGGACGCTGCCCCCCGAGGGAACCGCGGGGTTCACCGCGGCGGTGAACGACGACGCGGTCTTCGGTCGTGTTACCCCGGACCAGAAGCGATCCATGGTCATCGCGCTCCAGGACGAAGGACACACGGTTGCGATGACGGGTGACGGCGTGAACGACGTGCTCGCTCTCAAGAAAGCAGACATCGGGATCGCCATGGGTTCGGGCGCACCGGCTACGAGAGCCGTCGCTCAGATCGTCCTGCTCGACAACCGGTTCTCCTCGCTCCCGCACGTCGTCGCAGAGGGTCGTCGAGTAATCGCGAATATGGAGCGGGTCGCGTCCCTGTTCGTCTCCAAGACCGTATATGCCGCGATCCTCGCCGTCGCCATCGGATTCGCGGGATGGTCGTTCCCGCTGCTGCCACGGCACCTCACACTGATCGGATCACTCACGATCGGGATACCAGCCTTCTTCCTCTCGTTCGAATCCACCGACGAGCCGGTTCGGGAGGGCGCCTTCAGGAGGGTCATGCGGTTCGCCGCACCGTCCGGCGTCATCGCGGCCGCGGCGGCGTACGGCGTGTATGCCGCGGCAAGCGTCTTCGATCATGATCCTGCCGCCGATCGGACCGCAACCACGATCACCATGGTGCTCGTCGGCCTTTGGATCCTGATCGAACTCATCAGCCCGCTGACCCCGAAACGTGCCGCCCTCGTCGGATCGATGTTTGGTCTCTTCGCCGTCGTTCTTGCCGTCCCCCTGGGCCGGGAGTTCTTCCACCTCGTCATCCCGTCGATCGAGGTCATCGGTGTGATCGTTGGTGCGTCGCTGGTCGCCGGATTCGCCTTGCACTACGCGCTACGGTTAGTTGATCATCACGGCGGCGACTGGGTGCCGTGGCTCAAAGAGGCCGGGGAGTAGACGGGAAGATGCAGGATCGAACGATCGGCTTTAGTCGACGAGAGCGCATCCTCAAGAACATCGCCGGTCTTGCAGTCCGCCTGATCTACCGGAGCGTGGAGGTTCGGGGACAGCCGGGTTCCACTGCCTCGGGGCCTCAGCTCACCGTCTCGAACCACTTCGGAGGTTTCGCGGACGCGCTCATCCAGGCCTATGCCCTCGATCGGGTCCCCAGGTTTATCGCCCGGGATGTGATCTGGCGGATCCCGATCGCGAAACAGATCATGAAGTTCGTAAGGGCGATCCCGACGCACAAGCCGGAGGACAAGGGCCCGGCAGGGAACGACCAGATGTTCCGGTCGACGTACGACGCGCTCGCCGAGGGCGATCTCGTGATGATCTTCCCGGAGGGCATCACCGTTGACGACCCGGCGATTGCACGGGTCAAGACGGGAGCCGCCCGGATCGCTCTGGGTGCCAGGGCCTCCGGTGTCGAAGGGATCCAGATCATTCCGTCCGGCATCCACTACGACGACAAAGGATCACTTCGCTCCAAAGTCTGGGTCAACGTCGGAAGGCCGCTCGATCTCGACGAGGAGATCGATCGCTACGCCCCGCCGGGTACTCCTCAGGATGCGTCGAACCGGGAAGCGGTCAGACGGCTGACCGCAGATATCGAGGAGATGTTGCGAAGATCGGCCCCCGACTACGTCGACTGGGAGGAGGAGCGGGTGCTCACGGAGGCAGCGTCGATCGCTCTTCGCAGCGTTCCGGGCGCTCCCGTCGACATCGACTACGGAGCCGAATCCGAAGTCGCAAACGCCCTGGCGCAACGGTCGACCGCGGCGAAGGCCGGAATCAAGGAGTCGCTGGATCAGTACACGGCAGATCTCGACGCCGCGGGTATCAACGACCGGCAGATGATCGGATCGTTCGGTGATCGCCGTTCGTTCCTGAAACGGATGGGCTGGAACACACTGGTGGGGATCCTCCTTCTCCCGTTCGCCTTCATCGGGTTGGCGATCAACATCGTTCCGCTCTTCCTCCTCTGGCTGATCGGCCGGTTCAAACTCGCTCCGGCCGTTGCGGCAACGGTGAAACCCGGTGCTGCGATCCTGCTGTTCTCGATCACATGGGGGGTCGCGGGATGGTCGGGGTGGACCTGGTCCGGGATCTCGGGAGTTGCTGCGGTGCTGCTCGTCATGCCGCTCTACATGTACGCCCTGTTTGCCCTTTACGAGCGCGGCATACTGATCTGGCAGGCCTGGCGAGGATGGCGTCGGTCACGGAACGCCGACATCTACAAGGGAATGATGGACGACCGGAGGGCCGTTGTCGAAGCCGTCGTCGAGGCGCTCTGACCCGATCAGCCGTCGGCGATCTTGGCAGCCCGCTCGACCTCGGAACGACGGAGGCGGGCCTCGATACAGCTCATCTGCTCGTCGGTCACGTCCGTGAGGTCATAGGCGGCGGAGACGAAAGCCGCGAGGTCCGCGCGGTAGTCGTGTCCGAGTGCCTTGAACTCGCCTGGAACGACTGTTGCCGCGTTCTTGGTGTCGATTGCGGTCTGGAAGAATGTAACGGCGGGAACCCACCGCTGGGTCTTCGAGATCGTCGGCAGTCGGGTGGCTGGATCGCCGAGCCAATCGGGGCGCCGGTACACCAGGTCGAGCCCGAAACGGGTGACCGGGTCTTCATCGTGATCCAAGAAGAAGAACCGGATCTTCGATCGAGCCTCCTCGTCGAGGGATCGGTAGTCGTCGATCGACCGGAACGTACCGAACACGGAAGGATCAACCCCGGGTCCCCCAGCGAGCAACTCTCGTCGCCATCGCGACCCGTAGGGTGTTCCCGCCCACAGAGCCCGATCGATCCCGAGATCGTCGAGGATGCGCGTACCGCCGCCGATGAATGCCCCCTGGCTTGTTTGTGCCCCGAGACTCTCGCCGTAGAGAACGACCCGCGGCCGGTCCTCAGGGTCGCGATCCGAAAGTTCCTCGTTGACGGCGCGCAGGAGAGCGGCATGCTGTTCGATCGCCAGGGGAACCTTCGACATCGAGAGCATCGAAGGCAGGGAGCCGTACTGGATCGCCACCGATGCAACGTCGCCCCGCGTCAGGTACTCGGCGGCTTCGATCGGGATGTAGTTGAAGTATCCGGTACCCGCCGGAGACCCGATCACGAGCAGGGACCGTTCGAATGCGCCGGTCCTGCGGAGCTCTTCGATAGCGAGGGCGACACGCTCTTCGATGGTGGGAGCCGATTCCACGCCGACGAACACGCGCACAGCGTCCATAGCGCCGGTCTCTTCGAGCACTTCGTCGGTCTTCGATCCCGTCGAGGCTTCGAGAACGAACCGGCGGCCCTGTAGCCCGAGATCTTCGAACGCAACGGCGCTTCCGGGGCTGCCGCTGACGGTGGGCGCAACCGGTGGTTCGGCGTAGCGTGCTTCGGTCCGACTGTTGGAAGCCGAGATCTTGGACAGGACCGCCCCGAATCCGGATCGGGCGCCGACCACGGCCATTCCGCCCAACACGGCGTGTGTGGCGGGGATCCATGCACCCGTCGGCCCGCCCACCGCGCGGGCGAGCACCCCCGCTGTTGAGCGTGCGAGGCGGCGTTCGGCCATGATGACGCTGCCGACGGCGGTTGCGACACCGGTACCGACGGCGAGCGTCCAGGCCACATTGGTGCCATCCGGAGGGATGCGATCGTCCGCTGCGTAGCGTCCCAGGCGATCCTTGAGGTAGAGGTATGCGCCACCACCGGCGATGGCAACGGCGGCGAGCGTGGCGCCCGCAGGGGCCGTACGCCCATATGGACGAACGGTAGAAGCGCCGCGGTGTGCGATGGCGACCGTGATCCGGTCGGTCGCCTGGGCACAGCTGCTCCCTGCGAGGTACCCGGATGCGAACGAGCCTGCGACGACGAGCGCCTGGTCCGTTCGCGGGCGGGGGAGGAGCGATGGCTGGTTTGCTTCGATCGCGGCGGCGGCACCGACGAGGAGGCCGGTCTGCACGTGCCGTTTCGATAGGAATCTGAGCAGCGGGCGAAGTGGCGTGCGCATGAGGCCTCCCTTGGAATCTCACGTTACCGAAATCGGTGTCACTCAGTCGTTGGCGATCAGGTTCAGGATCGAGCCAACGACGGTGAGCACAAGCCCGCCGAGCAGCGCGGACCAGATCGAATCACTCGAGAGTCCCACTCCGGAATCGCTCGCGAACCAGATGGCCAGCGTCATCAGTCCGACGTTGATGACCAGAGTGAAGAGGCCGAGCGTCATGATGCGGATCGGAATTGTGAGGAGCTTCGCTATGGGCTTGATGACGGCATTGATGAGACCGATCACCGCACCGAAGATCACCCATCTCCACCACTCGCCCTCATAGGTGAGGCCGGGGACGACCCACACCGTCAGCCAAGCCGCCGCTGCGTTGAGAACGATTCTCCAGAGAAGGTTCATGAGAGTAGAAAGTAGAGAGTAGAGAGCAGAAAGACAAGCCCCACCCTCTCTCTACTCTCTACTTTCTACTTCCTACTTCCCACCTGTCACACGATCCGTCGCTCCGTTGCCCACCGCGCAAGCTCGTGACGATTGGACAACTGGAGCTTGCGAAGAACGGCGGACACATGGGTCTCGACGGTCTTGACCGAGATCGAGAGACGGGTAGCGACCTGCTTGTAGGCGTACCCGCGGGCGATCTGGCGCAGCACTTCCCGCTCACGCGGGGTCAGTCGATCCAGTTCCGGGTCGAATTCGACCGGCTCGGTGTCGGAGAACGCGTCGAGCACGAAACCGGCCAACTTCGGGGAGAACACGGCGTCTCCGGAAGCGACGCGCTCGATCGCATCGGCGAGCGATGTCGGATCGATCGACTTGGTGACGTAGCCCCGTGACCCGGCACGGATCATGGCGATCACGTCCTCGGGTGCGTCGGACACGGAGAGCGCCAAGAATCGGATGTCGGGATTGGTCTCATGGATGTTCCGAACGACGGCGAGTCCGCCGCCGCCGGGCATGTGCACGTCGACGAGCACAACATCGGGGCGTGCTTTCCTGATCTCGTCTGTTGCCGTATCGACATCGGTGGACCAGCCGACGACCTCGAAACGCTCGGAAAGTTCGGAGCGCACACCGCTGAGGAAGAGCTCGTGGTCGTCGACGAGGTAGATGGTCGTCATCGGATCTCCGTTCGTAAATGGACTTCGGTGCCTTCACCCGGCTCGGAGATGATCGTTGCCTCACCGCCGGACCGGGCCATCCTGGCGATGATCGACTCCGCGATCCCTCTTCGGTCGTGAGAGACGGTGTCCGGATCGAAACCGGAACCCTGGTCGGTGATCCACGCTTCGACGGATTCGTTGGAACACTCCACGTAGACGGAGATGGTCCGTGCCCCGGAGTGCTTCGCGGCGTTGGCCATGGCTTCACTCGCGGCTCCGACGAGCGGCGTGAACCGGTCGTTGAGGGTGCAGTCGCCAACGACGACCACTTCGATGGGAGTGTCGAATGTCGCCTCGACCTTCGCCGCAGCGTCCCCGATGGCTTCGCGAACGGATCCGCCGGCGGGTCCACGTGCCGGCTCGAACAGCCAGACGCGAAGGTCTCGTTCCTGGGCGCGTGCGAGCGTGATCATGCGCTGCGGGTCGTCGGTTCGTTGGATCATTGCGAGTGTCTGCAGGACTGAATCGTGGAGATGCGCGGCCATTTCGGCCCGCTCCTCCGACCGGATCCTGGCCGTCCTCTCGTCGCTGAGGTCTTCGAAGAGTCCCCACACCCACGGTCCGAACAGCAGCATGAACCCCGCCGTCGTCAGCAGCACCGCGATCGCCACCGGTCCCAGCGACTGGAACGACTGAATGGAGGCGAGAACGACGACGACTCCGACGACCATCAGTGTCACACCCGCAAAGATCTGCGTGCGGCTTCGCGGCTGATCGCCCTCGGAGGGTCGTGCAAAGCGGGCCATCCGCTCGCGTGCCTCTGCACTGGATCGGTCCCAGATGAGGGCGCCGCCGAAGAGGAAGAGCACGGTCGGCCACACGACCGGGCCGAACCAAAGGCCGAGGGCGTCGAGAGCGATGAGCACCGCCACGAACGCGAGGATCAAGCCGATGCGCTGGGTGGTCGTCGGAGGCTCCTCGGCGACGATCAGCGATCCGTAGTGCCTCTGGTCGGGGGTGATGAGCCAGCCGACGACGTAACAGAGCACACCGACGCCACCGGCCAGGGCGAGGGCCAGGAACGCGGCGCGGACGTAGACGGTCGACACTCCGAGCCGTGCAGCGATGCCTCCGGCGAGTCCGGCGATCATGCGGTCATCGGTCGACCTCGTCAGACGGCCTGTCAGAACGCGGACACCGGATGTTCGCCGATGTTTCTCCGATGTACCCGTTGTCTCCATACGGTGATGATGTTGTCACAGGAGCGCCCATCCGACAACCGGTGACGACCCTGAGATGTCCCCGAGACCTCAGGGATGTCCCAGGACCATTCCCCATACCGCCGAGCGGTGATCCGGTCCATGATGATGCCATGAGCACATCAGCACATTCACCAACACCGACGCTGAGGCGCCCGCTCGAGGATCGGGCAATCGCAGGAGTCGCATCGGGTCTCGGTAGGCGGTTCGACATCAGCCCGACCTGGTTCCGTGTCGGCTTCATCCTCCTGACCGTGTTCGGGGGCGCAGGCGCGATCTTGTACGGCCTCGGCTGGCTCCTCATCCCGGATGAGGGATCCGATGAACCGCTGATTACGGAATGGATCGAAGGTTTCGACACGTCGAATACGGCCATGGTGGTCGGCGCGGTCCTGATCGGTGTGGGGGCGATCATCCTGCTGTCCGGATTCCACTTCTTCCCGATCTCCGGCAAGTTCCTGTTCGCCGGGATCCTGCTCGTCGCCGGAGTTCTCCTCTATCGGGGTGATCTCAAGACAGGGAAGTCCGGTCCCGACGATGGGGACCCGGCGGGTGACGGTGCCGGATCGGCTCCCGACGTCCCGACCGGGACGCGGGCGACCGTCCAGGAGGCCCCGGAGCCGAACGCCGCTACGTCCGCGAGCGTCGCGGTCGCACCTCGCACAATGACGAAAGATCCGAAGCCGCAGAAGCCACGTTCGATCCTGGGACGACTCACCGTGGCAGCGCTTCTCATCGGCATCGGTGGCCTCGCGATGCTCGACGCCGCCGGTGTGCTGTTCCCCGATCCGGTTCACTATGTGGCTCTGACGGTCGGGATCGTCGGTCTTGGACTGCTGATCGGGACGCTGTTCGGACGGGCCCGCTGGCTGATCGTCGTCGGCCTCATCCTGACCCCGGTCCTGTTCCTCGCGAGCCTGGGCGCTCCGGCCTGGTCGATCAACGGCGAGGCGGGGGAGCGGTACGTCCGGGTCCAGTCGATCGAGGACCTGGAGCGCGTGGCGTACAGCTACGAGCACGACGCGGGTGTTCTCGAGATCGACCTGCGATGGTTCGAGCCGCCGGCGGATGATCGAACAGATCTGTACCCGATCCCCGTCAGCGCCAGGCTGGGTGTTGGAGAGGTGAGGATCTGGCTTCCCGATCCTCCGTCGGCCATCGTCAAGGCCAAGGCGGGCATCGGTTCAGTGGACGTGTTCGGATCCCAGAGTGCGGGTCTGGGGGTCACCCGCAAGGACGGAACGGAGATCGCCGACCAGGACACTCCGACGTTCAGCATCGATGCAAGCGTCGGAGTCGGATCGGTTGTCATCACCGACCGTTGGCAAGGCTGGGAGGGCTGAACACATGTACCGTCATCGATTCGACACACTCTCATTCATCTTCGGGATGCTTTTCATCGTGATGGCGATCGCGGTCCCGCTCCGGGAATGGCTGCCCTCCGATCTCGGTGTCTGGCTCGTTCCAGGTGCTCTCGTGCTGCTCGGCGTCGGGATCGCTATCTCGGCCGTCGCTTCGAGTCGTTCCGGCCGCGGTTGAGACCACCGCCCTATTCCCGCCACATGACCGGTGGTGTACGATGGCCCCAGGGCTACAAGGGGACTGACGGCATGCCGGCACCGAAGCAATTCAAACCGGGACCGCGACTCGAACCGACGCAGCGGTCGGCGTCACCGCCGATGGTGTCGAAGGGCCGGTACGCGGTTGTAACACCGACCGCTCCGATCGTCGATGATCCGGCCGTTGTCGAGGTCGCGGTCGATGATATTACCGTCGTCGTCGATCCGGCCACCAAGTACGCGCAACGTTCATTCCGTGCCTATGGAGAAGCCGCCGACCCCGACGCCGATGATGTCGTCGAAGAGGATGTCCCGCCTGCACCGTTGGAGCACACGCCGCTCGGCGAATGGCGCTCGGAGTCTCTGCTCGAAGGAGTCCGATACCGCCGTACCGACACGCGGTTGGGTTGATCAGGTACCCGGAGCCGTCGGGCACTCCTCCGACTCCTGCAGGTTGAGTTCGACCTTCGCCCGCTCAGGATCGTTGATCACGAGTTGGACGTGCTCGTGGACCAGAGGGATGTTGGCGATGCGCCCCAACCCCCCGTCGTCGCGATACTTGAGGTGGTACTCGGGCGGGATGAAGCGGACCGACACGACTTCGTCCATGTCGACCTTGGGCATCAGTTCGATGAGTTTGGGAAGCAGGTCGATCGGGATGTCGGTCGTGACCGTGTTCTTGATCACGTCGGCGAATTTCCCGAAGTTCCGGATGAGGGATGTCGGATCGGTCTCTCGCATGGCTGCTTCGAGAACGCACTTCTGGCGATTCATCCGGAAGTAGTCGCTGTCGGCGTGGCGCGTTCGCGCATACTGGAGCGCTTCCTCACCGTTCATGTGCTGCTGACCGGGCTCGATGACGAGTTTCGTGAGTGTTCCGTCCAGCAGCGGGTACTCGTCGTCGACGATCTTCTCTGGCACGTAGATGTCGACGCCGCCGATGGCATCAATGATGTCGACGAACCCATCGAGATTCACGAGGGCGTAGTAGTGGATTGGGATTCCGAGGAATTCGGAGATGACGCCTTTCACGGCGTTCTCCGACGGCGATCCGGGTCCGGGAAACGCATCGGGGTGCCGCTCACCCTGAATCCAGAGTTCGTTGATGAGTTCCGGATAGCAGTTGCAGTCCCAGATGCCCATCCCCTCCGGCAGCGGCGCATACGTCCAGTTGCGCGGGACCTGGAACATCGCCGCCTCACCCGTCTTCGGATCGATACTGACGGTGATCATCGTGTCGGTCCGGATGCCCGTGCGGCCGACTCCGAAGTCTCCTCCGAGGAGCAAGATGTTGAGCCGATCGAGGTCCTCCCAGGGTGTTTCCTCCACGGCAACGGTCGTTGTGGTCGAGGAGGTGGACCCGGCCGCCGTCCCTGAGGCCGTGTCGCCGGTCGCGCCCTGAACGGTCGTTGTGGGGGCCGTCGTGGTTGCCGCCGCGGCCTCGCCGCCGTCGAACACCGTTGTGATGAGGCTGTACTGGACGAGGTCGTAGTAGCCGAACACTACGTGCGGAACCATGATGAAGAGACCGAGCGCGATCATCGCGACGAGGCCGGCGACCCGGCTCACCGATGGTCCGGATTCAGATGCCGTGCGGTAGGCGTCGTCGGCCGCCCACACGCGGTAGCCGAGGGTGAGGATGTTGACGATCATCATCATCACCATCGAGGTCGGTTTGACGAACGCGGTGACGAGGGAGACCTTGTCGTGGAAGAAGAACAGGAGCACGAGCAGCACGAGGGCGTCGATGATGAAAAGGTTGCGTGCCTTCTTGCGATCGCCGGCCAGCCACTGTCCGGCGCCCGGCAACAGTGCCGACGCCGTGGCGGCCAGCAGCGGGTTGGGTCCGGATCGCTCGGTACGACGTTCGGTCATGGGCCGATGGTAGGAACCGGAGTCCAATAGTCGCGTCATCGGTCGCCCTCAGATCGGGCAATCGGGGGTAACCTGGCGGACGCCCAAACGCGACCCCAAGTACCCCAGTGAACGACGTCCCGACCGACAACCAGCCGAGGAGCAACTCGACGCCGTCTCGACGCAATCGCTACGCCTACATGCGAAGCGACGGAACGCTCGACATCGTCCTGGGGAGCCTCGTCGCAGGGGTCGGGGCATACATCTACCAGTTCCTCGGTGGTCGCAGCCTCGGCGAAGAGGCGTTCGCTCCGATCGCGGCCCTGCTGACCGCCCACTTCCTTGCTTTCGTGATCATCCTGCTGCCGATCGAGCAGCTCGTGATCCGTCGCATCACCGTGGGGTTCAAAGGATGGGTTGTCCCTGTCCGGGCAATCGCACTGGCAGCGTCGACGGCCGCGGTGGCCGCGGTCGTCGTGTGGGCCTCTTCCGACACGTACTTCGAGGGCAACTCCGCGTTCGTCCTGTTCGTGATCGCGACCGTTGCGTTCCACTTCTTCTTCGTCGTGGGACGGGGTTACCTCGCCGGGTACCGGCGATTCCGGGCGTACGGATACACGAGCGGTGCGGCCTCGATCCTGCGGCTGGTCATTGCCGTGGGCGTGGTGATGGTCGGGCCGACGGTGACCGGGTTCGCCTGGGCCCAGGTTCTCGGGCCGCTGGTCATCTTCGCCTGGCGCCCGTTCCGCCGTCCGGAGCAGCGTCACACCGGCACACGCGGCGAACTCGACGCCGACGATGTCGAAGAGATCGGCGAACGGGGCCTGCTTTCCAGCCTCGTTCTGTCGTCGGCAGCATCACAGGCGTTGCTGCTCGCCGGGCCCCTGGTGGCCGGCGCGCTGGGCGCCACGGCGGCCGAGTTCTCGATGATCTACGTGACGCTGCTCCTGGCCCGAGCACCGTTGACGTTCGGATACAACCTGATTGCACGCGTGCTCCCGCCGTTCACGGAGATGGCCGTCAAGGGAGAGCGGAGGGAACTGCGATCCTGGGCACGGGGGATGGGAATCGCCGGCGTAGCCCTTGCGGTCGTCGGAGCGGGTCTGGGGGCGCTTCTCGGACCGCCGCTCGTAGCGTTCGCGTTCGGCAGCGGTTTCAGGCCATCGCCGACGATCGCTGCCCTGGCGGCGGCCGGCGTCGTCCTGGCCTCCGCCGGACTCTTCATCGGTCAGATCCTCGTTGCCAGGGGCCAGGGAATCCGGTTGGCGATCGCATGGATCATCGCGGTACTCGCCGCCGCTGCGGCACTGTTCATCCCGATCGGCGATCCGGTCATGCGCGTCGTCGTGTCGTTCGTGGTCGGGGAGGGCTTCGCCCTTGCCTCGTTGATCGCAGGCGCGTTGATGCGCGACCAACAGGAGGGTGCGATCTCTCACGGGTACGTCGTGGCGAAGCGATCCATGGACATCGCCGTATCGCTCATCGCATTGCTGCTGTTGTCCCCGCTGCTGGCGGCCGCGGCCATGGCCGTCAAGCTCGATTCACGAGGCCCTGCATTCTTCCGCCAGCTACGTACGGGGCGGGATGGACGCGACTTCTGGATGGTGAAGTTGAGGACGATGGTGATCGACCACGAAGAAGAGGTCTTCCACGAACACCTCGAGAGGATACGGGAGAGCGGCGACGATGACGACTACACCATCCGCATCGACGACGATCCACGGGTCACGCGTGTCGGCGGGTTTCTCAGACGTTGGTCGCTCGACGAGTTGCCGAACTTCTGGAACGTGCTCAAGGGGCCGATGTCTCTCGTCGGTCCGCGCCCGCTCGTTCCCGACGAGGCGGATCTCATCGGACTCGGCAACCCCCGCTTCTCCGTCAAACCCGGGATCACGGGCTACGCACAGGTCCGCGGGAGGGATTCGATCTCGATCAGCGAACGGACAGCGCTCGATATCGAGTACGTCGAACGTCGATCGCTCCGCGGCGACATCAGGATACTCATCGAGACCTTCGGCACCGTCCTGCACACCAAGGGCGAAGAGTCGAAGGGATGACGGGGAATGATTCGAGGCCGGTTCGCGGTTCTCTCCCCATGAACTCCATGATTCTCAGGCTGAACAACGACGACCCGTCCGTGGCGATCGTCGGTGCGACGGACAGCGAACGCAAGTTCGGGTCGAAGATCTATCGCGATCTCAAAGGCAAGGGAGTTCGTCTCTTTCCCGTCAATCCCACGAGAGAGACGGTCGACGGCGATCGTGCATATCCCGATCTTGCCTCGCTGCCGGAGGCGCCGGGAATCGTGAACTTCGTCGTGCCGCCGCAGCGTACGCTTCGCATTCTCAAAGAGGCGCGGAACCTCGGATACATGAGCGTGTGGGTGCAGCCTGGGGCCGCCGACGCGGCCGTCGTGTCTTACCTCGACGAACACGACTTCGAGTACATCGTCGACGACTGCATCATGGTCCGCTTCCGCCCCCGCCGGGCGGACTGATCCCGGTCGGCGCCCCGGAAATGCGATACACTGCAATTGGGGTTTGAAGAAGGGGAAGTGGAATGATCGTCGAAGAACTGCGTCGTGCGGTTCGATCTCTGCCCGGCGTCACCGACGCGGAGGTGCGGGAGAACATCGACGGCCCTCCGACCGTTCGTGTCTGGACCGATGGCACGCGCTCCAATGAGGAGATTCAACGGGCCGTGGAACGGCTCGCGGCCGATTTCGGACGAACCGAGCAGCGACCGGCGGGGCGGCGCAGCGGCCTTGGAAGAGGCTTGGACGAGACCCTGCCTGACGCATTCGCCGCACCCGATCCGTCGCACATGGTCACTGTCGAGGACACCGGTGGTGTCCCCGGCGAGGCGCGATTCACGAAGCTCGCGATCGAAGAGAGTGCGAACGACATCGAGGTGCGGGCGATCGATGGGGAAGGCCGCGAAGCCGGTGTCGCCGTCGGCCCCGGACCGGATGGTCTCACGACCGCCGTCGCCACCGCTGTAGCGCTTCTGCGAGGGTTCCCCCCACCGTCGAACGTCACGGTCAACACGCGGGAGGTTGACGGTGAGACGGTCGTGACGGTCCTCGTGGAACTGCCGTCCGGGGAGCGGGCGGCCGGGGCGTCGTTGGTCACCGGCGGACTCCCCTTCACTGTAGGTCGGGCCGTCGACGGCGCACTTTCGAGCCTTCGATGAAGGGGCGAGACCTGACGATCGACGGCGTGGTCGTGTACGAGTCTCTTCCGGATGCGGTGCCCGCGCCCGGTGTGCTCGTGTTGCATGAACTGTTCGGCCTGAACGACGACATTCGACGCATCACCGACCGGTTCGCCGGGATGGGGTATGTAGCGATCGCCCCCGATCTGATCGACGGCGGCCGGATCGCATGTGTGGCGCGTGCAATGGCGCAACTCCAGCGTGGCGAAGGCAGCATCGTCGACACAGCCGAGCGACATCTCCAGTCTCTCGCAGAGCGAGAGGACGTGATCGACCGCCGGGTCGCGGTGGTCGGGTTCTGCATGGGGGGAAGCTTCGCCCTGCTCCTCGGAGCACGGGGAACGGCGAAAGCCATCTCCGCCAACTACGGAGGCTTCCCCGGTGACGACATCGCTCGACGTCTGTGCCCCGTGGTGGCCTCGTACGGTGGTCGTGACCACGTGTTCGGTACACATGGTGAGAAGCTCTCCAGGGCGCTCGAGGGCACTTCGACGCCGCACGACATCGTCACCTATCCCGATGCGGGTCATTCGTTCATGAATCAGGTCGACGATCACCCCATCGCCAACGCGCTCGTCGGTCGTCCGCTGATGGCCGTTGCGTTCGACGAGGACGCCTCCGAGGACTCGTGGCGACGGATCGAAGCGTTTTTCGCCGAGCACCTCTGAGGGGCGGAGCGAATCTAGACGGGTACCGGCTCGGCCTGCTTCGTCGGCAACCGGGCGATGTAGATCGCCAGGGCGACTGCGAGCGCGATCATTGCGACCCGTAAGGCGGCTGGGTCGATCACGAATACGATCGAGATCGTGAACGTCGCTGCGATTGCCGCGATGGCGATCGTCTTCGCTCTGACGGTGAATCCGAGTCCTGCCCGCCAGTCGCGAACGATGCCGCCGAAGAGACGGTTGTCGATCAGCCATTGATCGAATCGTTCGGAGGAGCGGGAGAAGAAGAACGCTGCCAGGAGAACCGGGCCGACCGTGGGGATGATCGGCAGCACGACGCCGACGAACGCCAGTCCGAGGAAGAACGAACCGAGAACGATGTAGAGGGTGCGGAGGGTGCGGCTCTTGACGACGGCCATCGTGGGGAACCGTATCGGAGTTCTGGTCCGACAGCGAGTCGGCATGACGGTACATTGCACCCATGTCATGGTTCGATCGACTGTTCGGCAGGAGCGAAACGCTGCGGGTTGCCGGCGACCCGCCCAGCGGCAACGGCGCGTCGTCGTTTCATCTGCTGTGGGACGTGCCGTTCGGCGAGCGTCTCACGGAGGTTGGGGCGACCCTCGAGATCCTGGAACCTCCCGAGGTCGATCGGCTCTACTTCTGGGCCCTGCAGGTCCAGTTCGTCAAACCGGACGGCGGAGGAGCCCATTTGGGTCTGCAGCATCACCCCCGCTTCCCCGGAAGGTCTGCTGCGAACTGGGGCGGCTACGCACCGCCGGGGGAGGGAGGTCTTCTGGAGGGATCCGTGTCGTCGCTCCCGTCGACGCCGAACGACGTCAACACGAGGGACTTCCCCTGGCATGCGCACCGGCCATACCGGCTCACGATCGGCCGTTCCCCCGATCTGGCTCCACCCGGGTTCCATGCGTGGAGGGGAACGATCGAAGATCTGCACACGGGTGAGCTCACGATCGTCAGGGATCTCTACAGCCGCGGCGAGTATCTACGGGGCCCCGTCGTGTGGACCGAGTCGTTCGCCCGGTGTGAGCATCCTCCGGTTGCGGTGCGCTGGGCCAATCTCCACGTCGTGGGGGAGAGCGATCAGACGATCCCCGTTACGGCGGTGTCGGTCAACTATCAGGAACGTTCGGCTGGCGGTTGTGACAACACGAATGTCGAGGTCGACGCTGCGGGATGGATTCAGCGGACGAACACCGACCGAGCGGTGAGGGCCGGATCCCGTCTCGAATTGCCTCGCACGGTCTGACCGGGAACACCGTTACCATTCCCGGGTCCGGGCGTTTAGCTCAGTTGGGAGAGCGCTGCCCTTACAAGGCAGAGGTCGACGGTTCGAGCCCGCCAACGCCCACCGCTAGGACTTCGATCAGTTGGCGTTCGTGTCCTTCGGGGGGAGGGCGGACCGATCTTCGCGAGACCTGCCTCGTTCCCACAGGTAGCCGGCGGCAGCGCCGACGACGACACCGAGCAGCAGGAACCACGGGATGCGTGTGACAGCTGCGACGATGGCTCCAAGCGCAAGACCGGCGAACGCACCGACACGGAGGCCGTTGAGAACATCGTACGGCTGTCGCCCCGGCGGGAGACGGTGTGGCTCGCGCTCGCTCATGGGCGAATCATCGATCATCGCAAACGCGATATCTAGAGACAAACGGCCCACTCGCCGAGTGAGCCGCCTATCGAAGCGCCGCTATGACTCGGTTGACGGCGTCTCCAAGCCGAGACCGATCGGGCAGGCGACCCCGGTCGGCTGCATCCCGCAATATCCCTCCGCGGCGATGGGGTGCTTCGGGGGAGGTGTGTCGCCGAAGTAGAAGGTCTGGATGTCGAGACCGGCGCGAGCCAGGTTCTTCGCCAGGTACTGCTGGTGATAGTCCTCCGCGTAGAAGAACCGGTCGATCGGGATGATCTCGGTGGTGATGTCACCGAAGCCGGCCTGCGCGAGATCGGCCGCGTACGCGTCGCGAGAGGCGAGTGCCTCGGCGAGTTGTGCCTCTGTCGTCGTGTAGATCGCCGACCGGTACTGTGAACCGCTGTCCGGACCCTGCCTCATCCCCTGGGTCGGATCGTGGGACTCCCAGAACCGCTTCAAGAGCGAAGCGAACGACACCGTGTCGGGATCGAAGACAACCAACACGGCTTCCGTGTGGCCGGTCCTGCCCGAGCAAACATCCTCGTACGACGGATGCGCCGTCGAACCTCCGGCGTAGCCGACGGCCGTCGTGAAGACGCCGTCGGAGATCCAGAATTCCCGTTCGGCGCCCCAGAAGCAACCCATCCCGAAGTAGGCCGTTTCCATCCCGGCCGGGAACGGTGGCGTCGTCGGGGTGTGCTTGACGAAGTGGGTTCCGTTGATGCGCATCGGATCGTCCCGGTCTGGAAGGATCCGTTCGGCGCCGTATCGAGTCGTGATTCGTGATTTCCACATGACGGTGTCAACGCTACCGGCTCCGGCGGTGTTCCGAACGGGAATCCCGGCGGCGAGAAATGCTAACTGAAGAACTGCAGACTGCGTACAATTGCAAGCATGATCGACCGACCGCATCTGTCGGAATTGCCCGAAGGCTACCCGAGGGACCTCGAGGGGGACTTTGTGCTGCGCGACGGGAGGCGTGTTTGGATCCGGCCGATTCTGCCTACCGACTCGGCTGATCTTGCAGAGGCAATCGCCAACGCCGACTCCGAGACGCTGCTGCATCGCTTCTTCACCGCGGCTCCTCATCTCTCCGAGAAACAGATCCGGTACCTCGCGGAGGTCGACTATCACCGGCGCCTGGCGCTCGTGGCCGTCGATGACGAGGGGCGGGGCGCGGCGGTCGCACGCTACGAATGCCACCCCAACTGCGACATCGCAGAGGTGGCAGTCGCGGTCGCTCCAGAGTGGCGTTCCGGGGGTCTGGCGACCGAATTGCTACGCCGCCTCGAAGTGCCCGCAAAGCGGAACGGCCTCCAAACGCTGGACGCCGTCTATCTGCCGGAGAATCGTCCGGTCGCCCGCGTCTTCGAACATCTCGACTACTCGGATCCTCGGCTCGAAGATGGAGTCGTGCACGTGTCGAAGTCGCTCACCTGATCGGTGGGGCCGGCGAATCGCTCCGCTCCGTGAACACGGTACCCTGGGGGTCGTCGACATCGTCCGTGGTGGGTGATGCCGGTGCGACTGAGTGAGGAGCGACCCGGTGGGAGCAAGCCAGATGGAGCCTGTGAGGAGTCTGCACGACCTCCTCGACCTGCAAGACGTCGACGTACAGATCGATCGGCTCATCGATCAACGGCAGAGCCTCCCGGAACTCGAGGACTATCGATCCGCGCACGAGGCGATCGTGTCGCTTACGGCAGAACGCGACAAGACGGCTGCCCGGCTGCGGGAGACAGTGCTCGCGATCGACAAGACGACCGGTGAGCTCGAGATCAGTCAGGTGAAGGCGGGCGCGGAGGAGATGAGGCTGTACGCAGGCGGGTTGAGTGCTCGCGATGCCGACTACCTCCGACGGGAGGTCGAACTTCTCAAGAACAGAGTCTCTGCGATGGAGGAGGAGATTCTCGAGCTGATGGAGGTTCGCGAGGAGGTTGAAGCCGAACTCGCCGGCCTCGAGTCGGGATTGGAGTCGGAGACCGGCCATAAGTCGGAACTCGAAGCAGGAATCCGCGAAGCATGGAAGCGGATCGACGCCGAGATAGCGATCAAGGAACATCGGAAGGCCGAGATCATTCCGCTGGTCGATGAGGAGCTCCTCGGCCTCTACGAGTCCCTTCGTGAGACACGCGAGGGCCGAGTGGTCGGTGCATTGACCAACGGCGTCTGCGGTGTCTGCCACCTCATTCTGTCCTCGGCCGAGGAGAACGAAGCCAAGCGGCAGCATCCGCCGAGATGCGTTCACTGCGCGGCCATCCTCGTTCCCTGACGGGGCGACGACGCGACGCACGTCGACGGGGCGGCCTCCCTACGACGGGCCCGGCTCGGGTTCGGATCTGTCTTTGAGTTTCCAGGCACGCCACATCATCCGGACGGCGAGAAGGGCTAGGAAGGTGCCGAACATCCTGCGCAGGAGATCGGCATCGAGCTGCAATGCTATCCGGGAGCCCACCAGGGCTCCCACGACGCCTGCGAGACCGATCGGGATCGAGAGGCGCCACTCCACGTTCTTCAACCGGGCGTGAGCGATCGTGGCCACGATCACGGTTGGAAAGACCACTGCAAGCGATGTGCCTTGGGCAAGGTGCTGATCAAAGCCGAATATCACCACGAGAGTTGGCACGAAAATGATGCCACCTCCGATCCCCATAGATGCTGCGAAAGCTGCGGCAATCAGGCCGAGACCGATGAATCCTGCGACTTCCAGCATGACTAGAGCACCATCCGGACACCTGCAACGAGTAGCAAGATGGAGAACGCGATGGCGAGAACACGCTCGTTGAGGCGGTGGGCGAGCCAGGCGCCGATCCATGCCCCCACGACAGAACCGATGAGAATGAGACCCGCCACACGCCAGTCGACGCTCCCACTGAGTCCGAAGGACGCCATGGCGGCCGCCGACGTCGGAACGATGGCTGCCGCGGAAGTGCCGGATGCCCTTCTCTGGACGAGTCCGAGCCACAGGACGAGTCCGGGGACCACAATGACCCCGCCACCGACGCCGAACAAGCCCGCGACGATGCCGGCGATCGATCCGAGAATGATCGGTTTGATCAAGTTGCCGTTCACGGTCCGCAAGGTACACGATTCCTAGAAGGTGCACATCGTTAGCCTGATCCATCATGAGAACGTTCCTGCCTCTCGTTCTGGTGCTTGCCCTCGTCGCCTCGGCCTGCGGCGGATCCGAAGACGATCCCGAGACCTCACCGCCTGCGGTTGTGGCCGGGTGGGCGGAGGCCGTCGAAGCACGGGACTTCGAAGCCGCCACGGCGGCTGTATTCGAACCGTCGATGGTGCTGGTGCTCGCCGTGGAGAACGCTCTGCCGGCGACCGAGACGGCTGCGTTGCTCACCGACGGCGTGACACCGGCGGTCGAAGCGGCCTACTGGTCGTCGTTTCGGGACGGATTCGGAGCCTTCGCCGGTCAGCCGATCTCGAACCTGAACGTGGGGGACTCATCGCAGCTCGAAGCGGGGGGAGCCGCATGGGCGGTCGTGACCGTCAGCGCACAGGATGAGGCAACCGCTCCGATCTTCACGCGTGACGTCGAAGGCTGGGAGGTCGACCTGGTTGCGACCCTGGCCGGCGGGTTCGTCGATCCACTTGCCGCGTACCTCGAGACGTTGCCGGACGACGCCGATGGGGAGACGATTCGCGCCGCCTATGTCGATGTCGTCGTTCCCGCACTGTGGGCGGCGATCGAAGCAGGCGGGCACGACGACGACTTCGCCCGCCGGGCGGTCGCACTCATAGAGGCATCGACCCCCTGACAGTCTCGGTGCTCCGATCTCAGGGCCTTTTCACGAACCCGGTAATCACGATGACCTCCCGGCATGCCCTATTCCCCCATCAGGCTCAATCAACGGAGTCTCGTGCGGCGTGTGGCCGAGATGCCTTGTCAAACGCACCATCTCTGCGACCGCGGCGCGTCCCGTTCTCTTCCTCCCCATCAGGGGGAGGTGTCGGCGACGAAGGAGCCGACGGAGGGGGTCAGATGGTGCCAGACGAAGACGCAACGGATCGCCGCACTCCGACGTTCCGTTGCGTCGACAGACACAGGTTGGCCGTCTGCGAACGGCACGATCTCATTGTTTTTGAAGGGACCGCCCTGACCCCCTCCGTCCCTCGCTTCGCTCGGGCCACCTCCCCCTGATGGGGAGGAGAAGGACGGTTTGATGGCATCGAGACCGCCATCCCCATGGCTCTAGGCGGTCAGTGATCTCAGGGCTGGGAGTACGTCGCTTCCGAGCATGGCGATCGTCGCTTCCTGATCCAACGAGGTCGTCTGGATGGTGACGATGTCGGCACCGATATCGGTCACCAGTGGCCGGTATGCGTTCACATAGTCATCCGGTGTCGACACGATCGTGTAGGCGGCGAGCACCTCATTGCGGTCGAGTTCATCTGCACGCCGGCGAAGGTCCTCCGGATCGACCGCTTCGAGACGACCGGGCGCCCGCAGTCCGCGCCACGCGCCGAGCGCCTCCCACGCCTGGTCCGGCGTGTCGGCCCGTACCGTCCAACGACTTGCGGCCAGCGTTGGATCACTTCGGTGCGCTTCTACAGCGGCCGCCGTCGCCGGTTCAACGACGCGTTCGATCGTTGTTTCTGGGTCGCGGACAGAGGTGATGATCCCATCGGCTTTCGTTGCTGCGAGGGCTGCGGATTTGGGACCGCCTGCCGCCATCCAGATGGGTACGTACGAGAGCGGCGGGCTGTACAGCCGGGCACGGTCGGTTCGGTACCACTCGCCGTCGAAGGTGAGCTTGTCGCCGTCGAGGAGCGATCGCATGATCTCGAGGGCTTCGCGCATCCTGGCCGCACGTTCGGCGTATTTCGGGAACGGGTAGCCGAGTGGCCCTTCATTGAGGTTCTCCCCGGTCCCCACGCCCAATCGGAACCGGCCACCTGAGAGGCGGTCGATCGTGGCAGCGGCCTGGGCCACGACGGCGGGGTGGTACCGGAAGAGGGGGGTGGTCACCGCTGTGACGAGCTCGACACGTTCCGTCGCCTGGGCGATGGCGCCCAATGTCGCGAAGGCAAAACCGGATGCGGATACGTCGTCCACCCACGGATGAAAGTGCTCGGATACCATGACCGCGTCGAATCCGGCTTCCTCGGCGAGGACGGCGTGACGGACGACATCCTCGGGCTGGAACTGTTCATGGCCGCAGAAATAGGCGAAGCGGGTCATCATGTCCTCTCGTTCCATCCGATCCTAGGGACGGGCCGGTTCCTGTAACCTCCCGTCGGAAGCGTCTGTCGAAGGTTACGGACGTTCAACGGGAGGAATATGTCAGTCAACAAACTCGCGGCCGAGCTATTCGGCACGTACGTGCTCGTTCTCGGAGGCACGGCGACAATCCTGTCAGCCGCCGCCGGCGGAGCACAATCGAACATCGTCATCGTGGCATTCGGATTCGGTCTCGCGCTCCTGGCCGGACTGTATGCGTTCGGGGAGGTATCCGGAGGACACTTCAACCCGGCGGTGAGTTTCGCGATGGTGCTCGACAAGCGCATCGACGTTGCCACGATGGCCGGGTATTGGGTGGCGCAACTCGTGGGCGCCGTTCTCGCATCGCTCACGCTGCTCGCAGCGACGAGCACCGAAGGCGTCGCAAGCACGATGACGACCTTCGGCCAGGGGATCGAGGCATGGGAAGCGTTCCTCTTCGAGGTCGTGTTCACGGCCATCTTCCTCGCGGTGATCTTGAAGGCCACGGCGAGCGCCAACTCGATGAAGACGGCGTTCCTCGGTATCGGTCTCACTCTGACGATGATCCATCTGGTGCTCATCCCGTTCACAGGGACGTCCGTCAACCCGGTCCGCTCCCTGGGCCCGGGAATCGTCGGCGGTGTGTGGACCGATCAGTGGGTCTACTGGATCGCTCCGCTCGTCGGCGCCGCGGTCGGCTGGGGCATCTACAAGATCGTGACCTCGGGCGACGCCGAGTAGATCACCTCGACTCAACGCCTTGGAGGGGTCGTCTTCGGACGGCCCCTCTTGCGCGCCGGGTAGGCGCCGAGAGCGACGACACCGGCTGCGAAGAGGACGACCACCCACCAGCGGACGAGGCCTTGTTCGGGGACGAAGCCCCACACCACACCGAACGAGATCGCCACGATCGAGGCCACTGCTCCGAGTCCGACGATGACCCGGTTCGGACTCGGTGCTTCACGGACCCTCGGTTCGTAGCGCCCGAAGATGGCGACGACGCCGATGAGACCGCCGGTGAGGACGAGGAGCCAGATCGGGCGGGTGACCCACCACCACGTCGTGAGTGGCTCGACGGAGAAGCCGAAGCCGAGACCGTATCCGATCAGGACGACGATCGCGAGGACGGGGAGATGCCAGACGTAGACGGTCATCATCACCGCGTGGAACCCGACGACGGCGATCCACAGGGAAGACCGCCTCATCAGAGCGCCGGCGGCCGGTTCGGCGAGTCGGACGATCGCGTACTGGGCGATGGACAGGACGAGGAGCACCGCTGTGGGTGGCAGGGTGTTGTTCTCCGTGGCTCCCGGCACACCGACCATCGAGATCGGGTAGGGGCCGCTCACGGTGAGAAGCACGAGGACCACTGCCGCGATCGCGCCGGTCAGGATGAGGGGAACAGCCCGCGGACGGTGCCGCTCCGTGGCCCAGGCGTATCCGAACTGGTGGGCGGTGATCCAGATGGCTCCGAAGTTCAGCCAGCCGACCCAATCCCATCCGGTACCGGCCCGCGTCGCGTCGATAGCGAAGGCGAGGACGACTCCGGCGGCGATCGACCACCACCCGTAACGGGTCCACAGGGTGGTCGAGACGGGCACTGCGAGGATCACGATCAAATACACGGCGAGGAACCAGAGCGGCGTGACGACGGCGAAGCTGCCGGCACGGATCAGGTCGTGGTCGACGCCGAGGAGGCCGGCCACCACGCTGATGGCCGTCCAGACGGCGAGAAACGGGACGATCGGCGTCATGAGGCGACGGAACCGGGCGGTGATCCACGCAGAGGTGGCATCGCCGCGTCGTTTCGCCGCACCGTAGGATTTCCAGTTGGCGTAGCCGCCGACGATGAAGAACACAGGAATGACCTGGATTCCCCAGGTCAGCCATTGGGTCCACGATGCGAGTTCGAGGACGTTCGTGAAATGGAGGGTGCCGTCCTGACCGACGAAGACGGCCGAGGCGAGCCAGTGGCCGAGAACGACGATCGTCAAAGCCGCCGCACGATAGAAGTCGACGGCCCGGTTCCTGGTGTCCGGCGTGTTCTGCGCGAGGTCACGGATCGTACCCATCGGGTGTGAGACTACGTGTCGGGTCCGCGCGATGCATCCAACCCGTTTCCAACCTGTCTCCTGTGACCGTCCAACACCCCCGTTCTACGTTGATAGGGAGACAGAGGAGCCACCGTCGGAGAGGAGACATCATGACCACTGCTCACCACCCGGTACCGACACACGCCGGGATCCATCACAACCTGGAGTGGATGTGGATCAGCCTGTCGGTCGTTCTTGTGGCGTTGGTCGCGGGAGGGATCGCCTGGGTCGTATTCCAACCGGCTGCGACAATCGCGCCCCTGCCCGATCAAGTTGTCGGCTTCGAGTACAGCCCGGAAGCGACGGTCGGTCGGGTCGGACAACCCGGCGTGACCGGCGACTACTTCGGATACAGCGGCGCGCTCCATCCGGAAGTCGGAGTTGCTCAGATCACCGATCCGGGTGAGGCTGCAAGCCTCATGAGGTCGGTCGACGCATCCATCGCCGCATCCCACTGGGCAACGGTCGGGGGATTCGAACTCAACCATGAAGCGACGACGGGTCAGATCGCGAGCCCCGGTGTGAACGGCGAATACTTCGGGTACAGCGGGGAGATCAACCCGGACCGATGATTGCATACAAGGGCATTCACGAGGAAGCGCCCCCCGAACCGGGGGGCGCTTCAACATCTGCGAGTTCGCCGGTAAGCCGGATCCTGTCGTGGACGGCCATCTATCTGGGACCGGCATTGCTGCCGGCCTCGTGCGGTCTACCCGGGACGTAACGGGCGGGCCACCCTGTCCCTGCTCGACCTTGCTCCGGATGGGGTTTGCCGAGCCGCCCCGGTTCCCCGGGACGCTGGTGGTCTCTTACACCACCGTTTCACCCTCACCTGTGCCGTCGGGTGTGAGATCCCTCCGGCCATCGGCGGTCTGCTCTCTGTTGCACTGTCCGTCGGGTCGCCCCGCCTGGGAGTTACCCAGCATCCTGCCCTTTGGAGTCCGGACTTTCCTCGACCCGAAGGCCGCGGCCGTCTGGCGAACTCGCATGAAGAACGCTAGCAACGACTCGGTGGTTCCATCAAAGAGGATCAGCGTTCGGACGGCGATGCGATCGTATCGGCCGGGCATGCGTCGAGCCCGAGCAAGAGTGAACACTCTTGTGGAGTAAAACCCCGGTTGAGGTGCGACCGTGCCGTGTCGATGAGCGCCGCGAGCGAGTCGTTGGCCAACTGTTGATCGGTGTCGGGTGGGAGTGGCATACCGAGTGCCCGCATCGACAACGTGAGCGCAACACGAGAGGGCAACGTGACCTCGTATCCGGCGTCCTTCGTGATCTCCACCGCGTGAAGTGCGAGCAGGAGAGCAAGCTCCGGATCGGTTGCGCGTTGTGCCTCGGACATCGATGCGTACTGATCGGCGATCGCGATCACCTCGGTCTGACGAACCAGCATCTCGCTGCGGCGCCACTGGGCGAACGCGAAGATGGCGAGTACGGCGACGAGAGCCGTCATTGCCCAGACAACCACAAGCATGCGAAGACGGCGGCGGGAGCGGATCTCCAGTTCGTGCTCGTAGCGGATCCGTTCCGCTTCCTCGCGTTCTTCGATGGTCGAGGCCTCGACGCTCGCTGCGAGGTAAGAGTGCTCGGCATCGGAGAGGGCGAGGTCGGTGGCTTTCGACCACCCGGCGAGTCGATGGAGGGGGCCGCCCACGAGCAGGAACTCGGAGTCGCGATCTGATGCGATCCAGTCCGCCGTTGCATCGGCGAGACTCTGGTGGAGGCGAACGTCGGAACGGTAGTCATCGATCCATCCGCGCAGGCGCTCCCACGCTCCGAGGAGCGCGTCGTGAGCGATCTCGACGGTCGGGCTCCTAGTCACAGGATGACGATCGAAACTCAAGAGTCGCGCATCTCCGAATGCGTCGATGACGGTTCGGGCTGAGTGCTCGTATCCGACGATCGACGTCAGTTCCGACCGTCGCACCCTCCGTCGGACGGCCTCGTTCGCATCTCCGAGGGCGACGAGACGCAGGAACACCTGTCTCGCCGCTTCTCGTGCATGCGAATCGAGTTCGAGGTAGATCTCTTCGGGACGCGTTTGCAGCGGACCGGTCACACCGCCCAGCTCTTCGTACGCATCCGCGGTGATCCGGTTTCCATCGCGATGATCGAACAGATTCGTCATCGCGTACTGGACGAGCGGGAGCATTCCGGGCTGCCGTTGCACATCGTCCACGATGCGTCCTGCAAGGCCGGGATCGAGTACGGCTCCGGCTCGTTCGGCCGGCTCGAGGATGGCCTTTCGCAGATCGCCCGGCGCCATGGGCATGACGGTGAACACGCACCCTGTAAGCAGGTCGGCGAGACTCGGATACCGCAACGGTCGGTCATAGAAGTCGGCTCGAAGCGCCAGGATGAGTCGGAGACGAACGGCAGGATCGTGGACGGCGGCGACGAGGGAGTCGATGAAGGCCGAACGGACGGACTCGTCGCGTACGAGCGTGAAGAGCTCCTCGAACTGATCGACGACGAGGAGGAACTCATCGGTCGATTCCCTGGAGGCAGACGTCAGGGCTTCTCCGATGCCGATGTCGCCCCACGTGAGGTGGCCCGGAATCTGGGGATCCATATCGACGGTGACCTGACGCAACGCTCCGGCTAGTTCTCCGAAGGGGTGAACGCCCGGGTGCATCTTCAGGATTCGCCATCTCTCTGATCCAGGAATCGCACCGTCGCGCAACGCAGGAATGAGCCCTGCGTTCAAGATGCTGGATTTGCCGACACCGGATGCTCCGACGAGAGCGAGACAGCCGGGATGCGGGGGAGAGAGACGTTTGAGCAGCGGCACGACGAGTGCCTCACGTCCGCAGAAGTCGTCCCGGTCCGTCTCATCGAATGCCTGCAGACCCTTGTACGGGTTGTGCGAGACCGTGACGCTGCGATGTCCGACCTCGCCGGTTGCATCGAGGAAAGCCTCAACGAACCGATCCATCGACGAGAAGCCGCCGACGGGGTCCGACGACGCCGCCTCTTCCAGGACCTCGGCAACGGCGGGTGGGAGATCTGTGTCGCCGAGGAGTTGCCTAGCGATACCCGCAAGCGCACGAATGTCCATCTGCGGTGTCGTCTTCGCGAGAAGATCATGATCGGTCGAGGGGCTGCCCGACGCTCGCGCGTCGGTCAGGAATGCTCCATCATCAGCGAAGGCCGATCGCTCGACTGCGAAATCGGTGATGTAGGCGTTGGATTCGTCGTCGAGCATGATGTTCGATGCTTTGACATTCATGTGGACGAACCCGCCCCGATGAGCAGCCTCGAGCGCCGAACCGACCTGGGCGATGAGACGGGGCGTGTCGGCAGCATCCCACGAACCATCCTCAATGGCATCTGCCAGACTTCCCCGGGGGAAGTAGCGTCGCACGATGTAGGCACCTTCCGGGTCACGCCAGAAGTCGTAGAACGGGACGATGTTGGGATGAGTCACTCGAATCAGCCGTGCGATTCCCGCTTCGAACCGCGCCATGAACCCGGAATCGTTCGCATACCGTGGATTGATGACCCTTACCGCCACCTCACGGTCGAGGGAGCGTTGATAGGCGATGAACGTCTCGGCCCAGGGGCTACCACCGATGCGGCGACGGATCTCGAATCCCCGAATGACCGATGGACGTGCCTTGGCGAGCGAATGAGAGCCGACGATCGGAGGGGGCTGGAGCTCTGGATCGTGCTCCAGGATCGATTGCTCGAGGTCGTGGAGATCGGGAGAGAGGTCGATCCCGAGTTCGCTGCGGAGCACGGTTCGTGTGCGGTGGGCGACGCGAAGAGCGTCCGCTTGCCGACCCGAGCGGTACAGAGCAACCATGAGTTGACCGGCGAAGCGTTCATTGAACGGGTGCTCCGAAACCAGCGTCTCGAGTTCGCCGACCACCTGCCCGTGGCCTCCGAGTGCCAGATCTGCTGCGATGCGGGTCTCGATGGCGTTGGTTCGCAGTTCCTCCAACCGCGTGATCTCTGTTCGAAGGGAAGGCAAACCGGCGAGATCCGCATAGGGAGCGCCGCGCCAGAGAGCGAGTCCTTCGCCGAGTACCGACGCCGCCTGGGCAGGGTTCGTCTCCAACAGGCGGGTTCCCAACGTGAGTGATTGCTCGAAGCGGCGCGCATCGATAGCTTCGTCGTCGACGGTGAGAACGTAGCCGGGAGATCGGGCGATGAGCGTACCGGGTCGAATCGCCTCGAGCGTTTTCCGGAGGTTCGACACGTAAGCCTGAACGGTCCTCCGTGCGGCGTCCGGCGGATCGTCGCCCCACACGTCGTCGACCAGCCGGTCGGTCGACACCGTCTCGCCGACGCGGAGGATCAGGAGAGCGAGGACGAGGCGTTGCCGGGGCCCTCCAATAGGAACCGTGGTAGCGCCATCGGTGACTTCAACGGGGCCGAGCACTCGCAGGTCCATCGCTCTACCTCATGACCAATCGTACGCGAAGAGATCGTGCCGTGGAGGCGTTGGAGAAGTGTTGGATGAAAGACCCAGGTTCAATGAAACAGAGCGGCCGCCGGTGGGACCGGCGGCCGCTCGTCTTGGCTCTTGATTCTTGGCT
>JANTHO010000009.1 GCA_024762335.1 Acidimicrobiia bacterium | reverse complement strand
CGCGCGACGTATCGGTTGGCGAGACCGGGGACGGCATTCTGTTCGTGGATGACATACGGCATGCCGACCTTCCGGGCACCGATCGCTGCGGGGACGGTCACGTACCCACCGAAGACGGTGAGCGCTCCCGGCGAGCGTCTTGCCAGGGTGGCTTCCACGTTCTTCGCCGCGCGACGCACCATCGCAGGAATCGTGAGGTTCTCAACGCTGAGGGATCGCTTCAATCCGCGCACGTCGAGTTGGATGAACTCGAATCCCGCTTCCGGCACGGCGCGTGTCTCGAGACGATCGCCACCGAAGAACACGATGTCGCCGTTCGGTACGCCCATCTCGACGAGCGAGCGTGCGACGGCAAGAGCCGGATAGATGTGACCTCCAGTGCCGGCCGCGGCGAATGCATATGTCACGACGATGCCGGTTCCACGGCGCTCGATCGCGAGATGTTGATGAGCACGCCGACGGCACCCAGACTCACGATCATGGCGTTCCCACCGGAGGAAACAAACGGTAGCGGCACGCCGGTGATCGGGAGCACGGCGACGACCCCTCCGATGTTGACGAGGGCCTGGAAGGTGAGCCACGCCACGATCCCGACGGCGAGCAACCGTCCGAATGTGTCGGGGGCTGTGAGCGCGATCCGGATGCCGACCGCAGCGAACACCGCGAAGAGGACGATCACGAGCATCGCACCGACGAAGCCGGTCTCCTCGCCGATGATGGCGAAAATGAAGTCGGTGTGCGCGTTCGGGAGGAACGACCATCGCGCACGGCTCGCGCCGAGGCCCACCCCGAACAACCCTCCCGTTCCGAGGGCGACAAGACTCTGTACCGCCTGATGCCCGGTCCCGAGTGGATCGGCAAACGGATCGAGGAATCCGGTGATCCGGTCTCTCCGGTAGTCCATGGTGAATGCGCCGACGACCGCGAGAATCCCGCCGACGCCCCCGAGTCCGACAAGGAACCCGATTGGCGCCGACGACGCGACGAGCACAGCGAACGCCGAAACACCGATGAGGAGAGCCGTCCCGAAGTCCGGCTGCAGGAGAAGCAGACCGGAGACGATGCCGAGAATCGCCACGACGGGAACGATGAAGTGGGGGAAGCTGTTGAGCAGCCGTTCCTTCTTGGCGAGAACGGCGGCGAGAAGGATGATCGTTGCAATCTTGGCAAACTCCGATGCCTGCACGGTCAGCGGGCCGACCTCGATCCACCGTCTCGCACCGCCCCGCACGTCTCCCACAATGAGCGTGGCAAGGAGGCCCACAACGGCGACGATGAAGATCGGAAGCGCGAATCTCCGGTACCACCGGTACGGCACCTTCGAGAAGATCACAAGCGAAGCGAGCCCCAGACCCACCCAGATGATCTGCCGTTTGATGTAGAAGAGGTGGTCTCCCGTTTCGCGAATCGCGACGACCGAACTTGCGGACAGCATCGCTCCGAGACCGACGATCAGCAGCATGATGACGGGTACGACGACGAACACCGTCCTGCGATCGCGCAGGTGCAGCGCACGGGCGATCCGCTGCTCGCGAATCTGGTCGCGCGTCGAGGCTCTCGTGTCGGCGTCCTCGACGGTGAACGCTGTCGGGGCGGGTTCGGTCATCCGCGTAGCATGGTCGAACGGAGTCGTCCTTCCCGTCATTTCGACACCACCATCTTTTCGACGAGGCTCGCGAACCGGTCTCCGCGGGCGGCATACGACTCGAACTCGTCGAAGCTTGCACATCCGGGAGCGAGCAGCACCGTATCGCCAGGACGGGCGATCCGGGCTCCGGCCTCCACGGCACCTGCGAGATCCGGCACGACCGTCACCGGCCGGTTGACGACTTCGGCCACCTCCGGGCCGGCTTCGCCGAAGGCCACGACGTGTCGGACCGTATCGGGAGCGATGGTCGAGAGATCGAGATCCTTGTTCCTGCCTCCGGCGAGGAGGATGACGCTCGGGTATGCAGATGCGGCGGCCCTGGCAGCATGGGGGTTCGTCGCTTTCGAATCGTCAATCCAGGCGATCCCGCCGGCCTGCGCGACGACTCTTCGCCGATGCGCTCCTGAGTGGAATGAGGCGAGCGTCGACGCGATCCCCTCCTCTGTTGCACCGACCGCACTCGCGAGGACTGCGGACATGGCGAGATCGACCGTCCACGTAGGATCCGTCGTCGCCACGGGATAGCGTCGCCCGGCGATCAGCAGCGTGTCGCCTGCCGGACCCGCTCCCCCATCCGGGATGCGGGTGCCGCTCACCGGTACCGTCGCACACGGAGCCGTTGCAACCGCCGCCGTTGCCCCCTCGTCGTCCGCGTTGTAGACGACGAGATCGCGGCCCGACATGTTCGCGAAGATCCTGGCTTTCGCCTGCGCATACGCTTCGCCGGTCCCATGCCAATCGAGATGGTCCGCAGCGATGTTCACGATCCCGGCCGCAACGGGATGGAATCGGTCGATGAATCGCAACTGGAAACTCGATGCCTCGAGCACGAACACCGATGCCGCAGTATCGCTGAGTCCGCATACGGGCGTGCCGATGTTCCCGGCGGCAACCGCGCTCACGCCGCTCGCGTTCAACATGTCGGTGATGACCGTCGTGATCGTCGTCTTCCCGTTCGTTCCGGTGACGGCGACGTACGGAGCTGGAAGGTGGGTGGCTCCGAACTCGAGTTCGCTGACGACCGGGACACCGGTCGAGAGCGCACGTTGGATCGGATCGGAAGACTCGGGGAAGCCGGGTGAGGTGACGACGAGGTCGACCTGATCGAGATAGCGGTCGTCCCATGCCCCCGGACGAACCGCGAACGCGTCGTCTCGAAGCACGTCGGTTGCCTGTTCGGAGCGGTCGTAGACCACGACATCGTTCCCGAGTCGCCGCGCCAGACGCGCGGCGGCACGCCCGCTGACGGCGGCCCCGAGCACGAGCGTCGTCATGGTGTCCCCCCGCCGGAGACGGTCAGGAAATCTGCATAGAACACGCCGACTCCGAGAGCCACCATGATCCCCGCCAGGATCCAGAACCGGACGATCACCATCGTCTCCGGCCATCCCTTCAGCTCGAAGTGGTGGTGGATCGGTGCCATCCGGAGGATCCGACGCCCGAAGACCCTGAATGAGAAGACCTGCCCGATGACGGACAACGTCTCAACGACGTAGAGGCCGCCGAGGAGAACGAGGAGGAGCTGGGTGTTCGTGAGCAGGGCGAGGGCGGCAAGGGCCCCGCCGAGCGCTTGGGATCCCGTGTCCCCCATGAAGATCTTGGCCGGAGCGGCATTCCACCACAAGAACCCGAGTGCCGCGCCGACGATCGCGGCGGAGAGCCGCGCGAGATCCAACGCTCCGTTGATGTCCATGAAGTAGTAGACGATGTTCCTGAATTGCCAGAAGGAAATCAGCACATACGCACCCGCGACGAGGGAGATCGACCCGGCGACGAGACCATCGAGACCGTCCGTCAGGTTCACGGCATTGGCCGCCGCCGTGAGCATGAACAGGACGAGAAGGAAGTAGATGATCGGACCAAGATCGATCCCGAGAGGTCGAACGAACGACAACTCCGTGGACACGCCGATCCGTCCCGCTCCCCAGGCAAATGCAGCGGCAACCGCCAGCTGTCCGAGGAACTTCCAACGCTTCGAGAGGCCCTGGTTGTGCTTCCTGGCGTACTTGACGAAGTCGTCGAAGAATCCGATGACCCCCATGCCGACGAACGCGAGAAGGGCGAGCCATCCTTCCGGCGCGAACGCGTGCATCGTCAGATCAATACCTTCTCCGAGCGTGAAGAACCGGAAGTGGGCACCGACGTATCCGAGCAGTGCGCCGACGATGATGACGACACCGCCCATCGTCGGCGTACCGCGTTTGTGCATGTGCCCGCGCACGTCTTCCTGGATGAACTGGCCGATGTTGTGGTTCCGCAGAACACGGATGGCGATCGGTGTCACGAGGATCGTGAAGGCGAATGCGATCGTTGCAGCGAAGAGCAGCTGGATCATGCCCTCGCCTCCTCAGCCAGCCGCCGTGCGAGACCTTCGAGTCCGACCGATCGGGATCCCTTCACGAGGACGAGGTCACCGTTCCCGATCCGATCGAGCACCCACGCGAGGGCGTCGTCGATCGTCGAGAAGTTCACGCCTCCCGCTCCTTCGGCGAGGCCGTGATCGGGACCGATCGTGCCGACGGCTTCGAAGTCGAGATCGGCCGCGAGCCTCCCGATCCGATGATGCTCCTCGACGGAGACAGAGCCGAGTTCTGCCATCTCACCGAGCATCGCATACGACTTCCCCGGCATCGCCGCGACGGTCCTGAGCGCAGCCTCCATCGACGTGGGATTGGCGTTGTACGCATCGTTGACGACGGTGAAGCGGCCTCTGAGGATCTCCATCCGCCACGGCGAGGCGCTGGCACGCTCCATGCCGTTCGCTGCCGCTTCCGGATCAATCCCGATGGCGACCGCCGCTGCGAGTGCAGCCGCGGCGTTCACAGCGTTGTGCGCCCCTGCCATCGAGAGCGTTACCGGAATCACCCGGCCGCAAGCGTGGATCGCGAACGACGGCCTGCCGTCGTCGTCGAGGGTCGTCGATGCGACGCGGAACAGCGCGGTCGGCTGCTCTCCGAACGTGACGGTCGGCCCGGGGTGGGGACGGTCGAGACGCGGTTCGTCGTCCGGGAGAACGGCGATGCCGCCCTCGGAGAGTCCAGCGACTAGTTCCCACTTGCCGTCGGCGACGGCGTCACGCGAACCGAAGGTCTCCAGATGCACGACGCCGAGGTTCGTGATGACGGCAACCGTGGGACGGACGACCGGCATCAACCAGGTGATGTGCCCGACACCGCGCGACCCGACTTCGAGAATGAGCGCCGTCGCGTTGTTGGGGGCGGCGAGCACCGTCAGGGGGACTCCGACTTCGTTGTTGTACGAACGCGGCGATGCCCACGAGCCGGGAATCGCCGCAGCCAGGAGGTCCTTCGTGGAGGTCTTTCCGGTCGATCCGGTGATCGCCACGACCGGCATCTCGAGTTCGGTCCGTCGATATGCTCCGAGATCCCGCAAGGCACGACCCGTGTCCTCGACGTCCACCCTGGGAACGAGATCGGGATGGGTCCCGCGTTCGACGAGCGCTGCAACGGCACCGGTTGCCACCGCTTCGGATGCGTAGTCGTGGCCGTCGTGGTTCTGACCGCGGATGGCGACGAACACGGAGCCCGGATCGAGCACCCGCGAATCGGTCGAGATCGAGTGGATCGGCATCCCCGGGTCACCCGCCACGACTCCGCCGGTGGCGGATGCGACGGTCGCGAGCGTCCAGTCGAGTGGACCGGTCATGACGGTCCTCCTCCCGCCAACGCCGCGAGTTCCTCACGGGCGACGATACGGTCGTCGAACGGTTCGACCCGGTCACCGAAGTCCTGGCCGGTCTCGTGCCCTTTGCCGAGAATCAGGACGAGGTCCCCGGGCGCTGCCTTTTCGACGGCGGTTCGGATGGCAGTCCGCCGATCGGGGATCTCGATCACCGTGGATTCTGGAGGGATTCCGCTTCTCACGGCCTTCATGATGGTCGACGGATCTTCCGTACGGGGGTTATCCGAGGTCAGGATTGCCACATCGGCGCCTCCTGCGGCCCGTCCCATGGCGGGACGCTTCTCTCGATCGCGGTCTCCGCCGGCTCCGAACACGACGATGACCCGGCCGGGAACGAGTCGCCGCGCGGCGGCGACCACTTCGGCCACGGCGTCCGGGGTATGGGCGTAGTCGACAATCACGTCGAAGCCGGTGGTGGACTCCACGCGCTCGAACCGTCCCGCGATGGTTCCGATCGATGCAAGACCTCGTGCGATCGCTTCGGGACCGATCCCGATTTGGAGGGCGATCGCCGATGCCACGAGCGCATTGGCGACGTTGAAGCGTCCCGGCATCGGCAGGTCAACGGGGAACGTCGCCTCCGCCGTGTTGACAACGAAGGTTGAGCCTGAAAGCGACTCGACGATGTGACTAGCGGTGACATCGGCCTCACGGGTGAGCGCAACCGTCGTCGTCGGCACATCGGTCGCCGATGCGATGGCGATCCCGGCATCGCCATCAACCATGATGACGGCGTGATCGGCTCGACTCGCGGTGAAGAGACTCGCCTTCGCCCCCAGGTACGCGTCCATGGTGCCATGGAAATCCAAGTGATCCTGCATGAGATTCGTGAATGCGGCAATCCTGAATCGGATCGCATCGACGCGATGGAGGCTCAGCGCGTGGCTGGAGACTTCGATCGCCGTCACCTCGATGCCCGCCTCGACCATGTCGGAGAGAAGACGCTGGAGGTCGGACGCCTCCGGTGTGGTCCGGGTCACGCTCCGTTCGTTCGTACCGATCCTGGCGCCGATCGTTCCCACCACGGCGCCGGAAACGCCGGCGGCCGTGACGATGTGGTCGACCATGTGGGTCACGGTCGTCTTTCCATTCGTCCCGGTGACGCCGATGACGGAGAGATGGCTGGACGGATCGCCGTAGACGGCGGCGGCCGCCCATGCCAATGCTGCTCTGGCATCATCGACGAGGACGAACGCGGGGGCATCGACGGGTCGTTCGGCGAGAACGGCCGCGGCACCGGCAGCGACGGCTCTCTCCACGTAGTCGTGGCCGTCGACGACCGCTCCGGGAATCGCGACGAAGAGATCTCCCGGGGCGACCATTCGCGAGTCGTGGGTGACTCCGCCGATCGTCGGGTCGGTGCCCCGGAGTTGCCCACCGCCGGGGAGCAGGGCAACGATCTCCGACAGTCGGCGACGATCAACCATTGGCGTCGTGTGTCGGCGCAACGCCGAGTTGGCGGAGTGCGGTGTCTGCGACCTCGGCAAAGATGGGAGCGGAAGAGGCTCCGCCGAACTTCAACTCGGTCCCGTCGGGAAGTTCGCCTGTCGGTGTGTCGAGGACGACGGCAACGACGATGGCCGGATCATCGATTGGAGCGATGCCGATGAACCACGCGATGGTGTCGGTCTCGCTGTATTCCCCGGTCTCGACGTCGAACTTGTTCGACGTCCCTGTCTTGCCTCCAACGGGGAATTCATCAAGGGCTGCCCGCCAGCCGGTCCCCCGCTCCACTACACCGCGCAGCATGGAGCGCACGGTTCGTGCCGTATCCGGTGATACGACCTCGCGGGAGCGAGGTTCCGTGACGACCGACGACCCGTCGGGTGCGATGATCTCGCGCACGATGTGCGGTTCGACCCACTTTCCATCGTTCGCAAGCGTCGCGTAGATCTCGGCCATCTGCAGCGGAGTCGCTCCGACCCCGTATCCGATCGCCGCAGATGCGCCACAAGCGGGGCCGCACCAGTCGGTCACGTGATCGAGGCGGCCGGTGGCCTCCCCCTGGAAGTCGATCGATGCCGTCCGCCCCAGCCCGAAGGCATCGAGGTAGCGGTAGTGAGCCTCGTTGCCGAGCCGTTGTTGGATCTTGATGGTGCCCACGTTCGAGGACTTCGCGACGATGTCGGCGACGGTCATGACCGGAGGGTTGTGTCCGTGATCGCTGTACGTCTCACCCGAGATGTCGATCTCTCTCGGTGTTTCGAACGGCGTGTCGGGTCGCACGATCCCTTCTTCGAGCGCGGCCGCCACGGTCACGGCCTTGAGTGTCGAGCCGGGTTCGAATTCGTCGCTGATGGCCCGGTTGCGGATCGTCGACGGGTCGAGCTGCGACCGATCCGAACCGTCGAAACTCGGGAGCGACACCATGGCGAGAATCTCACCGGTCGCCGGGTCGATGGCGACGATCGCACCTCCTTCGGCACCGGTCCGGTCGATTCCGGCCTGAAGTGAGCGTTCGGCGGCGTACTGGAGCTCCCGGTCGAGGGTGAGCACCACGTCGGATCCGGGAACGGATGGCTCGAGGAGGAATTCTGCCTGGGGAATGGCACGCCCTGCACTGTCGCGCTCGACGATTCGTTTCCCAGGTCGCCCCGCCAATTCCGTATCCATCACGGCTTCGATGCCCTCGACCCCGGAGCCGTCGTCGAGCCGCGTGAGGCCGATCACGGGCGCTGCCAGAGCACCCGATGGGTAGATTCGGAGCGGTTCCTCTTCGAACATGAACCCCACGAGATCCTCGTCCTCGATGACCTGCTTGGCAGCTTCGGCGACATCGTGTTCCAGACCCCGAGCGAGGTACACGAACCGCCCATCTCCTTCGAGACGACTCACCATCTCGACGTAGTCGGCGCCCACGACCGGCGCCAGTGCAGCAGCGGCCCTTGCCGGCTCCTCGACGAGAGATGGGTCGGCGGCCAGTGAGCTGCCGTAGATGGTAACGGCGAGTTCAACCCCATCGCGGTCATAGATGGTGCCTCGCTTGGCTTCGATCTCCTCGTGGCGAAGGCGCTGATCGAAGCCGCGCTGGGCCAGCTCGGCAGCGTTCGCTCCCTGCACACGGAAGAGGCGGTAGCCGATCGCTCCCCAGGCGAGGATGAATACGAGACCGAGGGCGACGACACGAAGGTCACCGAGCCTGAACTGCGACGATTTCATGTCATGTCACCAGCGGCAGAATCCGCCGCCCGGGTGCGTAGCCGTCAGCGCTCGGCTTGCACATCTCTGCCTCCCTTGGCAATCAAGGCTGTTCCGAGAACAGCGCTCTCATCTCCGTCCATCGATCCTCTGGGCCGCCGACCGTTTTCGTCACCCCGACGACTTCGATGGTTCGAACGTCCTCGGGGTAGACGAGTCCGATATCGGCGGCCCGTTGTGTGACTCGGTCCGGGGCCTGCAGCCGCGCATACTCGACACGCAGATCCCAGTAGTGCTCCTGTTCGGCCTCGATCGCACGGTTGAGGCGTTGCAGCTCGAATGCGGTCCGGTCGAGCGAGATACGCGTGTAAATGACGGCGAAGAACGCCACGACGACCGCGAGGATGAAGATGGCCAACGGACGGACGACGGGTCTCGCTCGTCGGCCCGACCTGAGGGGGCGCGCGACGGTCCTCGGGAACGCTCCGGCGGTCATGCTGCAACCTTCTCTGCAACACGCATGACGGCGCTTCTCGATCGGGGGTTCGCCGCGATCTCGCTCTCCGACGGTTTGAATCGACCGAGGTTCCGAAGGCTCGCGCTCCGGCCGCATCCGCATACCGGCAACCCGGGAGGGCAGATGCATCCGGTCGCACCATGGACGATCGTCCGCTTCACGATGCGGTCCTCGAGCGAGTGGTAGGAGATCACGCAGATCCTCCCGCCGGGTCGAAGGAGATCGATGGCCGAAGCGAGACCGGTCGAGAGCGCATCCAGCTCCGCGTTGGTTGCGATCCGGAGGGCTTGAAACGTCTTCCGCGCAGGGTGACCCGCCCGCCGCGCTGCTGCGGGGACGGCGTTCGCGATGACCTCGGCAAGCGCTGTGGTGTCGTGGATCGGCCGGGCTGCGACGATGGCGTGGGCGATGCGTCCGGCATGCCGCTCTTCGCCGTATCGATGGATGAGCTCCCGAAGTTCCGCTTCATCGAGTTCGTTGACGAGATCACCGGCACTGACCGGCACATCCGAACCCATGCGCATATCGATCGGACCCGTGCGCCGGTACGAGAACCCCCGTTCGGCCGTATCGACCTGATGCGATGAGATGCCAAGGTCCAGTAGAACGCCGCCAACGGTCCCAGGAACGTCAGGTGGGAACTCCAACTCATCACGCACGATCCGCTCGATCTCGGAGAAGTTGCCGAGTACGACGTGCACGCGGGGGTCGTCCGGTGCGTTGGCGACTGCGTCCGGATCGCGATCGATCCCGAGGATCCGCACTTGCGGATACGCCGACAGCAGTGCGCGACTGTGACCGCCGCCTCCGAAGGTTCCGTCCACGATCAGACCGGATGCCGCCGGAGCGAGCATCTCGACGCACGCTTCTGCAAGAACCGGCTGGTGATAGCTGTTGCTGGTCTGATCCATGGTCAGCCCCCCGGAGCGCTGGCGCCAACATGGAAGCGGGCGGAGTAAGGGGCCTTCCAATTGGCATCCGGGGGACTGACCACAGGCCAGACCGTTCAACAGATCCGCCGGACCGGGGCCCGGCGTGCTCGTTCATATTCCATCCTCCGAAAGGGCTTCCTGGATCTCTGAGTAGTAATCGTCGGCCTCGGCTGCAACGGACCGCCAGGCCCCGGTGTCCCAAACCTCGATGTGGTCTGCGACACCGACGACGGTCAGGTCCTTCTCCAACCCCGCGTACACGCGAAGTGCCTCCGGAATCTGCACCCGTCCCTGCCGATCGAGTGTTTGATCCGACGCCGAGGCGAAGAAGGACCGCGAGAAGTTCCTGGCCCGCCGATCTGTACGCGGGAGCCTGAGCACCTTGCTCGACTCCTCTTCCCAACGATTCATCGGGAAGACGTAGAGGCAACGCTCCTGTCCTTTGGTCACGACGCAGCCGCCGGCAAGCCCCGCACGGAACTTGCTTGGCATCACGGCACGGCCCTTCTCGTCGAGCGAGTGGCTGTATTCCCCGAGAAACACGCGGTTGCGCCTCCATCACGCTGCATCACCATCTACCACGAGGCCCCACTATGGCCCATTTCGCGCCACCTGTCAACTCTTTCGCTCCCCGACGTACCCTCCCGCGCCCCGAGTAGCCTGTTGCCATGACGTCTTCCATCGCACTGATCGGGGTCGGGGAGATGGGTGCCGTGTTCTCCCACGCTCTTCTCCGCTCCGGTCACACCATCGTCCCCGTTCTCCGCTCAACCCCGGTCGACACCGTCGCCCGGCAGCTTCCCGAACCCGAACTCGTCCTCGTGACCGTGGGTGAGGACGACCTCAGGACGGTGCTCGATCGCCTCCCCTCCGTGTGGAGAGCCAGAGCGGGGCTCATCCAGAACGAGCTCCTCCCCCGCGACTGGACTGCGGCGGGGGTAACACGGCCGACGGTTGCAGTCGTCTGGTTCGAGAAGAAGCCACAGCGCCCGTTGAAGGTCATCATCCCCACCCCGGTGGCCGGACCGCACGCTCCGTTGCTCGTCGAGGCGCTCACATCGATCGACATAGCGGCGGTGGAGATACCCGACGACCGACTGGTCGACGCCCTCGTCGCCAAGAACCTCTACATCCTGACGACCAACATCGCCGGACTGAGGACGCGAGGCACGGTCTCGGAGCTCTGGAGATCGCATCGTCCACTCGTGGACGGCATCGTCTCCGAGGTGCTGGACATCCAGGAGTGGCTGGTCGGCGCCCCGGTCGACCGCGAAGGCGCCATCGGCGGCATGGAGCTCGCATTCGCGGGTGACCCCGACCACGGAACGATGGGGAGGAGCGCTCTACGCCGTCTCGAGCGGGCGCTGCGGGCGGCCCGAGCCGCGGAGATCCCAACACCCCTGTTGGAGGAGATTGGGCACGAAGCGGGTCTCACCGTTTAGCCTAGGCGGCGACACACCAAGGAGGGACCATGCACGTACTCGTCGCCACGGACGGAACGCTCGACATCACGACCGCATCGAACTTCGCCACGGCGCTGGCGGGACCGGACGGCAAGGTAACGGTCCTCACCGTCGTCGAAGTTCCCCGAGCGTTCCTGAGCGACATGCGAACCCAGTGGGGTGTTGCCGCCGGATCGGGCGTGCTGGCCGACGACGAGTACGTCGAGACACCCGCCGTGCCCCAGCCGACGTCCCGCAGCTGGCCGGGCGACGACGCCCTGATCACCCGTTATCTGGACGACAAGCGCGAGCACTACACCGAGCCCCTGGTGAGTGCTCTTGTCCAGATGGGCGTTGCAGCCGAAGGAATCGTTGTCGAGAGCGAGAACGTACCGAAGACGATCCTCGAGCAAGTCGATGCACTCGACGCAGATGTCGTCGTGATCGGATCCCACGGTCAGGGCCTCTTCCAGGGGCTGGTCGGCTCGACTGGAACGAAGGTTGTTCGCCGATCCCCGAAACCAGTCCTCCTCATCCACACCCCTCCAGGCTGAGGTACGGCTTCCATCCGGGATCGGACCCGTTTCAGATCTCCAGACCGCGCCGCCGGCACACTGCCATGAGCGGATCGGACGAAGCCTCCGATTCCCGGCGACGCACCAACTACTCATTGAGGGTTCTTGACCACTCAGGGTGCTGGTGTCATACTCGCCGTGGGCACAGTCGTCAAGAGCGTTGGAGAATTCGTGCGGGTCGTGGGGTACGTACGGGAGGCACCGAGCCTCGAAGAGGGCGAGAGCGCGTTCGCTCAGAGCGAACACATCCGTCGCTGGGTTGCAGACTCCGGTCATCATCTCGTTGCCACCTGCCAGGACGGCCGTGATCCCACCCAGCCGCTCGGGCGGGACGGATTCAGAGCCCTCCTCGATATCGCCCGCTCCGGAAGCGCCGATGCCGTCGCCGTCTCCAGTCTCTCGGTGCTCTCCCCGGACAAGGTCACCCAGGAAGTCATCCTCGACCATCTCCGCGACCTCGGCCTCACCATCGTGTCCGTCGACCGCGACGACCATGACGAGCTCTTCGAAAACCCCGACGACCACACGCGGCTCATCGTTCGCGACGTGATCTCGAAAGTCGATCACTTCCGAAAAGAGTTCGTCGAGGATCCGCCTTCCGCTGAACGACCCACGCCCCCCGACGTCATCGTCCAGTTGCTGCCCGGCGGCCGTCAGCGAGACGACAGCGCCGCCCAGACAGCACGTCCAACCGCGTAAGCCCTTCCCCCATCGAAGACGGCCGAGCCGACGAGCCGGTCACCACCCTCGTCGATCATCACCGTCACAACGCGGGCCTCACCGAGGTCGCGAACATCCACCGACCTGATGAGCGGAACCGATCGTGCTCCGGCCACTGCCGCGACCGCTCCCACCACGGCCTGATCGAGGGCGGGATCGGAACGGCCTGCCGCTCTCACCTCGGATGTTCGGTCGCCGGCGGTAGCCTCTACGACGACGCCGTCTCGGCTCTCCTCGACGCGAATCGACTGCAGAGCGAGGGGCGGACCATCGATCGCGGCAGCGGGAGTGGACACCGTGGCGGCCGTGTCCTCGCCGACCATCGACTCAACGCCAACCTCCGAACGAAGGCCGTGGAGAGCGAGCACGCGGCGTACTTCCTCGCCGACGGCGCCTACGTCGGTTCCCGGCGCAAGACGAACCCGAACGCCGTTCGGCGCCAGTTCATCGCCATCGAGATCGGCGCTCTCGACGCCGGGAAGGCTGAGCAGATCATCGCGAAGCATTCCGACGGCCACATCGACCTCCCCTCATCTACCCCTGGTCGGATCGTTGCCTCTCCAAAGATACGCCGCGAACGTTCCGGTAGCAACCAGTTCAGCGACGGGGTCTCGTACCCGCAACTCGTCTGCGTCCTCTAGTCTCATCGCAGACGACCCCTGAAGGAGTATCTCGAGTGTCAGTGACCCCCGACGAACTTGGCTGGTTCGGCGAGCATTTCCGCACCGTTGCCGACAACATCGAGCATGTGATTCAAGGCAAGCGCGAGACCGTTGAGTTGATCGCGTCGTGTCTCGTTTCCGGCGGGCATGTCCTCATCGAGGACGTGCCGGGCGTCGGGAAGACCCTGCTCGCGAAGTCCCTCGCCCGCTCGATCGACTGCTCGTTCCAGCGGATCCAGTTCACACCGGACCTCCTCCCCTCCGACGTCACCGGCGTTTCGGTGTGGGATCGGGAGGCCGAAGAGTTCGTGTTCCGTCCGGGTCCGGTCTTCTCGAATGTCATCCTCGGCGATGAAATCAACCGCGCCAGCCCCAAGACCCAGGCCGCCCTCCTCGAAGCCATGGAGGAGTTGCAGGTCACCGTCGACGGGATCACACGGACGCTCGGCCCCCCGTTCATCGTGATCGCGACCCAGAACCCCATCGAGCACGAGGGAACCTATCCCCTCCCGGAGGCTCAGCTCGATCGGTTCATGATGAGATTGACCATGGGGTATCCGACGCGTTCGAAGGAACTCGAGATGCTCGACACGCACGGCGCTCGTTCCACCTTCGAGGACCTGCGCCCGGTCATCCACGCCGACGACGTGGTTGCGATGTCGGACATCGCCCGGCGAGTGCACGTCGCAGACGTCGTCAAGGGATACATCATCGACATCGCTGAGGCAACACGGGACGAACCCGATCTGCTCCTCGGCGCATCTCCCAGAGCGTCGCTCTTCCTCCAACGAGCTGCGAGGACGACAGCCGCCATCGATGGACGCGACTACGTCTCGCCCGACGATGTCAAAGCCATTCTCCGGCCGGTCCTCAACCATCGCTTGATCATGCGTCCGGAGGCGCAAATGCGCGGGGCCAGCGTGCCCGACATCCTCGACCGGGTCAGCGGCAGCGTTCCCGTTCCCGGAACGCGCGTGGCCGCAGGATGAGAGCGATGTCCTGATGCCGACGACCCGCGGGTGGGCCGCTCTCGGGGCCGGAATCGCCCTTGTGATCCTGTGGGTCGTCTTCGGAGAACAACTGATGCTCGCGACAGGAGCGTTTCTCATCTTCGCCGTGTTGGCGGGCATTGCCTATGTTCGATCAACGGTCCCGAAAGTCGCTGTGACCCGCCGCATCATCCCGTACCAGGTTCACGACGGCGACCGTGCGGTGGTCGAACTGTCCGTTACGACGAGCCGACGCATCGCCCAGGCCGTCGTCGCCGATGAGGTCTCGGGACTGGGCACGGCGCGTTTCGTCGCGAACCGCATCGAGCCACAAGACCCCACACAATCCCACTATGAAGTCTTGTGCCGGCCGCGGGGCATCTACGCCGTCGGCCCCGCGACGATCCGAGTACGCGATCCGCTCGCTCTCACCGAAGCCGGTGGGACGGCCGGGAAGACCGATCGTCTGGTCGTGTTCCCCGCCATCGAAGATCTCGACGGGCTACCGACGGGCCGGGGTCAGGATCCGACCGTCAACACGTCGAGGGCGAACTTTGCTCAGATCGGTGGCGAGGACTTCTTCACGCTGCGAGAGTATCAGCACGGCGACGATCTCCGGAAGGTGCACTGGCCTTCAACAGCGAAGCGGAACACGTTGATGATCAGACAGCTCGAGATGCCGTGGCAGTCGAGAGCCTTGATCCTCCTGGACCCGCGACGGTCCGCCTACGCCGACGGTGAGGCTTTCGAACACATCGTCAGCGGCGTGGCATCGGCGTTCCGACATCTCTTCAGGAACGGGTACACGCCGACGCTGTGGACCGGAGTGGGTTCGGGCACGATCGTGGGAAATACTGAGGGGTACGGAGTCGCGATGGAGGAACTCGCGTCGGTACAGACCTCCCCCACGATCGACCTTCTGTCCGCAGTCAAGCGGCTCCGACGGAGCGGCATGGCGGGAGGCGTACTCGTCCTCGCCACTGGTCGCCCGGACGACGCGATTTCCGGCATGTACCGGACTCTCGGCAACGACTTCTACCGGACGATCGTCATGTCGATCGCTTCCGACGACGGAGAGCATCTCCTTCAGCTGGCCCGGGCCGGCGCAACGACCATCTCGTCCGCACCGTCAGACCGCTGGGCACCGGAGTGGAGACGAGGAATGGAGCAGGCATGGTCTACCGCTACAGCTGGATAGCGGGTCTCGCGTCGATCGGTTTCGCATTCTGGCAACTCTCCCGTCTGCTGCTCCCCACCGGATCCGGGGCGAAGTGGCAGTTCGTCGTTCTCGCGGGGCTGGCGATCGGGATCATCGTCACCTGGACGACGGTCACATACCGCTTGAAAACCTGGATCATCGCCCTCATCAACGCTGGAGCGTTCGTGCTGGCCGCCACGCGCTTCTCGTCGCCCGCGGACTCGATCCTCATCATCCCGAAGCCGGCCGCGTTCGTTGCGCTCTGGGCCGATCTCGATCGCTCGTTCGACTTGATTCGACACGGCATCGAGCCGGTCCGACCCATCCCCGGAATCGTGATCGTTCTCACCGGACTCTTCTGGCTCCTCGGATTCCTCCTGGCGTGGGGTCTCTCGAAAGACCACCCGTTCGTGGCGCTCATCCCACCTGTCATCGTCGGCCTGCAGTTCGCGACGCTCGACCGGAGACCAACCGGTGTGTTCGCGCTGGCGGCATTCGTCATCGTCGTCGCCGCCACGGCGCTGTCGATCAGCCTCGACGAGCGGGAACGGGGAGCGGGAAGAATGACCGGACACCACCGAACGACCGGCACGGGTCCGTCACCGGCCGCGACCGGTCTGCTGCTCGTCGTCATCGCCTCCGCGGTCTTGACGGCGGGATGGCTCGGCCCAGCGCTGCCCCGTGACGGCGTGCTCGAATGGCGCACACCGGGCGGACTGGGCGGCGGATTCTTCGGAAGCATCAGCTACAACCCGTACGTCCAGATCCACAAGGGCCTCGTGTCTCAGGAAGGCATCCCTCTGTTCCGTGCCAGGATCGACGGTGACATTCCCCCGGATGAAGTGTCGTTCCGGCTTCTCACCCTCGACACGTACCGAAACGGCCAGTGGTCGTACGGCCGGCCCCAGGTGTTCCCCCTCGACGAGCAGCCGACGGAGACCGAGGGTCAGGAGTTCGCCGGTCCGACCGGGTTCGTAGCGGCAGACGTGGAGATTCTCGGGTTGTCCCAGGAGTGGTTGCCTGCCCCTTACGCCGTCAACGGGGCATCCGGCGTGGACGACGAGGCGTTTCGGATCCGGAGAGCGGACACGGCAGTCTTCTTCCGAGGTGACAAGACCTACCGCGGCATGCAGTACCGCGTTTCGTCCGATGTTCCCATCATCGACCCGCAGGTCGTGGCGGCGGGTCCCGACGGTGGGCTCTCCCCTCTCTTCTCAGCAGCCGAAGTCGACGGCAAAACGGTTCCCGTCATCACCACCGTCGAGTCGCGAGAGCTGGCTGACCCCGATCGGTACACGGACCTTCCGTCGGGCATCGACCCCAGGGTCCGGACCGAAGCGTTGAACCAGACACGCAACCTCGAGACACCGTTCGAGAAGGGCCTCGCCATCGAGCACTGGTTCCGTGAGACCGGGGGCTTCGTATACGACCTGGATGCCGAACCGGGCCACAGCGAGGACGTCCTCGCCACCTGGCTGTTCGATGACTCACCGGCTAATCCCGGATACCGCCGCGGGTACTGCGAGCAGTTCGCCACGTCGATGGCGGTCATGACTCGCAGCATCGGGATCCCCACACGCGTCGTTCTCGGCTTCACACCGGGCGTCCGCATCGGACTCGACGAGGTCGAGATCCAGGACAAGAACGCCCACTCATGGGTGGAACTCTGGATCCCGAATGCCGGGTGGGTGTCATTCGACCCGACGCCCCGCTCCGACGATGCGAATCCCATCACGAGTTACGGGGCGATCAGTGACACCCTCGGTTACGACATCACACCGTACCTCGAGCAGATACCCGAACCGGTCCGCCCCGAGATCGACAACGCGGCGCGGCCGCCCGGTGGCATCTTCGCCGACGATACCGAGCGAGCCCAGGGCCAATTCTTCGGCGGCGGCGGGGAAACCACTCCCGGCACAACCGACCGCAGCTGGTTGGCCATCCCGGCGATCCTGCTTCTCGCGGTCGTACTGATCCTTCTCATCGTTCCCGCCGTCAAGTGGGCACGACACCGACGGAGGATGCGGCGTCTCTCCGATGGCGACATCTCGGCGGCGTGGGAAGAGATCGTGGTTCGTCTCACCGATTTCGGCATTGAACCCGACCCGGCATCCACCCCCATCGAGGTGGCAACGGGCGTCGACGAGTCGATGGTTCCGCTGGCCGTCGTATACTCCCGGTCGGTCTACGGTAGCCCGGACACGTCGGTCGGAAGCCACGTCGACGTCGCACGTCGCTCGATGGAGATGACGGGTGACCGCCTCACGACCCGGTATTCACCGATGGAGCGCCTCCGCTCCCGGTATCGCCTGCGATCTCTGCTGCGCCGGTTCCGCCGCTGAGGTCCGGGCGGGTCAACCGTTCGATTGCTCGACTTCGGTCAACACGTCATCTTCGACGCGTCGCAGCATGTCGAGGAACTGATCACGGTCGAGCTCGAACCGGCTCACGTCTTCTTCGACCGACTGAGTGATGTCGTTGATCGCAACGAAGAACGCCAGCTGTCCCTGGCGCAGGGCATCGAGAATCTCATCCTCATCCACGGCAACGGCGAAGATGGACTCGCCGTCGGTCACGAGCCGGATCTCAGAGAGCTGATCCTCCATGTCGCCCGTTCTCCGGAGGTAGTCCCATGCCCTGCGAACCCGCTGGATCGACATACCGTTGTCGAGAAGGCTCTTCACGACTCGGAGAGCCACCAGATCGCGAAACGAGTACAGGCGGCGCCGACCGGGACGCCCGCCCGTCTGCTGGAGCGATGGGACCACGAGTTCGACCTTGTCCCAGTACCGGAGCTGATGTGCCGTGCAACCCGTGAGACGGGTCGCTTGCTGAGCCGTGAAACCTTCCACGCTGTATCCCTATCTTCCCCCGGTCGACCGACCGGCCCTTGAAATCTTGCTGCCGTCGCAGAGCCGCAACTCTAGCGCTCTCGGCGCCACCGCGTACTGACGTCTCCCATCCAGTCCGAGACCGAAAACGAGGCCGCTCGATCGAGTCGTGACCGGCGCATCGACATGGCGATGGTGGCTGCGGAAACCACCATCAGGATGAACCCCAATCCGGCGAGGTACCAGAAGCGTGTGAACGTTCCGAGCATGATCGCCAGACCGACGAAGAAGGCCACTGCTGCAAGGCGTTGCCGGCGTTTGATACGCACCGAGAGATCGGTCTTGGCGACCGTTTGAGCGAGCTTGGGATCCTCCGCATAGAGGTTCCGCTCGATCTCCTCGAGAATCCGTTGTTCTCTGTCGTCAAGCGCCATTCGACATTCCTTCGCGTACAACCGGTCCGCTCCATCAGTATACCGACGCGACGCTCAGCCGCACACGGCCGTGTCAAGAGGCGTCACCGGGGTGGGTCCGTTCGATTCCCGGCTGCGGCGCGATCCGCGCGGGGATCACGGATCCGGGCCCGAATCGCTCTCTCACCTCATCAACGGCTTCTGCCGCAGCGTTCCTCCGCTCGTGCCCAAAAGAGAGTTGCCGGACCGCCGAAGCATCGACCAGGTCGCCGACGGAGATACCGAGCAGCCGGATCGCCCGCCCTGCAATACCCGCACGGTCGATCAACTCTTTCGCGGTCTCCCATATCTCCGCAGTATGGCTCACCGCCTCTTTCCGACGTGACGAACGGGTGATGGTCGCAAAATCGGAGAACCGGACCTTCAACGTCACGGTGTGGCCTGCCACGTGCGCTTTCGCCAGTCGGGCAGCGACCTGGTCACACATGCGGAGCACCTCACGCTCGATCCGGTCGCGATCGTCGATATCGACCGAGAACGTTCCCTCCGACGAGATCGATCGGGTCGGCGTTCCCCCTTCAACGGGTCTCGGGTCTTCCGCCCGAGCGAGCGATGCGAGGTGGCGCGCGGATGCAGATCCCACCCGCCGCTCGAGCAATCCGAACGGCACGCTCGCAAGATCGCCGATCGTGCGAACTCCGAGGTCGTGAAGCGTCCGCTCGGTCGCTTCGCCCACTCCCCACATCTCCGCCACTTCGAGCGGATGGAGAAACGCCAACTCCGTACCGGTGGGAACCCGAAACAGACCGTCCGGCTTCGCATGCTTGGATGCAAGCTTGGCCATGAACTTCGTCGAGGCGATCCCGACCGACGCCGGGATTCCGACCTGGTCTCGAATGGTGTGCCGGATCGCCGTCCCGATGTCTTCAACGGATGTGTAGTGACGGCGAAGCCCCGACACGTCCAGGAACGCCTCGTCGATTGAGATCCCTTCGACGATCGGTGTGAACGACCTCATCACCTCGAACACAGAACGGGAGACCTCTCCGTACCGGGAATGCGCCGAGCCGACGACGATCAGTCCCGGGCACCTCCGTCGTGCCTCGCCGACGGGCATAGCGGACCGCACGCCGAAAGAGCGGGCTTCGTAGCTCGCAGACGCGATCACGCCGCGTCGCCCCGTACCACCGACCGCGACGGGCTTCCCAATCAGCGAAGGATCGTCCAGACGCTCGACTTCGACGAAGAACGAATCCATGTCCACGTGGAGTATGGGTTCGGCGAACTGCTCCATGAAACAACGGTACTGTCAGCAACGGCCCATGCCACTACACTGTCGTCTTCCATCCGCCCGGAGGAGTGACGTGGAGAGAAGCAGCATCGTCAAGAGCACCATCCTGGTCGTCGGGATCGCGGTTGTGCTCGTTCTCGCCGGACTGGCCTTCCAGAGTGCCCCGTCCGACGCCGTTGCGGAGAAGGCAACACCACCGACCTCCACTACAACGACCGAACCGCCACCGGAGGGCGTCGTCATCGTACGAATCGACAACGGATCATTCCGCCCGTCCAACCTGAAGCTCGACCTCAATGAAGTGTGGATCGTGAAATGGGTAAATGAAGATCCCCGCGAATACATCCTTGCGGACAAGGACGACCGGTTCGAGACGGTCCTTGCTCCGGGAGATGAGTTCGAGTTTGACTACAGCACGCTCGAACCGGGCATCTACCGGGTCAACGCGACGGTCGGGTTCCAGCGTATTCCGGGGACCATCGACACCCGACCCGAGCAGTAGCGACGACGGCAGCGTTCGGGCTGACGGCTACGGGCGTCCGAACACGAGAGCGACGTTGTGGCCTCCGAACCCGAACGAGTTCGTCATGACGAACTCGATCTCGACATTCCGTGCCTCGCCGGGAACGTAGTCGAGGTCACACTCCGGGTCGGGATGCGTCAGGTTGATGGTCGGTGGAACGACGCCGTCTCGCATCGCGAGGATGGAAGCAACCGATTCGAGGGCGCCCGCGCCGCCGAGAAGATGACCGGTCATCGACTTCGTTGAAGAGATCGGCATCCGGTAGGCATGCTCGCCGAACACGGTCTTGATCGCGATCGTCTCTGTGGCGTCGTTGGCCGCCGTTGATGTGCCGTGGGCGTTGATGTAGGACAACTGTTCGGCTCTGATACCGGCGTCGTCGAGGGCACTCTGCATCGCCCGAGCGGCTCCTCCCCCGCCGGGTCTGGGCAGGGTCACGTGATAGCCGTCGGCCGACATGCCGTAGCCAAGCATCTCCGCATAAACCGTGGCACCTCTGGCGAGCGCGTGCTCGCGCTCCTCGAGCACCAGGGCACCGGCTCCTTCGGACATGACGAACCCGTCGCGTTCGGCATCGAACGGGCGACTCGCCCCTTCCGGGTCATCATTCCTACGGCTCAGGGCCCTCGCCTGCGAGAATCCACCCATCGCGAACCGCGTGATCGCGGCATCGGAGCCTCCGGCAACCATCACATCGGCAGAACCTCGCTGGATGATCGCTGCGGCATCGCCGATCGCGTTCGCCGAGGCCGCACATGCCGTCACGACCGTCGTGTTCGGACCGAAGAGATTGAAGTCGATCGACAGTTGGCCGCCCGCCATGTTGGCAATGATCTTCGGAATGCCGAACGGGCTGAGACGATGTGGGCCGACGCCGAGCAGCGTTCTCAACTCCTGCTCGAACGTCTCCACCCCCCCGATGCCCGATCCTACGACCACACCGGCCCGATAGGTCTCCGGGTCGTCCTCTTCGTAGGCGATCTTGGCATCGGCGAGCGCCTCTGCGGCGGCGACCCAGAAGAACTGAGCGAATCGATCCATCCGCCGTGCCTGCCGTCGCGGCATGAACGCTTCTATGTCGAACCCGTCGACCTCGCCGGCGATCTTCGACGGCAGGTCGGAGGCATCAACGAGCGTGACCGGCCCGATTCCCGACGTGCCGTCGATCAACGCATTCCACGTCGCCGACACGTCGCCTCCAACCGGGTTGATCGTGCCGAGGCCGGTAACGACCACACGACGGTGGTTCATGGTTCCCCCTCAGGAGTTGAGTTTCGTCTCCACGAGATCGATGGCTTCACCCACGGTGGTGATCTGCTCGGCCTCTTCGTCGGGGATCTTCACCCCGAAGTTGTCCTCGAGGGCCATGAGCAGCTCAACCACGCCGAGCGAATCGACATCCAGGTCCTCTTCGAACTTCGCGTCGGGCGTGATCGCATCACGTTCGATTCCGAGCTCGTCGACGAGCAAGTCGACCAGCTTCGATTCGATCTCTGTTCGGTCCATTGGTTCAGCCTCCTTGTGACTGCCTCATAGTGCCAGACCACCGTCGACGACGAGTGTCTGGCCGGTTACGTACGCCGCATCGTCGGAGGCAAGATAGCCGACCGCTGCAGCGACTTCCTCGGGTCGACCGAGACGTGCGAGGGCGGCCTGTTCGGCCACCAGCCGGGCGGTCTCATCACCAAGCCCTTCCGTCATATCCGTCTCGATGAATCCCGGAGCGACCACGTTGACGGTGATGCCGCGCGAACCCACCTCACGGGCGATCGATTTCGAGAACCCGATGATGCCCGCCTTCGAAGCCGCATAGTTCGCCTGGCCGGGGTTTCCTGAGATCCCGGAGATCGAACTCACCGAGATGACCCGGCCCCAGCGAGCCCTCACCATCGACCGCATCGCCGCCCGGGTACAGAGGTACACCGACGTCAGGTTGGTTTCGATCACCGAGTTCCAGTCGTCGGGTCCCATCCTGAGCAGCAGGCCGTCTCGCGTGATGCCGGCGTTGTTGACGAGGACCTCGACCCGACCGAGCGTGTCCTCCACCGTCTCGAACATGTCGGCGACCGCGGCCGAATCTCCGACGTCGGCCCGGACTGCGATCGCTGTACCACCACCGGCACGGATCTCGTCGACGACCCGATCGGCCGCTTCGGCGTTTGCCGTGTAGTTCACGGCCACCCCGTGGCCGTCTGCTGCCAGGCGAAGTGCGATCGCCTTTCCGATTCCCCGGGAAGCCCCGGTCACGAGCGCCACACGCTTCATTGATGCCACGCCCGGCTGCGGTCGGCCATGATCTGGATCCCCGCACGATCGCTTGCAGGGAGTCCCACGTCGCTCGTGCCGAGCGGCCGAATTCGGTCCCCCCACTGGAGCGTCGCGGCTCCCCACGTGAGACCGGCTCCGAAAGCGACCAGAACGATCTTCGACCCGGGTGCAACGCGGCCCTGGTCGACCGCTTCGGAGAGCGCGAGCGGGATCGAAGCCGCCGATGTGTTCCCGTAGGAGTCGATGTTCGTGACCACCTTGTCGGGGTCGATACCGAGCCGCTTGGTCGTGGCGTCGATGATCCGGATGTTCGCCTGATGGGGTATCAGGAGATCGACGTCTTCGACGGCCCATCCGGCATCGGCGAGCGCCTTGTGAGCCGCAGCTTCCATGCCGACGACGGCGTTGCGGAATACCTCCCGCCCGTCCATGACGACACGGACGGGCATGGGTTCCTCCATCCAGGACGATCCAGCGCCTTCCACGGTGAGTGATCCGGCGAGCGTGCCGTTCGCTCCGACGTTGATCGATCTCAGACCTTCTTCGCCCCCGGCTGCTTCGAGGACGACCGCACCGGCGCCGTCTCCGAAGAGCACGGCCGTGTCGCGGCGTTCCAGGTCGAGGTACGGCGTGAGACGTTCGGATCCGATGAGGAGGATGCGGCGGGCGGCACCGGTCGCCATGAGTCCGTTGGCGAGGCTCAGACCATAGATGAATCCGGTACAGCCGGCGTTCACGTCGGATGCGGCGATGGCGTTGACCCCGAGTTTCGCCTGAACATGACATGCCATCGCTGGGATGAAACGGTCGGGTGTGGCGGTCGCGACCATGATGTAGTCGAGGTCGGTCGGTTCCAGTCCCGCTGCTGCGAGCGCCCTAAGCGCGGCAACGGTTGCCATGTCCGAATTCTCCACGTGGGAGACGCGACGTTCCTTGATACCGGACCGTGTCGTGATCCACTCATCCGACGTGTCCATGACGGTTGCCAGATCATCGTTCGTCACGATCGATTCGGGCGTGCATCGTCCCCATCCGGTGATCGTTGGTCGCAGCATCTGTGGAGTTCCTCCTCGGGACGGGTCGTTCATTGTACGGACGGGTCGTCTGCGATCGCTGCGATTCCTGCAAGATCGGAGACGGTGTGGATCGTGGCACCCGGAACCGTTCGCTTCACCAGGCCCGCCGTCACGTCACCGGGTCCAACATGGATGAACGTCGTGATGCCATCGGATGCCATCCGTTCGAGCGTTTCCGCGAACCGAACGGGTCGGACGAGCTGCTCGGAGAGTTGACGAACCGGGTCTTCGATGGGGCGGGCCGTCGTGTTGGCGTAGACGGGAAATGCCGGATCGTCGAACACGGTGCGGTCGAGTGCTCGGCGCAACCGGTCGGCTGCCGGCGCCATGAACGGCGAGTGGAAGGCACCGGCCACGGCGAGCGGAATAGCCCGGCGGATGCCCAGGTCCCGGGCATTGTCCACGAGCCATTCGATGTCCTCCCGGCCTCCGGCCAGGACGATCTGAGACGGGGCGTTCACATTCGCAACCCAGAGTTGGCCTCCGTCGCTCCGCCGGGAAGAAGCGACTTCCTCTGCCCGGTCCAGGTCGGCTCCGATGAGGGCGGCCATCCCGGAAGGGTCGCTCACTCGGGCCGCCTCGGCCATCGCCCTGCCCCGCTCCGCTACGAGGGCGAGTCCGTCTTCAAAGGTGAGCGCTCCGGCGGCTGCGAGCGCCGTATATTCGCCGAGCGAATGACCGGCAGTAGCCGATGGCGGTGAAGACAGGGCGTCCGACAGGGCGACCCAGAGCGCATACGCGACCGCGTACAGCGCCGGTTGCGCATGCTCGGTGCGGGTCAGATCCTCCTGAGGGCCTTCTGCGACGAGTGGCCGGAGCGGCCATCCGATAATCGCGTCGGCCGGGGCGCCGAGCAGGTCCGGATAGGCATCGAAGAGATCGGCCCCCATGCCTACTTTCTGACTTCCCTGGCCGGGAAAGAGAATCCCGTATCCGCCCATCGCCTGTTCCTCCGCTCCAATTCGGTGTATCGACCCGGCCCGCGCCACGCGGGTTTCAACAGATCATGCCAGAGTAGGGACCGATCTCCGCTCGCACCGTGATCCGCCGTGATGCGTATCGGCGGATCCTGACCTAGCCTCACGGGGCCTCACAAGGAGTTCTCCCCCCATGATTGACCGCCGTACACGCCTCAGCACCTCGATCCCGGTCGGACCGAAGGTTCCGTTACCCATCCCCGGCAACTTCGTTCGTCTCTACGACCTCGCCTACAACCTGTGGTGGTCGTGGGATCCCATGGGACGGGACCTGTGGGGGCGCATCGATCCGCAGGCATGGGCGGCGACCCGCAACCCGATCGGGATGCTCCAGGTCGTCGATCCGTCCACGTGGGAGGCCCTGTCGGCCAGTGCCAGCTTCACCGAGATGTACGCCGAAGTCGTCGAACGTTTCGACCGCTACCTCGCGAGCGACCAGACCTGGTTCGACGTCCACCACCGGAACGAACTCGACAACCCCGTCGCCTATCTGTGCGCCGAGTACGGCATCAACGAGAAACTCCCCTTCTACTCGGGCGGCCTCGGAGTCCTCGCCGGTGATCACGTGAAGTCGGCCTCGGACCTCGGCCTCCCCCTCGTCGCCGTCGGACTCCTCTACCGTCGCGGGTTCTTCCGACAGGCTGTGGATCCCGACGGATGGCAACAGCACACGTACCAGCGCCTCGAGATGCGACGGCGTCCGATCCGCGAGGTCCTCGATCCGCACACCGGCAGACCACTGCGGGTTTCAGTCTCCCTCAACGGCCGCGATGTCGCCGTCGGCGCCTGGAGAATCGACGTTGGACGTGTTCCGCTTCTGCTCCTCGACACGGATCTCGCCGAGAACGACCCGGCCGATCGGCCCATCACCCACATTCTCTACGTGCGCGGCAGGGAATCTCGATTCGAGCAGGAGACTGTGCTTGGCATCGGCGGAGCCAGGGTGCTCCGAGCGCTCGGCATCGCACCCGCGATGTGGCACGTCAACGAGGGCCATGCGGCGCTCAGCCTGCTCGAGCGGCTCTCGTGGGAGATCGAGGCCGGCAGCGATGTCGAGACCGCCCGCCGCACGGTGGCCGATCACACGCTCTTCACGCTGCACACCCCGGTTCCCGCCGGCAACGAGACCTTCGATCCGTCGATGGTGGCTTCGGCCCTCGACGGCACCATTCCCAACGTCGACACCGATACGCGACAGCGCCTCGCGAGCAGCGGCTCGAACGACGGCCATGTGTTCGACATGGGTGCACTGGCGATCCGCCTCTCCGACCGCACCAACGGCGTGTCGGCCCGCCATGCAGAGATCGTCACCGAGGACTGGGGGCAACTGATCGGAGGACCGGCACTCGGAATCACCAACGGCGTTCACCCTTCGACGTGGCTGGGTCGCGCCATGTGCCGCCTCCTCGCCGAGTCTCTGGGAGGCGACTGGGTCGATCGAACCGACGATCCGGCCATGTGGGAAGCCATTCGCGATGTCGACGACGAACGGCTCTGGCGCGCTCACGAATCGCAGCGAGAGCTCATGAACCGTCGGTTGAGGAAGCGGTTGCGCGAGGAGTATGCCCGGCACGGCCAGGGTTCGCGCCGCCTCCGGTGGCTCAATGACCAGCTCCCTGCCGACCGGCTGACGATCGGATTCGCGAGACGGTTCGCAACGTACAAGCGTGCCGGGATGCTGTTCACCGATCCTGGTCGTCTCGAAGCGATCCTCAGGAATCCGGAACGGCCGGTGCAGCTCGTGTTCGCGGGGAAGGCCCATCCGGCCGACCGAGAGGGTCAGGCGCTCATCAAGCGGGTCTTCGAAATGTCCAAGAGCCACCAGTTCGAGGGTCATCTGTTCTTCATCGAGGACTACGACCTGAGACTGGCGAAGACGCTGGTCACCGGAACCGACGTCTGGCTCAATACGCCGCGGCCCCCGAGGGAGGCGAGCGGTACGTCCGGGATGAAGGCGGCGGCGAACGGCGGGCTGAACCTCAGTGTTCTCGACGGATGGTGGGCCGAGGGTTTCAACGGCACGAACGGATGGGGGTTCGGCGAGTACTCCACATCGGACGACGATGATGCCCGCATGCTCTACGAACTCATCGAGTCGCAGGTCGTGCCGACGTTCTACGAACGCGACGATTCGGGACTGCCCGGTGCCTGGATCCAGATGATGAAGTCCTCCATGATCACCGGTCTCAGCAGCTTCACAACCCACCGGATGCTCATCGACTACATCGAGAAGGCGTACCTCCCGCTGGGACGCCGGTAACGCAACCGGCTCAGCCCAGGTCGAGGGCGCCGCGGATCCCCCGCACGGCCTGCGCCGTCCGCTGATCGTTCTCGACGAGTGCGAACCGGACGTGGCCGTCACCCGACGGTCCGAAGCCGACGCCCGGGCTCACCGCCACCTTCGCCTTGTCGAGCAGGAACAGGGCGAATGTGAGCGAGTCCATGTGGCGGTACGGCTCCGGGATCGGTGCCCACACGAACATCGTTCCCTGCGGCCGCTCGACCTCCCATCCGATGCGCCTCAGCCCGTCGACGAGAATGTCCCGGCGGCGCTTGTAGATGCTGACAACCTCCGGGACGTAGTCGTCACACTCATTGAGCGCGATGATCGACGCGATCTGGATCGGCTGGAACGTTCCGTAGTCGAGATAGGACTTGAGCTTTCCGAGCGCCGCCACCATCTCTGGATTCCCCACGACGAACCCCACGCGCCAGCCGGCCATCGAGTGGCTCTTCGACAGGGTGTACAGCTCCACGCCGACGTCCTTGGCACCCGGCACCTGCAACAGGCTGGGGGGCTCGTATCCGTCGTACGCGATGTCGGCGTATGCGAAGTCGTGAACGAGCATCGTGTCGTTCTCCTTCGCGAATGCGACGAGGCGTTCGAAGAAGTCGATGTCGACGATCGCCGTCGTCGGATTGTGGGGAAACGACGTCACGATCACGCGAGGACGTGGCCACGAGTTGTGATATGCCTCGGTGAGCCGCTCGAAGAAGTCGTCACCGGTCGAGAGGTGGACGCGCTGAACATCCGCCCCGGAGAGCACGGCGGCGTAGATGTGGATCGGATAGGACGGTTCGGGAACGAGCGCCACGTCCCCGGGTTGGACGAGCGCCCACATCAGGTGGGAGAGACCCTCTTTGGCTCCGATCGTGCTGATGACCTCGGTCTCCGGGTCCAGGTCGACGTCAAATCGTCTGCGATACCGGTCGGCGACCGCCTTGCGGAGGTTCGGGATGCCGCGCGACGCCGAATACCGGTGGTTCTTCGGGCTCTGAGCCGCTTCGACCAGCTTGTCGACGACGACGGGGGGTGAGGGGATGTCGGGGTTGCCGAATCCAAGGTCGATGATGTCGATGCCGGCACGCCGTGCTTCCAGCGCCTTCTTCGTAACCTCGGCGAAGACGTACGGCGGCAAGTTCTCAATGCGTCGGAAATCCATGGCGACAGGCTAGCCCGATCGGAACCGCGAGAAAGGATCGGTCGGGTTGCTTCGATCCGCCTAGCGGGGCAGCAGGCGCCGCATCGGACCCGGGATGATTTCCGCGCTCCACTCCGTCGCTGCGAGGATCAAGTCGAGGGCGTCCTCGGACCCGTCCCAGTGTTCCGTCACGACATCCCGGCCGGCTCCGGCGATCAGGTGGTTGAGAGCGATCGCAGCGATAACGAGATCGTCGAGTTGGCCGAATCCCGCGATGAAGTCGGGGATGAGGTCGATCGGAGAGACGACGTAGATCAGCGCGGCCGCAGCGAACGTCTTCCGACGCACCGACACACGCGGATCCCTCGTGATCCGTGCCAGGAGCTTGACTACGTTCGGGATGAGGAACACCGCCTCGCGGCCCATCTCCTTGATGTCACGCTTCGCCACCGGGTTCTCGTCAAGTCTGCTCATGCTCACGATCGTATCGCCGCGGCAAGATAAGCGGCACCGACGGCTCCCGAACGGGGACCGGCGCCGGCGACGAGGATCGGAGGCAGCAACCGGTGATTTCCACCGTGGAGCGCATCGGCGGCGAACCGTCTGGCCGGACCGAGGAGGGACTCGCCCACCGATCCGAGACCGCCACCGACGACGACGAGTTCCGGGTCGAAGATCGCGATCAGGTTGGAGATGCCCCTGCCGAACTCGGCTCCGACCTCGGCAACGATTCCCCTCGCTACCTCGTCCCCCGCGTCGGCCGCTGCGGTGACATCCTCTCCCGTGATGGGCCCGGAACCGAGGCGCGTCGACAGCGACCCGCCGGGATTGAGGCTGATCACCTCGCGGGCAAGACGGACGAGCGCAGGTCCCGAAGCGACCGTCTCCCAGCATCCACGCTTGCCGCAGTCGCAGAGCAAACCACCCGGGTCGTGCCGGATGTGGCCCCATTCACCGGCGAACGACTCACCGCGGTAGATCGAGCCGTCGATCACGATGGCTCCACCGATGCCGGTGCCGAGCGTGATCAGGAGGAACTGGTCGAAACCGCGCGCGACCCCGGCGGCTCGCTCGCCGAATGCTGCCGTATTGGCATCGTTGTCGACGACGACCGGGAAATCGAACTCCTCTTCGAGAAGGTCCTTGAGGTGGACGTTCGTTCCCTCGACGTGCGGTCCCCACGCAAAGACCCCCTCCGGCCACCGGACGAGGCCGGCGACGCCGACACCGATGGCTTCCACGTCCTCACTCCACACGCTGCGCACGGCGGCCGCGGTCGTGTCGAACAACGGTCCTCGTCGCGTGTTCGTGTAGTACTCGTCGACGATGGCGCCATCACCGAGCCTGACTGCGAGGGCTTTCGACCCTCCAATGTCGATTCCGATCGTGCTCATCGCGCGCAGGCTATCAGGTACCGGGAACCGTGCGGGGGCCGCGGAGCGTCCGAACGATGATCGAGCTTGGAGGCTTCGATGAAACGGACCATGACCGTTGCTCTCGCCGCAGTCCTCATCCTGTCGGCCTGTGCACACCAGACAACGACGTTGGAGCCGCAGGTTGCGCCGACCAGTTCCACGTCAACGACCACCATCGACGCGCCCGACCCAACGGCCGCCCGTGCGCTTGTCGCATTCGACGCATGCGACGATCTCCTCGACTGGACGATCGATCATGCGCTTGAACGGGTCGGTCCGTATGGACTCGACGGGTACGGAAACTACCCGCCGTACGCGGTGCTCGAGGACTTCGCCGGGGAGCCCGGTGCGGTCGAGGAACGCTCGGGCGCTGCACAGCAGAAGGACGCCGTGATCGGCACGAACCTCCAGGAGGTTGGCGTCGACGAGGCGGATCTCGTCAAGACGGACGGTGAGCGCATCGTGACCGTCAGCGGCAACCGACTCTCCATCGTCACGATCGATGACGGTCGGCTCACCCTCGAAGCAACGCTCGATCTGGGTTTCTGGACGGAGTCCCTCTTCCTCGACGGCGACCGGGTAATCGCCGTCGCAGAAGGCGGCTTCGACGTCATGCCACTGGGCGTCGCGTCCGACGCCGTCGGGCCCGCAAGCTACTCCCCCACCGTCACCGTCGCCGACATCGACATCTCCGATCCCACAGAACCCGAGATGATGAGGACGTTGCGGATCGACGGCCGCATCGTGTCGTCGCGCATGGTCGACGGCGCTGTCCGGCTCGTCGTGTCCTCCGATCCGACCGGCTTCGCGTGGGCCTATCCGGAAGGCGGAGGCCTCCGCTCCGAACGCGTCGCCGAGGAGAAGAACCGGGCGATCATCGAGCAGTCGACCGTCCAGAATTGGCTCCCCTACTTCATCCTCACCGACCTGAACGGCCGGGACCGCGTGGTCGAAGAGGGGACGCTTCTGGCATGCGACCGGACGCACCGGCCGGACGAGTTCTCCGGGTTCACAACGCTCTCACTCGTGACACTCGATCCGGATGAACTGGCCGTCACCGACGCCACCGCGGTGTTCGCCGACGGCGACGTCGTGTACTCGTCGAACGACGCCGCCTACGTGGCAACATCCCGGTGGGTCGACCCCCTCCTTCTCCAAGAACGCGAGAAGCCCGTCGACATGAAGACACAGATTCACAAGTTCGATCTGTCCGCCGGCGGTGCCGAGTACTCGGCTTCGGGCGCGGTTCCCGGGTACCTGCTGAGCCAGTGGTCGATGTCCGAGTACGACGGCTATCTGCGGGTCGCTTCGACGGACGCTCCTCAGTGGTGGGACGGACCCCGGTCGGAATCGATGGTGACCGTGCTCGACACGACAGGTGGAACGCTCCGCACGGTCGGTATGGTCGACGGTCTCGGCCGCGGGGAACGTATCTTCGCCGTTCGATTCTTCGACGACCTCGGGTACGTAGTGACGTTCCGGCAGACCGATCCGCTGTACGTGATCGACCTCGCAGACCCGACGAAACCGACGGTCTCCGGCGAGCTGAAGATCCCGGGATACTCGGCCTACCTGCATCCCATCGGCACCGGGTTCCTCCTCGGCGTCGGTCAGGACGCAGACCTCAACGGGCGCACCAGCGGCTTGCAGGCATCGCTGTTCGACGTGACCGATCCGGACGACCCCGCTCGAGTCGATCGGTTCACGATGGATGGTGGATGGTCCGAGGTCGAATGGGACCACCACGCCTTCCTTCATGATCCGAGTTCCGGGTTGACCGTGATTCCGTTTGAGCGATGGGATGAAGGCAAGGAAGGACCGCCTCCGAACGGCGGCCTGGTCCTCGAGGTAACCGAGAACGGAATCCGCAAGGTCGGTGTCGTCTCGCACGGGCGCCGCGGCTACGACCGCTGGGCACCCATCCGCCGATCGATCGTGATCGGCGACACGATTGTGACCGTCTCGGATGGCGGCATGATGGCGTCGGACGGTGAATCGCTCGAGACGCTCGATTGGGTGGATCTCGGATGAACGCCCGACGGGGGGCCGCTACTCGATCGTGATCTTCGTGGGACCGGTGTTCGCGGGATCGCTCTCGTCGTCACGCACGGCGGACACGATCTCCTCGGCGAAGGCTCCGATCCCGCCGACCACTTCGTACGCCGCCTTTGCAAGATGGATCCCGGCGCGCCGGAGTCCATTCTGAATCGGTTTCCGCTCTCTGATTCGATCCCACATCACTCCACCGTCCCGAATGTCACACGCAGTTCGCCTTCCGCAAGTTTGGCACGCACAACGTGTCTGCGTCGGAGAGAATCTGGAAGCACGATCGACCGTCGGTACGGCCCGACGGTCACGAATAGCTCGTCTTCGTGACGCATCACATCGAGGTCTGAGTGTTCGGCGAACGGCATGCCGACGACCAGCACGACGTTGTCCTCGCTGCCTTCATCGTCTTCGACCCGGAACGGGCGCCCCTCCGAGAGCCTGACGGTAGGGTCGGTCTCTCCGAAGAGTTCTTCTCCGACCCTGCGGAGTCGTTCCGGTCCGACCATCTCCTCGTCGAAAAGGCGCAACCTTCGGATGTCGACATCGGCGAACCCTTCCTCAACGGATGAGAGATGGCCCGCCTGGATCTCGTGCCATCGCTTGAAGTACGGGTCGGTCACGACATCGGGGAGGACCCGGTTCACGACGGCGGAGTCGACGGCGTACCCGAACAGTCCGAGATAGGTGTAGGTGCGTCGCGCTTCGGCGATCACCATCTTCTCTGGGTTCATGACGAGTCGTGCGGACGTCATCTCGGGGTTGCCGAGGATTTCCCGGACGCCGTCGATGCGTGCATAGAAGCGTGCGACGGAGTCGAAGACCTGCTCGTCTGCGACCGGCATCGACGATACGCGGCTGATGACGGGCCGAACAACTTTCGCCACCCGTCGTCCGACGGGGAACATCTTGTCCATGTACCACGACATCACCTCGGGGAGGCTCAGGAGTCGCAGCGTTTCTGCGGTCGGCGCACAGTCGACGATGATCGTGTCGTACGCGCCGGATTCCACGTGGTCGCGAACGCTCGCCAGGGAGAACAGTTCATCCATCCCAGGGAACACGGTCAACTCCTCCGCCTCGATCCCTTGCAGTCCGGACCAGTCGAATATGTCGGTCAGGTAGTCGCGGACCGCTCCCCACGACTCTTCGAGCCGTTGTTGCGAATCGATCTGCTGGGCTGCGAGATAGTCCACGACCTCCGTCGGCGAGTCGCCGAGCGTCGTCTGGTACGCATCTGCGAGCGAGTGAGCAGGATCGGTCGACATCACGAGCGTGCGATGTCCGAGATCGGCTGCCCGAATCGCTGTGGATGCAGCAACGGTGGTCTTCCCCACGCCACCTTTCCCGGTGACGAGGATGACCCGCATCAGGCGGCTTCTTCCGCTCGTTTCTTCAAGCCGCGAAGCGCCGTCCCGACGATCTGCTTCTCCGCCTGACGGCGGAGGAATCCGGGCACCTTGAAGTTCGGTTCGACGCGCAGTGCGTAGACAACCTCGGTTGTGGTGTCGTCGATCACGTTGAACGTGTAGCTGCCTTCGAGCAGAACGAGATCCTCGTTCGGCCGGGCCGCCCAGGTGAATCCGTTCTCGAGGTCGTACTGGTAGTCGAGAACGTACGAGATCTCCTTGATCATCGCATCGACGCGGAACTCGGCAACGAGCGGACGCTCATACTCATCTTCCTCGATCACGTTCACGGCTTTGACGCCGCCCGCCCAGTCCGGGTAGAGCTCGATGTCGAGCGCGATCTCGTACACGAGTTGCTGCGGTGCGGCAATCTCGATCTTCTGAACCGTCCCCTCCATCTGTGCTCCTTCGTACGGTGGTCCCCCAATCGTAGCGACCCCTGCGAACCGCGGGCCGGAGACGCCATATACGGGGTCACGAACCCTGGGTTCGTGTCGGGAGGGTGGCGGTGATGTGGGTGAAGCGGAGGTTGTACCGGATCGTCTCGACGGGGTCCCGATACCTGCGGCCGAGCGCCTCGAGACCGCGCTCGAGTTCGTCCGGTGGGAGCAGCTGCAACGTCGACACGAAGCCGGCTTCGATCGCGGGGAGCCATGCACCGGCGGTCGTGACGACCTCCTCGATGGGATACTCGACCAAGACTGCGGCACCCCCACCACGGAGGTGGCGAACCACCTGGTCGGGATCGGGGAACCGAGCGGCGTCGATCGCGGGGATCGACGGGAACCATTGTGCGAGACCGGACTGTTCGAAGTGGTCGGCGCCGAGGGTCCAGATCTCGACCCGCCCGTCATCCCGCACGACCCGGACCGCTTCATCGACGGCCTTCCGCCAGTCGCCGTAGTGGATCGAGAGGTGGAACCAGACGAGATCGAAGACACCGGACCGGAACGGCATGGCCTGGGAGCGTCCCTGCACGCCGACCAGTCCGTGGGCGGTCGCCCGCGCGAGCATCTCGGCAGACGGATCCAGGAGAACGGGACGGTGTCCGCTGCTGTGCCACACGGCGGCGTGGTTCCCGGGACCGCCCCCGGCATCCAGGATGCGGGCACCCGGTCGGAGCGTCTTCGCTGCCCGGTCGGCTCGTTCGAGCGACGCCTTCGATGGCGGCCGGTGTGTGTAGGCGCCGGCCAGGCGGTCGAGATCGACGTCAGCCATGGCGCACGGGACGTCCGGTTGCCCGGAAGTATCCGACGTTGACACATCGCGTTGGTCCGATCCGCCATCGGGTCGCTTGAGGCTGGTGGATGTCCCCGAAGTAGTGGAACGATGGACGGTGTGTCTCGACGTAGTCGAGAACCGCAGCGGAACCCTTTTCGTTGCCTCCGATGACGTCACACGAGAGGGCAGGTGTCGCCGGCGCTACATGCGTCGCGAGGATGTCGACGGGGCCGAGCCCGGCGAGTTTCGACTCCATGTCGCCCTCGGTGATCTCGCCGGGCGTCCCGATCCTGGCCAGTCCACCACCTGCGAACCCCACCCGAAGGCCTTCGATTTCGACAACCTCGCCGTCGACGAACCGCACACCGTCCGGCAGGTGGTCGCGCAGCATGTCCGGTCGATCCACGTTGCCGTAGGTCACGTAGGCGTCGCATCCGGCGAGCGCCCCGCACACCTCGACATAGGAACGCTCGGCCGCCTCTCGATATCGCTCCCGCAGCTCGTCCTCTTTCCCCTCCCAGCGATGATGCCAGAACTCAGATGCGGCGGCGTGTCCCTTCTCGGCCCTGAGACGCACGAATTCGTCGACGAGCGCCTTCCCGGAGATGTCCGCGACGATCCCTTCGTTCGAGCGGTAGTCGATGTAATTGATGAGATCACCCAGGACCAGAAGCGTCTCCCCCATTCCGGCCACGTGCCGGAGCGCCCCGGCCGCACCGTGCACGTCGGCGACGATGAGCATCAGTCGCTCTCGGGCCCGAAGAAGCGTGCCACGACCGCCATCGCACCTGCACCTGCGACGGCACCGACGAATGCGAGCACCGGGGGCCAGCCCCCGAACGAAGCCGACATGCCCGCCATGCCGAACCCGACCGTTCCCGCAACGACGGATCGACCGACCACGCCGAATCGCCGTTCGGGATCGGCGAACTCCCATCCCTCCACCCATGTGCCCACGGCGACACCCACGATCCAGACGAGCAGCAGTAGGAAGCCGATGAAGAGGGCGACGGCGTAGAGCGGAACCATGGCGTCAGCGTAGACCAGCGCCGGTGGTCCATCGTTCTTTCGCCCGGTGGATCTCGACCCGAACCCTGCCGTCGCGCTCCTCGGCGATCGCCTGTTCGAGAGCGCGGAGTCCGACCCCGGTGCGGAACTGCCCGATGGCCCATGCAGCGTGGGCACGCAGGAGCCAGTCGGGGTGACCGGCGTACCCGATTACGATCGGTTCGAGATGCGCCGACCGGTCGTTGCCTGCGGCGACGAGGGCATTCCTTCTGAGAATCCGGGGTCGTCGTCCGGGCAGGTAGAAGTGGCCGTATCGATCGAGCAGCTCCCGATCGGTCGAACCGAGGATATCGATGATCCGGGGGCCGGGCACCGGGACGGCCGTTTCGAGGATGCGCCGGCCCGGGGGGCAGGACGTTAGGCAGTCGTCGCATCCGTAGAGCCGGTCCCCGACCGCTTCTCGAAGATCGACCGGGATCACGCCGGGCGCCTGGAGCACGTGGGCGAGACAGCGCGGCACGTCGATGATGCCGTCGTCGAGGATGGCACCCGTCGGACACGCCGGTATGCACTCGATGCATGTGCCACACGACCGCTGCATGGCGTCCCCTCCGTCGAGGATCGCGTCGGTGGCGACCGACCCGAGGAGCACCCACGGCCCTGCGCCGGGCACGAGAGCCATGGCGCTCTTCCCCGACCACGCGATTCCCGCCCGCACCGCGACGGCACGGTCCACGAGCCGGGAATCGTCGCTCAAGATCTCCGCCCGGTGGCCGGCCTCGGACAACCGTGCGGCAACCGCTGCCAGCGCTTTCCGGAGACCGGCGTACCGGTCACCGTCGGCGAAGCGGGCGATCCGGAGCGATCCCGCGTCCGACACTGAACGCCCTGCCTCCGGCTGGTACGGAAACGCCAGCGCTACGAGCCGCTGCGCCCACGGGTAGGTGCGACGGACGTCGGATGCAATCGAGGGATCCCGGTAGGTGAAGGCGAGGTTGGCGGCGAGACCGGAGTTCTTCCGTTCGGTCATCTCCTCATTCAGACCGGCGAATGGCTCCGCCGTCGCAACACCGAACCCGATACATCCGTGGTCGGTCGCGATCCCATGAAGATCGTTCTGCAGCACCCCGCAAATATACGCCGTCAGGCCAGCGCAGCGCCTCGAGCGGTCTGCCGCCCGACGAGACGGATCGGGGCGACGAGTCCCACCTCGGAGAGGTTGCGCAGCGCCACCTCCTCGTCGTCGCTGATCCGGGTTGGTCCGGCGGTGGCGGAGAGCAGCGCCGGGACGATGCAATCGGAACAGGCCGCCGTGCCGTCCATCACGCACGTGTCGCAGTCGATGATCATGTCGCTCCTTTCGGTCGATGTGGATAACCTACGGACCGGGTGTGACAGAAACGCGTGACCGACCTCGGATGGTGGACGAAGCGTGCCGCCGCCCGGTGTTCTACTGTTGCCTCATGCACGAAGTAGGTATCGCCAGGAATGTCATCGAGGCGGCAACCGCCGCCGTCCCGACCGGGGGAACCCTCACCGGTGTGACGGTTGAGATCGGGCCGTTGAGCGCTGTCGTCGCGGATTCGCTGCGCTTCGGGTTCGAGGTCGCGTCGCAGGGCACCCCGGCACAGAACGCCGAACTCGTGATCGTCGAAGTCCCACTCGTCGTTCACTGCTCGACGTGCGGCGACCTCGAGACAGCCGATCCGGATCTTCTGCGATGTCCACAGTGCGGCGCAGACGCGACCGTGGTCTCCGGCAACGAGACGCTCGTCACGGCCGTCCGATACGACGAGGGCTAGACGGTGCGTCTCGGCCTCAACCTCGGCTACTGGGGCACGGCGCTCGCGACGGACACGACCCTCGTCGCCGAAGCGGAACGGCTCGGATACGACTCCGTCTGGACCGCCGAGGCGTACGGATCGGACGCGGTCACACCACTCGCCTATCTGGCCGGGCGTACCGATCGGATCAAACTCGGTTCGGCGGTCCTGCAGATGCCGGCGCGAACACCAGCCATGACCGCGATGACCGCCACAACGCTCGATCATCTGTCCGGAGGCCGCTTCCTCCTCGGACTCGGCGTATCCGGCCCGCAGGTGGTCGAGGGCTGGCACGGCCGCCCGTACGGGAAGCCGCTGCGCGTCACACGGGAGTATGTTGAGATCCTCCGGAAGATCATCGCACGCGATGAACCGGTCGAGTTCGACGGCGAGTACTACCAGATGCCCTACCGGGGACCGGGAGCGACCGGTCTCGGCAAACCACTGAGACTCATCGACAAGCCCCTATCTCACCGGATGCCCATCTATCTCGCAGCGATCGGCCCCCACAACGTTCGTCTCACGGCCGAGATCGCCGACGGTTGGCTCCCCGTCTTCTACTCGCCGGAACGGGCCGGTTCGGTCTTCGATCCGCTGCTCGACGACGGATTCGAGCGATCGGGTGAGCCCGACAAGGCACACCGGTTCGACACCGCGGTGACCGTCACCGTGGCTGTCGACGACGACCTCGAACGCGCTCGACTCGCTGCGAAGCCGATGCTGTCCCTGTACATCGGTGGCATGGGGTCACGCGGCAGGAACTTCTATCACGATCTCGCCCACCGCTACGGGTACGGCGAGGCGGCCGATCGGATCCAGGACGCCTACCTCGCCGGACGGAAGATGGAGGCGATGCGGGCGGTGCCCGACGCCCTCGTCGACGAGGTGAGTCTCGTGGGTTCGAAGGACCGGATCGCAGACCGGCTCGAAGCATGGCGGGAATCCGGAATCACGACGCTCATCGCAGCAACCACGGATCCGACGGCGGTCCGGACCCTGGCCGAACTGGTGCTCTGACCCCGGCTCACAACCAATCGGCGAGGGCGCCGGCCCACAGCACCGTGGCTCCGTGTCGCGCGGATCGCTCCCGCACCTCGCGGTCGTCCGAGATCACGACGGCCGTGTCGCCGGACTGCTCGGAGAGCTGGACGATCACATCGTCCGCGATGAGTTCCTGCGGGGCGAAGCGGACGACGACACCGTCATCGCTTCGGGAATCCTCCCGACCGTCGCGGAGAGCGGAGTCGAAAACGATCTCGACCGAGGAGGATCCCAGATGACGGACGAGCCTGCCCAATGCAACGATCAGGCTTCTCCTCGCCCGACCGGTCGCCATCGTCGCCGGGTCGAGCGCGCCCAGCAGGTTGTGACCGTCGATCACGACGACGATTCCATCGGCGTCCGCCAGAGCATCGATCGCCGATGCCGAGTCGGGAGCAATGCCCGCGGGCAGGAGCCGGCCCACGGATGCAATCCCGGCATCGCCCGGTGAGGTGTTCCCCGTTGCTTCCCGGTAGGGAGCGGAGTTGGCTGCGATCCGATCGAGCCACCGTGCGCGGTCGATCGGATCCCGCGGCACGGATTCGGACGTCCCCTCCTCCGCACGTCTGCGGAGATCCGCGATCGTCCGTCTCGCCAGTCGCAGCTGCTCCGTGAGCGAAGCGGCAATTCGCTCAGCCTCGAGACGGTCCGAGCGCGCTTCTTCGGCTTCGATGCGGAGACGGTCGGCTTGCTCGAGCGCCCGATCCCGTTCGAGCCGGGCATCGCTGAGCGCCGACCGGAGAGGTCCGAGACGTTCCTCGATCGATGCCCGCGCGCTGCGAGCGGCGGCGTCGGCCTCCTTGCGAACCGTCTTGAGCTTCGATCGATCCGAGAGCGATCGTTCCCGCATGTCTTCGAGCTCTCGTTCAAGACGCGTTGATCGTTCGGTTGCCTGGTCTGAAGCCTGTTCGCCGACGGCGCCACAGACGAGCCTCCACCATCCCTCGTCTCTTCTCAGGTAGGCGCCTGCGATCGGGTCCTGCGTCTCTCTGCGCTCGAACGCTTCGAGCGCCTTCGATCGGAACCACTCGTCGTCGTCGATGCTGCGCAGGAGCGCCGCCACGAGCGGCACGGGTAGCCGCCCGTCTCCTCGCTTGGCGATGGGCCGGAGGCGTCCGGGCACGTCATCGTCGTCGAGATCGCGCAGTGCGGCCCTGGCCGCATCGATCGCGGGACCGAGAACCACGCGCAACTGTTTGTCGATGTTCATGCTTGCCTTGACAGTTCCATCAGTCCTGCCATAATCGCAGGCTTCCGACGGAATCCAACATGACCATCATCCACAACCCGCTCGTAGTCCTTATCACCTAGGCGCACACGAACCAACGTGTGCGCCTAACCCTCCGTGCCAAGCGGAGGGTTTTCTGCATCCGGAGCACAACCATGCCAGAACAAATCACCGGAGCCCAGGCTCTCATCAGATCACTCGAGCACGAAGGTGTCGAGATCGTCTTCGGGATGCCCGGTGGCGCGATCCTCAAGGCGTACGACCCGATCATCGAGTCGCCCATCCGCCATGTGCTCGCTCGTCACGAACAGGGCGCAGGGCACATGGCCTCCGGCTATGCCCACGCGACCGGTCGTGTCGGTGTGGCCATGGTGACGTCGGGACCGGCTGCGACGAATCTCCTCACCGCGCTGCAGGATGCCTACATGGATTCGGTTCCGGTGGTTGCGATCACGGGCCAGGTCGCAACGACCTCGATTGGAAACGACGCGTTCCAGGAGGCACACACGTGGGGCATGTCAATGCCGGCCACGAAGCACAACACGCTCCTCACGAGCGTCGAAGAGATCCCCGATGCGGTTCGCGAAGCATTCCATCTTGCATCGACGGGCCGCAAGGGCCCGGTCCTGATCGATATCCCGAAGGATCTGCTCGCCGACACGATGACGTGGCACCGGCCCGGTGAGATCAAGCTCCCCGGCTACAAGCCGGCCGTCAAAGGGCATCCGCGGCAGGTCAAAGCCGCGTTCGATCTCATCGACGCATCGGAGCGGCCCGTCCTCTACATCGGCGGTGGTGTCGTCGCCGCCGGCGCGACGGACGAACTGAAGGAGTTCGCCGAACGAATCAACGTCCCCATGGTGACGACGCTCATGGCGCGCGGCGCCTTCCCCGACTCGCATCCGCTCAACCTCGGCATGCCCGGCATGCACGGCAACTACACGGCGACGACGGCCCTCCAGCGTTCCGATCTCCTCATCACGATCGGCGCCCGGTTCGACGATCGCATCACCGGCGACCCGAAACATTTCGCCACCGAGGCGAAGGTCATCCACGTCGACGTCGACCCGGCCGAGATCGGGAAAATCCGATTTGCCGACGTCCCCATCGTCGGGGACGCCAAGGCCGTTCTCGGCCAGCTCCTCGCCGAAGCCGAGAAGCGCGATCCTGCTCCGTCGCGTCGCCCGTGGTTCGCGACGATCGAGGAGTGGCAGGCCGTCTACCCCCTCGCCTACGAGCAGGACCCGGATGGGCCCATCCAGCAGCAGTTCGTCATCGAAGAACTCCACCGGATCACCGGCGGCGACGCCACGATCGTCGCGGGTGTCGGCCAGCATCAGATGTGGGCCTCTCAGTTCTGGGGGTTCGAAGAGCCGAGGAGATGGATCAACTCGGGCGGACTGGGAACGATGGGATACGCCATCCCGGCAGCGATCGGCGCCAAGGTCGGGACACCGGACGAACTCGTGTGGGCCATCGACGGCGACGGTTGTTTCCAGATGACCGGAACGGAGATGATCACAGCGGCAGTCGAGCACATCCCGATCAAGGTCGCCCTCCTCAACAACGAGTCGCTCGGGATGGTCAAACAGTGGCAGCACCTCTTCTACGACGGGCGGCTGTCCGAGACCGAGCTCCATCCGCACACACCGGACTTCGCGAAGTTCGCGGAAGCGTGCGGCGGGACGGGGCTCCGGGCCGACCATCCGAGCGAGGTCGCGGGAGTGATTGAACAGGCGATGTCGATCAACGACCGTCCAGTACTCATCGAGTTCCGATGCGATCCGGAGGCGATGATCTTCCCGATGGTCCCGGCCGGCGGGTCCAACGACGACATCGCCATGAGCAGAGAAGACTTCATGAGCGTGGAGGATCCAACGTGAAACACATCATCGCCGTCCTCGTCGAGAACAAACCGGGTGTGCTCGCCAGAGTCTCGACCATGTTCGCAAGGCGAGGCTTCAACATCCACTCGTTGACGGTGGGCCCCACCGAGGATCCGACCCTCTCGCGCATGACGGTCGTCGTCGACGGACCCGAGATGGAACAGATCGTCAAACAGCTCTACAAACTCGTCCACACGGTGAAGGTGACCGAGTTCGAACCGGGCACGGCGGTCGAACGCGAACTCATGCTGGTTCGCGTCAAGGCCGATCCGAAGCGTCGCGGTGAGATCCTGGACGCCGCCCGGGTCTCGGAAGCGAGGGCCGTCGACGTCGGAGCTGCGACGATCACGTTTGAGGTTGTCGGACCGCCCGAGCGTCTCGCCGATTTCCTGCAGCTCATGTCGACCTACGGTGTCGTCGCACTCGCCAAGTCCGGCAGGATCGCCCTGGCGAAAGATCAGAAGACCTCAAAGAAACAACTCAAGAGCGCCTGAGGAGGCCCCATGCCCACGATGTACTACCAGGGGGACGCCGACCCGGCGCTGATCACCCGACGCAAAGTCGCTGTGATCGGATTCGGAAGCCAGGGTCACGCCCACGCGATGAACCTGAAAGAATCGGGCGTCGATGTCGTCGTCGGACTCCGCGAGGGATCCGCCCGTACGCAGCGAGCCTCCGACGCCGGCCTCAAGGTTGTCGATCCCGAAACCGCCGCCGAGTGGGCGGACGTCATCATGATCCTCGTGCCCGATCAGATCCAGGCGGAACTGTACGAAGACGTGATCGCACCGAATCTGAACGCCGGAGACATGCTGCTCTTCGCCCACGGATTCAACATCCACTTCGGCTACATCACGCCACCGCCGGACGTCGACGTTGCCATGGTCGCGCCGAAGGGGCCCGGGCATCTCGTCCGCCGACAATATGTTGAAGGCAGCGGTGTGCCGTCGCTCATCGCCATCCACCAGGACGCGACCGGTGAAGCCAAGTCGGTGGCTCTCTCCTACGCCCACGGCATCGGCAGTACACGAGCGGGTGTCATCGAGACCACCTTCCGCGACGAGACCGAGACCGACCTCTTCGGCGAACAGGTCATTCTCTGCGGTGGGATCGATTCGATGATCAGGGCCGCCTTCGAAACGCTCACCGAAGCCGGATACCCGGGAGAGATGGCCTACTTCGAGGTCCTTCACGAGTTGAAGCTCATCGTCGACCTGCTCTACGAAGGCGGCATCTCGTGGATGCGCCACTCGGTTTCGGACACGGCCGAGTACGGCGACATCACGAGAGGGCCCCGGGTCGTCGACGACGACACGAAAGCCGAGATGCGCACGATCCTCGACGAGATCCAGTCTGGGGCATTCGCCAAAGAGTGGATGGACGAGTACCGAGCAGGGTCCCCGAACCTGCTGGCGGCACGGGCCGCGGTGACCGAACATCCGGTCGAGGTCGTCGGCCGTGAGCTGCGGGCCATGATGCCGTTCCTGGTAGACAAGATTCCGGCAGACGACGTATGACCACTGCGACGGCCGACCGACTGATCATCTTCGACACGAGCCTCCGCGACGGCGAGCAGGCACCCGGCATCGCACTCTCACCCGATGACAAAGTTGCGGTCGCTGCTCAGCTGGCCCGCCTCAAGGTCGACGTCATCGAGGCCGGTTTCCCTGCCTCTTCGCCCGGTGACTTCGAAGCGGTCCATCGGATCGCCACCGAGGTCAAAGGCCCGATCATCGCGGCACTCGCCCGCACCCATCCAGACGACATCGATCGGGCGGCTGCGGCCGTCGCTCCGGCCGAGCGCTCGCGGATCCACGTCTTCCAATCGACGTCGCCGATCCACATGGAGCAGATGCTGAACATGACGCCGGACGAGGTGCTCACCTCGATCGCGGACAGTGTCGCCAGAGCGAGAGGTCTGTGCGAGGACGTGGAGTTCTCACCCCAGGACGCCACGCGCTCCGATCCGGACTTCGTCATCGAGGCGTGCAAGGTGGCGGTGGCCGCGGGCGCGACGACGATCAACATCCCTGATACCGTCGGATACACGATGCCGGATGAGTTCGCGGCCCTCATCGGCCGCGTCGCCGAGGAGGTCCGTGAGGGTCGAGACGACATCGTGATCTCCACGCACTGCCACAACGACCTCGGAATGGCGGTCGCAAACTCGCTGGCGGCGATCGCTGCCGGCGCCAGGCAGATCGAATGCGCCGTCAACGGCATCGGCGAGCGGGCAGGGAACACCTCGACGGAGGAGATCATCATGGCGGTCAAGACCCGCCACGACCACTACCCCGTCACGGTGGCAGCCGACACGACGCAGATCTTCGAAACGTCGCGCCTCGTCTCCCGGCTGACCGGCTACCCCGTCCAGTACAACAAGGCCGTCGTCGGCAGGAACGCCTTCGCTCACGAAGCGGGGATCCATCAGCACGGGGTACTCAAATCCCGTCAGACGTACGAGATCATGGATCCGGCGGATGTCGGGCAACACTCGTCGCTCGTGTTGGGGAAGCACTCGGGTCGCGCCGCCTTCTCGGATGCCCTGTCGAAGATGGGTGTCCGACTCGAGGATGTCGACTTCCAGAGGGCGTTCGACCGGTTCAAGGAACTCGCCGACCGCAAAGGGGAGATCTCCGAAGAAGGCCTCAAGGCCATCATCGAAGAGGAGACGGGCATTGCCGCCGATGTCGTCAAACTCGTCGGCCTCCACCTTCGCGGCGGAGACCAGGAGCCGCCGGTTGCGACGGTTCGGGTTACGAGAGGGGACGAGCCCATCGAAACCTCGGCGGAGGGCGACGGCATGGTCAACGCCGCGTTTGTCGCTCTCCAAGATGCGTTCGGGTTCCCCGCCACCCTGCTCGACTACCGGGTGGTTCCGTTTACTTCGGGAGCCGACGCGATGGCGGAGGTGAGCGTCATCATCCAGACGGGTCCGACAACCTACTCGGGCCGCGGCGTGTCGACCGACGTGGTCGAGGGCTCCGCTCGTGCATTCGTCGCCGCCCTCAACAAGGCCATGATCGACCGGAACGGCGCGCTCGGCGGCGATCGATGAGCCGATTCGTCCTCTTGCCGGGTGACGGTATCGGCCCGGAGGTGGTGGCGGAGGCGCGCAAGGCTCTGGAAGCGGTCGCGCTCCGTTTCGGCCTCTCGTTCTCGTTCGAAGAGCACCTGATCGGTGGTATCGCGATCGACACGACCGGCGATCCGCTCCCCACGTCTACGCTCGAAGCCTGTCGCGACGCGGACGCCGTGCTGCTCGGTGCCGTCGGCGGCCCTCGTTGGGATGATCCTCTCGCGAAGACCCGTCCCGAGGACGGCTTGCTCGGGATCCGTGCCGCCCTCGGCCTCTACGCGAATCTGCGCCCCATCCAGGTCCACTTTCCTGCTGCGTCGCCATTGCGCGACGCCTCCGGCGTCGACATCCTCTTCGTTCGCGAATTGACCGGAGGGATCTACTTCGGCCCGTCGTCGCTCTCGGACGACGGGACCGTTGCTCGCAGCGAGATGGTCTATTCGGTCCCGGAGATCGAACGGGTGATCCGGGTCGCGGGCGAGGCGGCGAGGCGCCGCGACGGCAGGGTGACCTCCGTGGACAAGGCCAACGTCCTCGAGGTGTCCCGTCTCTGGCGACGCGTCGCGCAGCGCGTGATGGCAGACGAGTTCCCCGACATCGACTACGAGGTCGTTCTCGTCGACGCTATGGCCATGTACCTGCTCTCACGACCGAAGGACTTCGACGTCGTCGTCACGGGGAACCTGTTCGGGGACATCCTCACGGACGAGGCTTCGATGCTCCCAGGGTCGCTCGGTCTCCTCCCCTCTGCGTCGCTTGGGGACGGGCCTCCCGGCCTCTACGAACCGGTCCACGGTTCCGCACCCGACATCGCTGGGAAGGGACTCGCCAATCCGCTCGCGGCGATCCTCGCGGCCGCCATGGCGCTCCGTCACTCGCTCGAACTCCCCGACGCTGCGGATGCGATCGAACAGGCGGTCAACGACGTTCTCGACGCCGGCCTTCGGACCGCCGATATCGCAGGTGCCGGTCCCTCGGCGTCGACGACCGAGATGGGTGACGCCGTGGCGAGAGCGATTTCGATGTAGCCACAGCCGCCCGACGAGGTAGCGTTCCCCTATGCGTCGCGCTCTCGCCATCGCCCTGGTCCTGCTCTCCGCGTCGTGTACGAATGGCGACGGCGCCGTGACGGCGACAACCGGTGTCACTGAGGCCACCTCGCCCTCCTTCACGCCCGGGGCGCCCGGCATCGGGGACGACTACTACCCGTCGCTCGGCAACGGCGGATACGACGTTCAGCACTACCGCATCGATCTCGCATATGAGGAAGACGGGAGCGTCGGCGCGGGTGTCGCCATCGACGCCGTAGCCACCCAGAACCTCTCCGGTTTTAACCTCGACTTCGCCGGATGGAGCATCTCCGGCCTCCAGGTCGACGGGACTGAAGTGCCGTTCAGCCGCGACGGTGAGGAACTCGTCATCACCGGTGTCGCGATCGCCGACGGTGACGAGTTCCGGGTCGCGATCAACTACTCGGGCACTCCGGCACCGTACGAGTCGGCGGCCCTTCCCTTCCCCATCGGATGGTTCGACGGTCCCAACGGAGAGCAGTTCGTTGCCGCCGAACCCGACGCCGCTCACTCCTGGTTCCCCTGCAATGACCACCCGCTCGACAAGGCGACGTTCACGTTCGCCGTTCGCGGCCCCGCCGGGTACGGGACGGCCGCCAACGGTGAACGGGTCCTCAACGACGGGGACGACGCCGGCAGCGCCTCGAAGGACGGTGGGGTGGCGTCGCAGTGGGAGATGACCTCCCCGATGGCGACCTATCTCGCCACCGTCGCGCTCGGCCGCGGATGGCAGGTCGTGGCCGACCCTGTGTCCACCGAGGCGGCCGGAATCGAAGTCCGGAACTTCCTCCCCGCCGATCTCTCAGAGGATCCGCCGGCCGCACTCGAGCGGACGGGTGAGATGATTCGAACGCTCGAAGCAGCGTTCGGACCGTATCCATTCAGCCGATACGGGATCGCCGTGGTCGACGGCTTCCCATCGGCTCTGGAGAACCAGACGCTTTCCCTCTTCGGCAGGCAGATGGTCGACGCGCCGTTCTTCGAGTACGTCCTCGTCCACGAACTCGCCCACCAGTGGTTCGGCGACTCGGTCTCCCTCGCACGGTGGTCCGACATCTGGCTCAACGAGGGTTTCGCCACCTACGCCGAGATGCTCTGGGTCGAGCATCTGCACGGCAGCGCCGCTTACCGTGAGGAAGTCGCCAACCGGACCCAGGCCGCCCGGATCGCGGGCTACGGGCCGCCGGGCACGCCTCCCCCGGATGATCTGTTCAATGGGAGTGTGTACCAACGCGGTGGTCTCCTGCTCGCGGCGCTGCGCGACGAGATCGGCGACGACGCGTTCTTCACGACGCTGCGCGTCTACAGCGATCGATTCGCCGACGCCAACGCGACGACGCAGGACTTCATCGCCCTCGCGGAAGAGGTCGCCGGACGCGACCTCGGAGTGTTCTTCGACGTCTGGCTCTATGGAGATGAACTCCCCGAAGGGTGATACCGTCCGGGGCATGTCGCACACTGCTGATCTCGGATTCATCGGCCTCGCCGTGATGGGACGCAATCTCGTCATGAACATGGCCGACCATGGCATCACCGTTGCCGTCTACAACCGAACTCCGGAACGTACCGACGAGTTCTTGTCCGCGGAGGCAGCCGGCACGACCGTCGTCGGAACCTGGTCGATCGAAGATCTCGTATCGACACTGGACCGCCCGAGGGTCGTGATGATGATGATCAAGGCCGGCAAACCCGTCGACGATCAGATCGATGCGCTGATCCCGCTCCTCGAACGCGGCGACATCATCATCGACGGAGGGAATTCCCGATTCGTCGACACCGAACGGCGGACAGAACGACTCTCGGACCTCGGGATCCAATTCGTCGGGATGGGCATTTCCGGCGGCGAGGACGGTGCCCGGTTCGGACCGTCGATCATGCCGGGCGGCAACGTCTCGGCCTGGCCCGAAATCTCATCCATCTTCACGGCGATCGCCGCGAAGGCGGACGGCGAGCCGTGCTGCGAGTGGATCGGGCCGGGTGGCGCCGGCCACTACGTGAAGATGGTCCACAACGGCATCGAGTACGGCGACATGCAGGTGATCGCCGAGGCGTACGACGTGATGCGGCGCGGCCTCGGTCTCACCCCGCCGCAGATGGCCCCCATCTTCGAGCGATGGGATACGGGACGTCTCGACTCGTTCCTGATCGAGATCACCGCCCGGATCATGAGAGCCGTCGACGACGACGGCACGCCTCTCCTCGATCGTGTGCTCGATGCTGCAGGTCAGAAGGGCACCGGCAAGTGGACGGTCGTGGCGTCGATGAATCAGGCCATGCCGACGACACTCGTCGCGGAGGCCGTCTACGCCAGGATCGTCTCGGCATTGGTCGACGAGCGCGCCGCCGCATCGCAGATCCTCTCCGGATCGCGCGGGCCGATCATCGACGACGAAGCAGCAGTGGTCTCCGACCTCGAAGATGCCGTCTACGCATCGAAGATCGTCTCGTACGCTCAGGGGTTCATGCTCTTCGATGCCGCGTCCCGCGACTACGGGTGGCATCTGGACCCGGCGGTCATCGCTTCGCTCTGGAGAGCAGGGTGCATCATCCGCTCTCGCTTCTTGGGCGACATCACCCGTGCCTACCGGTCGAACGGCAGCGTCGCGAACCTTCTCACGGAACCGTTCTTCGCCGACGCCCTCGCCGAGGCGGAGCCCGGATGGCGACGCACCGTCGTGCGAGCCGTGACGAGCGGAATCCCGGTGCCCACCTACGCAAGCGCGCTGTCGTTCTACGATGCCTACCGGTCGGATCGTCTGCCCGCGAACCTGCTCCAGGCACAGCGAGACCTATTCGGCGCCCATACGTACGAACGGGTCGATCGACCGAGAGGACGCTTCTTCCACTCGGATTGGAGGTCATAGATGAAGCTTCCCCCTCCCACAATGGTGGCGTTGATCACGCCGTTCGACTCTGATGGATCGCTCGACGAGCGGGCACACCTCCACAACCTCGAGACCCTGACCGGTCGCGGCGTCACCGGGTTCCTTCTCGGCGGGTCCACTGGCCAGAGCCCGTATCTCGAAGCCGGAGAGCGTGCATCGCTGACGACGATTGCCAGAAGACTGCTCGGATCGTCCGCGTTCCTCCTGACCGGCGTGTCCGCCCAGTCCGTCCGTCAAGCAGCGGCGCAGGTGAAGGAGGCGGCGGAATCGGGAGCGGACGCGGTGCTTGTGACGACTCCAACGCTGCTGCTCCGCGGCAATGCCGAACTCGTCGCATCGTTCTATCGCGCTGTCGCGGACATCTCGCCGATCCCGGTGTTCTGCTACACGGTCCCCGCCGTCACCGGTTATGAGCTTCCGGTCGAAACGGCGGTCGATCTCGCCCGGCATCCGAACATCGTCGGGATGAAGGATTCGGGCGGCAAGGCCGAACGGATCACCCCGGTCCTCACCGGTGCGGGACCCGGGTACACACTGTTCACGGGCGCATCGAGACTCGTCCACGAGGCAGTAGCCCTCGGCGCATACGGTGCCATCACTGCCTCGACGAACTACACGCCGGATCTGGTGATATCCGCCGGCGGCGATGCCGACGCCCAGAGGGCCCTCACGGCCATGACCGCGATCGTGGAACGTTTCGGCCTCGCAGGGACATATGCGGCTTCGGAACTGGCCGGATTGATACCCGGAACGATGCGGGCGCCGCTCGTCCCCCTCGGCGAATCGGCCCGGGCTCAGATCTCCGACGCCTGCTGTTCCACGCCGAGCGAGTAGCCTCCGCTGACGCCATATCGAAGGAGCTTCCATGTCGGGCCTCGCGGGTAAGACCATGTTCATCTCCGGCGGGAGCCGCGGCATCGGCCTCGCCATTGCGAAACGCGCGGCGGAGGACGGTGCGAACGTAGCGCTGATCGCCAAGACCGCCGACCCCAATCCGAAGCTGCCGGGCACGATCTATACGGCGGCCGCCGAGATCGAAGCCGCAGGGGGGAAGGCGCTCCCGATCGTCGGAGACATACGGTTCGATGACCAGGTCGAAGCCGCCGTCAACGCGACCGTCGAGGCATTCGGCGGCATCGACATCTGTGTGAACAACGCGTCGGCGATCAATCTCGCGGGAACGCTCCAGCTCCCGATGAAGACGTACGATCTGATGCAGGACATCAACACGCGCGGCACCTACCTCGTGTCGAGAACCTGCCTCCCGCATCTCATGGAGGCTGAGAATCCTCACATCCTCACCCTGAGTCCGCCGTTGAACCTCGCTCCCCACTGGTTCGCCAACAACCTGGCGTACACGATCGCGAAGTACGGCATGTCGATGTGCACGCTCGGCATGTCCGCAGAGTTCGCGTCACGGGGTGTGGCGGTCAACAGCCTCTGGCCCCGAACCGCGATCGCCACAGCGGCCGTGCAGAATCTGCTGGGCGGTGAGGAGTCGATGCGCCGGACCCGGTCCCCAGAGATCATGGCCGACGCTGCATACGAGATCTTCAGCCGGCCGAGCCGTGAGGCCACGGGGAACTTCTACATCGACGACGAGGTTCTCGCCGAGGCGGGCACGACCGACTTCTCGAAGTATGCGTCGGTTCCCGACGCCGATCTGATGCCGGATTTCTTCCTCGACGCCTGAACGATCGCGCGTCGGCTATGTCCGGGTCTTCCCCGGCAGGTCTTCCATCTCGAGTTGCATCGCGGGAATCGTCGGGTTCCGGACGGCCTCCCGAATGACCTCTTCGACACCGGCTTTGCCCGGAAGCTTCTGCTTCGGCAGGCGAATCGCCAGGAGAGCGCCCAACAGGGCAACGACGCCGCCGACCAGAATGGCGCCCTGGAAACCGTCGAGCACAGCCTCGTGATAGACGGTGCCGATCTCGCTCTGTACCTCGGGCGTTGCAGCGGCGATCGTGTCGTCCACCTCCTGCCGGCTGGCCTCGTTCAGCCCGCTCTCGAGGACGGATGTGATCTGAGCCTTGGTGTCCTGAGGGATGATCGGACTCTCGTTCACCCGACTACCCATCGAGGAGAGTCCGACGCTGAGAATCACCGTGCCGATCACCGCTGTACCCAGCGCCATGCCGAGGTTTTGGGCGGTCCCCTGCAACCCGGATGCCTCACTCGCCTCATCCGGATCGACACCGCTCAGGATGAGGTTCGGGAGCTGCCCCGCGATGACGCCGATGGCAAGACCGCCTATGAGAAGGCCGAGCGCCATGTCCGATGCCTGCGTGGCCGTCTCGATCGATTGGGCGAGGATGAACCCGCCGACGAACAGGAGCACCAGACCGACCTGGATGATGTACTTCGGGTAGATTTTGCGGCCGAGCGACGGCGTCAACGTGGATGTGAGGAGAACACCGATCGAGAGCGGCAGGAGGGTGATTCCGGTTTGCAACGCGTCGAATCCGAGCACGGACTGGGTGAAGAGCGGAATCAGGAACAGGAGTCCTGCCTGTGCGAACGTCTGCGTCGAGAGGATCGGAAGACCCGCCGAGGTGGTCCGATGCCGGAAGATCGAAGGGTGGACGAGAACCGGCGCTCCCGCTGCTTCACGCCTCACCACCCACCAGATGAATACGCCGGTAACGACGATGCCGGCACCGATCAGTGTCAGCACCACCGGATCGCTCCAGCCCCTGCTCGACGTTTGAAGGATTCCGAACACGAACAGACCCAGTCCGGCGACCGATAGTACGACGCCGACGACATCGAGTTTCGGCTTCGGAATGACCGCCGGTGCGTCGTTGATCAGCCCCGATGCGAGCAGGACGCCGAGCACGATGAGCGCCTCCGCACCGAACGCAACACGCCAACTGAGGTAGGTCGTGACCCAGCCCCCGATCAGCGGACCGAACGCGGCACCCGCTGCCGCAACACCGAACAGAACCCCGTAGGCCGAGGCCCGTTTCGTCCCCGCGAAGTTGGCGCGAACGAGTGTGTTGATGGCGGGGACGATCAGGGCCGACCCCAGTCCCTCCAGGATCGACCATCCGATCATGACGAACCCGATCGTCGGAGCGACGGCGGTGATGGTGGTTCCGATGCCGTAGACGATCAACCCGATCCGGAACGCACGTTTCGATCCCCAGATGTCGCCGAGCTTCCCGCCGGTCAACATGAACGATGCCATCGTGAGCGTGTAGAGCGTGATCGCCGTCTGAACCATTCCGACGGTCGTATCGAGATCCTCGACGAGCGCCGAGATCGAGACGTTCATCAGCGTCGTATCGATCACATAGACGAACATCGCGGCCGACAGCACGGCCAGAACGACGGGACCCCGGCTCGATGTTCTCGTTTCGTCGATATCGCGGCTCACGGAATCTCGCTTCCAATCGGCGGAGGCCGCACCCTACCCCGAGGTGACAACGAAACGGCAACCGCTCGTCGCTACCGCTCAGGCACGAGCACGGCTGCGCCCCGAACCAGGCCTTCCTTCAGCCGCTGGAGGGCCAGGTTGGCGTCGCCGAGTGGATAGATGTCCGGCACCGTCCGGATCGGGATCTCCGCCGCCAGTGTGAGGAACTCGGTGGCGTCTTCTCTGGTGAAGTTCGCAACGCTGCGAATCTGCCGCTCGCCCCAGAGCAGGCCGTAGCCGAAGGTTGGAACCCGGTCGAGATGGATCGCGTTGATCGCGACTGTGCCACCCCTGGCGATCGACTTCAACGCTTCGACCACCACATACCCCACCGGGGCGAACGTCACCGCAGCATCGAGAGCGACCGGCGGCCGATCGTGGTACGAGCCGGTCCATGCGGCGCCCATCTCGATCGCACGCTGCTGTTCGGTCGGCGATCGCGTGGCGACGAAGATGTCGCAGCCCCAGTGCAGCGCCACCTGCATCGCGAGAAGTGCCGACGCCCCGAAGCCGTAGAGTCCGAGGCGTCCGCCCGGCCGGATCCCGGAGACCTTCAGCGACCGGTAACCGATGATGCCGCCGCACAGCAGCGGAGCGGCATCGACGTCGTCGAAGGACGGTGGGATGTGGAGCGCGTAGTCGGCCCGCACAGTCGCCTGTTCGGCGTAGCCGCCGTCGCGGTCCCAGCCGTTGAACACGGCGTCGGCACACAGGTTCTCTCTGCCGCTGCGACAGTACTCACACGTGCCGCATGCGCCCCCAAGCCAGCCGGCCCCGACACGATCTCCAATCGACCAAGCCGTCACGCCACTGCCGACACGCAGTACCCGGCCGACGATCTGATGGCCCGGCACGATCGGAAGCGTACGCGCCTCGAGATCTCCTTCGACGATCTGCAGGTCGGTGCGGCAGACGCCGCACGCCGCCACGTCGATCACGATCTCGCCGGGACCCGGCACGAGGTCGTCGGATTCCGATGTTCTGAGGGGTCTACCGGTGAGCGGACCGGGGTGTTCCAGAAGCTGTCTTCGCATGATTCCTCCGTCCCGTGACCTTCTCATGAATCTGCATGTCGTTCAAGGGTCACAGGTCCGTTTTCCCGACAAGCGCCAGGAATGGGGTTGCTCACGATTTTGCGTTACCGTTCCGTCCGATGCGACTAGGAATACCACTCGAACATGCCGCCCACGAACGTCGTGTCGCCGCCGTCCCCGCTTCCGTCAAGGTTTTCACCGGTTGGGGCTGGGATGTGGTGGTGGAAGCCGGAGCAGGTGATGCTGCCGGGTTCCCCGACAACGAGTTCGTGGAAGCCGGAGCAACGATCGTCGCCGATGCTGCGACGTCCCACAATGCCGATCTGGTTCTCAGGGTCGGCCCACCAACCCTCGAAGAGGTGGAACTGATCCCCGGAGGCGCCGTGCTTGCGGGCTTCCTCGAACCGTTCACTGCGGTCGACCTGGTGAGGGCGCTGGCAGACCGGAAGATCACCGCCCTCGCCGTCGAGGCGGTGCCGCGAACGACGCTTGCTCAGGCCATGGATGCCCTGTCTTCACAGGCGAATATCGCAGGGTACGCGGCGGCGATCATCGCTGCCGACGACTCTCCGAAGTTCCCGACGATGCTCGTCACCGCTGCGGGGACGATTCCCCCCGCCCGGGCGCTGGTGCTCGGTGTCGGCGTCGCCGGTCTCCAGGCAATCGCAACGTTCAAACGCCTCGGATCGATCGTCCATGCGTACGACATTCGGCCGGAGACTAAGGAACAGGTTGAGAGCCTCGGAGCGAAATTCGTGCCCGCCCCAACCGTCGAAATGGACGAGGGGGGCTACGCGCGGGAAGTCGACGCCGAGACCGCTGCGAAGCAGCAGGAAATCCTCGCCGACTACGCGACCAAAGCGGACATGATCGTCACGACCGCCCAGATTCCCGGCCGTCCCGCCCCAACGCTCGTCACGGCGAACGTGGTTGCACGGATGCACGAAGGCGCGATCATCGTCGACATGGCCGCCTCGTCCGGCGGAAACGTTGAAGGCACCGTCGCCGATGAGATCGTGAACGTCGGTGGCGTCACGATCCACGGACCGATCGATCTGCCGAGCCGCGTCGCAACGGACGCCAGCCGCATGTACGCGCGGAACCTGCAGGAGCTCGTTGGACGCTGGCGAGGCGAAGAGGGCTTCACCGTCGATCTCGAGGACGAGGTCGCCGGCCCCGCCACGATCACGAACGATGGCTGGATCCTGCATCCCCGCACCCGTTCGGCAATGGATCTCGAAGACCCCGAAGGGGAGGCCTCATGAGTCCCGAGTTCATTCAGGGAATCGTCGTATTCGTCCTTGCGGCGTTCGTCGGTTTCGAAGTCATCTCGAAGGTGCCACCGACGCTGCACACGCCGCTCATGTCGGGAGCGAACGCCATTTCAGGCATCACGATCGTCGGTGCGATCATCGCCGCCGCTTACGCTGAGGGCACGGTCGCGATCGTCCTCGGCATCCTCGCCATGGCATTCGCCATGATCAACGTCGTCGGTGGCTTCCTCGTCACCGACCGGATGCTCGAGATGTTCAAGAAGAAGCCGGGGGCCAAGAAATGATGGTCCTGCTCTACCTCTTCGCCGGTGTCCTCTTCATCCTCGGACTGAAGGGTCTCGGATCGCCGAGAACGGCACGCCGTGGCAACCAGATCGCCGCTGCCGGCATGGCGGTTGCGATCCTCGTCACCCTGTTCTACATCAGGGATCTCGATCCGATCCACACGGGCAGTGGCGAAGCCGTTTCGTGGGCGTCGATCCTGTGGTGGGTGATCATCGTCGGGGCGCTCATCGGAAGTGCCATCGGTGCCGTTCTCGCTCTCAAGGTGAAGATGACCTCGATGCCCGAACTCGTCGCGGCCTTCAACGGCTTCGGCGGCGGGGCGTCGGCGCTCGTAGCCTTCGCCGAGATCGTTGCCGCCGGCACGATCGTTGGATCGAACGCCAGCTACGCGACCGAGACCGAGGTCACCGTTGCATTGTCGATCGCGATCGGTGTCGTCACGTTCTCTGGCAGCTTCGTCGCCTATGGAAAGCTCCAGGGGACGATCACCGGCAAGCCGGTCGCGCTCCCGGGCGGCCCGTACTTCAACCTGGTCGTCGTCCTCCTCATGACGGCGTCGGCCGTGTGGGCAGTCGGATTCAACCAACCGGCCGGCTATTGGATCCTTGCGGCTCTCTCGTTCTTGCTGGGTATCACCGGAGTGATCCCGATCGGCGGGGCCGACATGCCCGTCGTCATCTCACTGCTCAACTCCCTCTCCGGTGTCGCGGCGGCCATGGCCGGCTTCGTCATCGGCAACCAGGGATTGATCATCGCCGGCGCACTCGTCGGTGCGGCGGGCTTCATCCTCACAGTCCAGATGTCGGAAGCCATGAACCGGTCGCTGGCGAACGTGCTGTTCGCAGGGTTCGGAACCGAAGGCGCGGGTCCGATCGACGCCGGTGATAAGCCCGTCAACAGCGCGACTCCCGAAGACGTCGCCATCTCCCTCGCCTATGCGCAGAAGGTGCTCGTGGTGCCCGGCTACGGACTCGCCGTCGCTCAAGCGCAGCACGCCGTGAGGGACCTCGCCAACGCGCTCGAAGAACGCGAGGTGACGGTCGAGTATGCGATCCACCCGGTCGCCGGCCGCATGCCGGGCCACATGAACGTGCTGCTCGCCGAAGCCGACGTTCCCTACGACGTCCTCCTCGATCTCGACCACTCGAATCCGCGCTTCCCCGACACGGATGTGGTGCTGGTCGTCGGAGCGAACGACGTCGTGAACCCGTCGGCCCGCGATGACGCATCGAGTCCGATCTACGGCATGCCGATCCTCGAGGTCGACAAGGCGAAGACGACGGTGGTCATCAAACGAAGCCTCTCCCCCGGTTTCGCCGGCATCGACAATCCGCTGTTCTACATGCCTTCGACGATGATGCTGTTCTCGGATGCCAAGAGCGCCCTGGAGAACATCCAGGAGGCGCTGGAAGACCTCTGACGTGGAGTTCGGAGAGGTCGTTCGTCACCGCCGGATGGTTCGCAACTACGCGGACCGCCCGGTGGATGACGTCGCTCTCGACCGGATCCTGGCACGTACGCAGAAGGCGCCGAGCGCCGGCTTCTCCCAGGGTGTGTCGTTCGTCGTCGTGGAGGATGCTGAACGCAGAAGGGCGATCGCGCGTCTCGCCGATGAAGATGAGTATGTTGCCAACGGATTCGATCCGTGGATCTCGCGTGCTCCGGTTCACGTCGTGATCTGTGTCCGCAAGGACGCCTATCTCGAACGGTACCGGGAGGCGGACAAAGGTGGCGAGACGGGACCTTTGGCCACAGAGGCCGGATGGCCGGTTCCGTACTGGTGGGTCGATGCCGGCGCTTCGATGATGCTGCTGCTCCTCGCCGCTGTAGATGAAGGCCTTGCCGCAGGCTTTCTCGGTTCGCACAATCTGGATGGCCTCTCGGCTCTCCTCGGTATTCCGGACGACGTGTCGCCGATCGGTGTCGTCACGATCGGCCACGCCGCGCCCGATCGCCGCTCCGGATCGCTCGCTAGGGGTCACAGGCCCGACACGATCCATCGCGAGCGGTGGATGGCCGACGCGCCGCCAGGGGATTGTGTGGGCGCGCCGGACGGACCATCATCTGTTCCATGACACGATCCCTCCGCACCTTTCTCATCTCGCTGCTCTCCCTGGTAGCCGTGGTCGTCGCTGCCTCCCCGGCAGCGGCTCAGCGGGCCCCGGTCGACTGCGGCGAGTATGCGGGCGTCGTCTGTCAGGGTTTCTTCACCGACGAACCGGGCGTCGTCGACGATCCCCAGCGGATCGAAGATGCCATCTCCCGGATCGTGTTTCATTACGGCAATCCGATCGCCGTCGTCGTCGTCCAAGACAGCCGGGGTGAGGACCCCGCCGACTTCGCCGCCGAGCTCGCGAATGCGTGGGGCGTCGGCGATCCAGTCGAGGAGAACGGGATCCTCGTGCTCGTGTCGCTCAACGAGCGCCGGACCGAGGTCGTCACGCAAGACGGTGTCACGGTCTCAGGAAGTGCCATCGCTGGTTCGGCGCGAAGCTTCTTCGCCGCGGGAGATTTCGAGGGTGGCCTCCTGGCGATCGTAGGATCGATCGAACAGGCACTCGCGGGGACGCTTGTGGAGGACACCGACTCGGGCGGGTTCCCCTTCGGCCTCATCGTCTTCCTCGGCATCGTCGGATTCTTCATCTACACGTTGATCAACCGCATCTCCGGCTTGCGCCGCGAGAAGACCAAGGAGCGTCGGGACGAGCGCGAGAGCCTCATCGACGGCGATCTTGCCCGGCTCGAACCGTCGGGCGGCGATCTCCCCCGCTACGAGCAGTACGCAGCGCCCCCACCTCCGGTCACCGACGTTCCGACCGCGGTGGGCCTCACGGGGTTGTGGAGCGTCTCGTCGGGCGACCCTTCCGATACCAACGCCCTCACGGCCCTGTGGAGCCTCGACCTCATCGACGTCATCGATCGGGACCGTCTGCTCGCCGAGACGAGGGAGCCGCTCGAACTACGGGCCTCCGATGAGCGCCCGATCCTCGAGAACGCGGTTCAGGAAGCCGCTGAGGCCGCTCTCGACGTCGATCTCGACGACGAGGAGAAGTTCGAGTCCAAGCGAAGAGAATTGAACCGGCTGATCGATTCGCTTCGCCCCCACCGGGTTGCCGCCGCCCGCCGGCGAACCGGTGATGCTCTCATCGTAGATCTCGTGGACTCGTCGATCGGTCAACTGAGTATCACGCCGCTCGGACTCGCGTTCGCCGACGCCGCCCCGCTCCTCGACGGCGAGGCGCCGCTGAGCGAGTCGCTAGCCGAGTACCGGGCCGTCTCGACCGAGGCGGAGGCCAAGACGGCGAGGCTCGAGCGCCTCTACGAGCACCTCCCCGAGTCGACGGCCCGTCCGGCCGTCGCCGCGGCGCTGGCCGACCTCGACGAAGACCCGGACCACGCCGTGGAACGTTACGAGCGGGTCCGCGCGGACCTCGCCGATGCCGGCAGCGGCCTGGAGATGGATGGTCTCGACCCAGCGGCCATCGCCGCCCTTCTGCTCATGAACCACAACGAGGGCAACACCAAACAGTTCCTTGCTGCATACGCGCAGCACCGGGATCGAGGATTCGATCCTGCAGAGGCGGTCGAGTTCGCCCTCGCCGGCCTTCTGACGTTGGCCGACATCGAGCGTGTCCGGCCGATCACCCGTCGTCTCGGTCTCCCAATCTCGATCACCGCGGCGCTCCTCGACCGGCGCGATGACGGACCGGACGTCTTCGAACGACTTCATGTGGAACTCGCTGCCTACACGACCGGCGATTCGTCCAGGACGATCGCCGGTGTGCTCGCCATGTCGCTCGAACCCGCTCAAGCGATGCGCCGGTGGCTGGCCGCCAGGGAGGCGCTGCACGAACTCGGTCTCGTCGGTTCGTACGCCGATGTGGCCGCAGCGTTCGGGGCATCCGATCCCCGGGGTCCGAAGGCGTTCGCCCTAGCGTATGCGGTCCAGCGCCGTGCCCTGTCCGACAGCACGATCGACGACGCGGACCGGTTCGCCCCCGAACTGGCGCACGCAGGAACGAGCGGGCAGAACGACACCTGGACGGGTGAACCGATCCCGGACGGCATCGCCTCGTTCGACCCGTTCACGATGTTCTTCCATCACTGGGTCATCACCCGCGGCGTCTCCGACTCGTATGGATGGGAGCCGGTCTACGGCGACACGTCCTGGTCGAAAGACCGCGGTTCCTGGTGGGGTGGCGGCGGCGGGTTCGGCTCGAGCGGCGGCTCCTCCTGGGGTGGGTCGTCCTGGAGCGGCGGATCCTTCGGGGGTTTCAGCGGCGGCGGCGGGTTCTCATCGAGCGGCGGCGGCGGATGGTGACCCTCGACATCGAAAGCGCTTCCAACCGCCGGATCATCGAGACTGCCCGTCTGAAGAAGCGGCGGGAGAGGGAAGCCAGCGGACGGTTCCTCATCGAAGGGATGCGCGAGGTCGAACGCGCCTTCGACGCCAGCATCCCGATCGACACACTCTTCCTCTGCCCCGATCTCGCATCAGCCGGGACGACCGCGGTTGCCGACCGTGTCGCCGGAACGGGTGTAGCTCCGACGACGGTCTCGGAGCGGGCGTTCGAGAAGCTCACGATGCGTCAGAATCCCGACGGGATCATCGCCGTCGCATCGACCTGGCGATCGGATCTCGACACGCTCCGGCACGATCTCGTCCTCGTTGCCGAGGCGATCGAGAAACCGGTGAACCTTGGCGCCATGTTGCGCACCTGCGACGCGATGGGCGCCGACCGGCTGATCGCGGACCCCACCGTCGACCCGTTCAATCCGAATGTGGTCCGTGCCTCGCAGGGAGCC
>JANTHO010000008.1 GCA_024762335.1 Acidimicrobiia bacterium | reverse complement strand
CCTTCGCCGCGAGCGTGGACATGACGATGGTCCTGGGCGAGGTCGTGTATGAGAGGAGTAGAAAGTAGAAAGTACAACGTAGAAAGAGGGGCCCGTCTGGTCTTTCTACTCTCTACTTTCTACTTTCTACTCTCTACTGATAGACCGGACCCAGGTTCCAGGAGACACATGAAAACCGTTCCCTACTGGACCGACAACACGCCCAAACCCGCCGGGATCACCGCCGACGATCTCCCCACAGAACGCCTCGACGCCGTCATCATCGGCGCCGGTGTCACGGGTCTCACCGCCGCCCGCCGCCTCGCCGATCTCGGTAAGACCGTGCTCGTGGTCGACGCTATGGAGATCGGTTCGGCCGCGTCGGCGATCAACGGCGGTCAACTCAACTACGGTCTCAAGCCGGGCCTCGCCACCCTCGAGAAGCGGTACGGATCCGAGACGACACATGCCTTGTGGGATGCTTCGCTCGAAGCGATCGACCTCGCCGAACGCATCATCCGTGAAGATGGCTTCGACGCCGGGTTCCGGCGAGCCGGCGCCGTTTCACTCGGCTATCACGATTCGAGCCGGGCCAAGGCCCACGCGACGTCCGGGATGCTCCGCGAGAAGTACGGCTTCAACACGACGGTCTACGAAGGCGACGATCTGCACTCCGTCATCGGCTCCGATCTGTTCACCGTCGCACTCGTCAGCGAAGTCGACGGGGCGGTTGATCCGGCGAAGTACAACTTCGGCCTCGCAGCAGCGGTTGCCGGCCGCGGTGTCCCGATCATCGAAGGCTGCGAAGTCACCGGGATTCGCCGGGTCGGGGACGAGTATGTCGTGTCTACGACGAAGGGGGCCGTGCGGAGCGGCGACGTCCTGTTGGCGACCAACGGTTACACACCCAAGGACCTCGTCCCGTCCGTTCGACGCCAGGTCGTGCCGATCGGCTCATACATGGTCGCGACCGTTCCGCTCCCCGCCGAAACGCTGGATCGACTGCTGCCCGGCAACCGCGTCTACTGGACGCAGCGCCGCTTCCTCAACTACTTCCGCCGTTCCGACGATGATCGTCTCCTCCTCGGGGGCCGTCCGAACCTCTCACCGAATCTGGATCTCACCGAGGTCGCTGCCGGCATGCAGACCGCGATCGGGGAGATCTTCCCGGAACTCTCCGGAGTTGAGATCACGCACGTGTGGGGAGGCAAGCTCGCCGCCACCTTCGACCTGATGCCACACCTCGGACGCACCGACGATGGGGTCTGGTACGCCGTCGGATACGGCGGACACGGTATGAGCCTGGCCACCTATCTCGGCACCAACGTCGGCGACCTCATCGGCGGCGCAACCGACGACAGCCCGTTCCTCGGCCTCCGTCACCCGACCCGCTTCTACTACCGGGGAGATCCGTGGTTCCTCGGCGCCGGCGGGCTGGCGTTTCGCGCCCTCGACCGGATCGGCCGATAGGCGGACATCGCACCGCCCGTCGGCGGTCAGGGAGATCGGTTGCCACCGGCCGGGACGACGGTGGCCCGTCCGAGGGGATTTGTCCATTCGATGTCGTCGTTCGGAAGTCTTCGATACGTCCAGCCGTACGCGTGTTTGGCACAGTGATCGTGTCGGCACAGCGGTGCGAGGTTGTCGACGGCGGTGTCGCCTCCCCGGGCGTGCGGGGTGCGGTGGTCGAGGTCGGAGTGGGTGGCGGGCATGCGACATCCCGGGAACACACACGTGGGGTTCCGGGTCTGGACCGCCCGGCGCTGTCCCGCGACGGGTCGGCGCCCCGTGATTCCGCAGGCGATCACCGCCCCGGAGTCCGGGCTGGTGACCGTGTAGCGCCATTCGGCTCCGGTGTGCTCGGCGACGACCCGGCGGGCGACGTCGGCGATGACCGGCCCGTAGCCGGCCAACTCGCCGGGCGTGTCGGCGAGTTCGACCAGCGTTTCGACGTCGAGCTGAAGATCGATGACGCCGCGCCGTCCCGTGTCGTACTTCGGATCCGACACGGTGCCGGCGAGCAGATCGAGATACACGTCGGCGCGCAACTGGTCGATGCTGCGGGTCTCGCCTGAACCACGCAGGCTGCGGGCGATCTGTTCGATCCGGTCTCGGATCTCGGCGACCCTGTCGGCGGGGAGGTTCATCCCGGTCAGGTTCGCGGTCCCTGCATCCGTGGAATCGACGGCGGCGGCGTAGCGCCGGCGAGCCTCACCGGGATCGGCCGCCATGCACAGACGTCGGATGCGGGCCCGGAGCTGGCCGGTGGTCAACGCCGCAGCGTCGTCGAGAACCTGTTCGACGACGGCACGTGATTCGGCGACCGCGAGGTGAAGGGTGTCCCAGACCAGTATCCCGGCCCTCCGTCGGTCGATCAGCCCCGATGCGAGGGCCGCCTGGACCCGGGGGAGTCTGCGACGCAACTCGAGGGCGAACTCCAGCTCCCGATCCGCCGCCCGGCGCGTCAGCAGCAACGCCGCCCGGATCTCGGTGGCTGCCGCATCGGCGGCGTCGGCCAGACCCATCGCATGGTCCAGATCCATCTCGCATTCGTCGGCTACCGCGTCGACCACCGATGCCATCGTCGCCAGTAGCCGGGCCTGGTCATGCGAGAGCTGCCGCTGCTGGGCACGCAACACCACGAGCTGATTCACCCCCGACAACGCGTCGAGATCGATCGATGACAGGAACGCCCCCAGGATCGGTCCCGGCGCCATCTCATCGAGGCCCGTCGGAATCGACTCCTACGCCGCAGGACGATGCGGCGGCGTCTCCCATGAATCTCTCGATGTCCCTTCCAACATGCTCCCAACGTATCAGCCGGGTGTGACAGAAAACCCTTCTCCTGCACCGATTCTCAGAAGAATTCTGAGAATCGAATCGCCGGACACCGGTTGAGAACTAGAGCCGGTCGGTCGGTAGGTTGTCTCCGGTATGGAACAGCCCGAAACCACCGTGCCCGTCTGCTATCGGCATCCCGATCGGATCACTGGTTTGTCCTGCAGTCGCTGTGGGAAGCCGATCTGTGCCGAGTGCAGCCACGACAACGCCGTCGGCCAACTCTGCCCCGAGTGCGCCGCACCGAGCGACCGGCATCGCGTGGTCCAGGGCCGCCAGATCTACGGCAAGCCGACATTCCAGACCGCACCGGTCAGCTTCGGGATCATGGCCATCACCGCTGCGATCTACATCATCGGGTTCATGTCACCGAGCCTGGATGTCACCCTCACGAATTGGCTTGCACAGGCCAACTGGCTGATTCTCGCAGGCGACTGGTGGAGAATCTTCACCGCAGCGCTCCTCCACGGGTCGTTTCTCCACATCGGGTTCAACATGTATGCGCTCTACCTGTTCGGACCGCGTATGGAACAACAGGTCGGTTCACCATCCTTCGCAGCGCTCTACATCGCGGCGGCCGGGGCCGGCGGGCTCGCGTCCTATCTGCTCGGCCCGCTCGATCAGGTCAGCATCGGCGCATCCGGAGCCATCTTCGGGTTGTTCGGGGCATGGATCTTCGTCGCATGGAAGATGCGCCACACCCCCGGCGGGCGATCGATGTTCACACAACTGTTCGTGCTGCTGGCGATCAACGTCGTCATCAGCCTCGCCCCGGGGATCGATGGCCTCGCCCACCTCGGCGGGTTCGTCGCCGGCATCGTGATCGCCGCCCTCTGGTCGGTGCTCGCGGTCGGCAAGGCGAACGCGGTGGGGATCAGAACTGCCATCGCCGTTGCCTTCGTGGCAGCCGAACTCGCCGCGGTCCTGCTGGTCTCACCGATCTGACGAGCAGAACCGCCACTCTCACCCGGAGTGGCGGTTCAATTCCCCCCTGCGTCGTCGCTCCCGCTCCCGCGTCCCCCCGAGCGCAGGCTTGGGGGGACGGGTATTGGACGATCAGCCGCCAACGAACAAGTGCTTGCGTACGAGCAACTTGCCCTCTGGAGATGCAATGACCTTGAGGACCGACATCTGGTTGTGGTCGGTTTCATCCCGGGTGACCACGCTTCCCTCCAGCGACACGAGCCAACTTCCGGGTTCATCCCCGGCGACGGCGTAGTACGGCCCCTCGTGGGTGATGTGCCAACCCCAGGACTCTATCTCTGGGTACAGGCTCGACTGGACACCCTCCAGGTCCAGGTCCAAATCGTTCATCCCCGGCCCCGAGGAGACCTCGTAGTACGGTGAAACCAGCGCTTCGAGGGCTTCTCCGTCGTAGGCGTTCCATGCGGCGGTGTAGTCATCGATCAGTTGCGTGATCTCCGGTGGTGCAGCGTTCGGACTGTTCGGACGCATCCCAAACGCCATCCAGGCGACGAGGCCCACAACGGCGAGTGCGAGGAGAACGATCAGGACGATCGGCCACCGGCCCCGATGCGCGGTCTTCTTTGATTCTTGCGATTCGACATCTGTTCTCTCGATGGTTTCCATGACCATCACCCCTCCTTGGTCGAGTTCCTCGTCATATCTGTGCTGTGCTCTCGCGGACGATCGCCGGACCAGCCAGACGCTCATCGCCGCTGCGATGGCCGCCACAACCGCGGCGATCAGCCAGACACCGATCGTCCCGTCGCCGGCTTCCACGATCTCGATGCCTCCCGTTCCCGTCTGCCCGGTCAATTGCGGTGCGAATCTCAGAACCGATGCCAGTCCCCCGAGACCGACGAGCGTCACGGCGAATGCCGCTACCCCCGCCCACGCCGGCTTCAGGTTGCGCGAAGATCGCAGGGGCTCCATCCCCCGTTCTGCCACACGAGATCCGGCGATGACGTCTTCAGCCGTGATCCGTTCGACACCGGCATCGAAGTACGCACGCAGTTGCGTCTCAGGAAGCGACATCGATGCTCACCCCCAGTGCGCTCTGTATCCGGCGAAGGCCCCTGTCGGCATGGGTCCGCACCGACCACCGGGAGATACCGAGTAGATCGGCCACCTCCCGCTCGCTGTACCCCATGGCATGGATCAACACGACGGCCACCCGCTGATTCTTCGACAGCGCCTCCAGAGATTTCGTGAGACCCGGCTCCACGGATGGCACCTCCGCCACCGGAACCTCGGGAAAGAGAACTCTGGGACGGCAGTATCGACGGGCCTTCGACTGCCCGACCCGGTACAGATATCCGGCGGGATTGCGTTTCTGCTCGAGAGCATCCCAGTGCTCCCAGGCCCAGGCCAGCGCATCCGCCGTGGCCTCTGCTCCAACTTCGAGTCCGTACGCTGCCGCGAGAGCGTACGAGAGGCGAGGTTCCGTCTCCTTGACGAATCGCACAAATGCTTGACGCTCATCGGACTCCACAGTCCCTCCGTGCCTCTCAACCTACTAAACCATCGAACCGGCCCGGGTGGGCGACGAGAATCTCGAAGGTGCCCGAAGCCGATGCGCGAGAGCGGTACCCTTCGGCGTACAACGATGAGCATCATCTACCGAGCAGACGCACACGACGACACATCAGCCGAACTTGTCGACCGCATCGGATGGCGGTTGGAGTCGACGTGGACCGATGACGTGCTTGCCGACTTCGGAGGGTTCGCCGCCGCCCTGAGGGTTCCCCCCGGCTACGTCAAACCGGTACTCGTGGTGGCAACCGCCGGTGTGGGAACCAAGTCGGAGATCGCCCGGGTCACGGGCCTCGTCGAAGGCCTCGGATACGATCTTCTCGCCATGGTCGCAGACGACCTGGCCGCAGCGGGAGCCATGCCGGTTGCCATGCACGACTACGTCGCCGTGGGATACCTCGACGTCGACCGCGTCGAGATCCTGCTCGAATCGATCACCGACGCGTGTGCGGAGACGGACGTAGCGCTCCTTGGTGGCGAAACCATGGAGCACCCCGGTGTAATCGACGGGGATCGTTTCGGTCTGACGGCCACCGCCATCGGGGTCGTGGACCTCGGGGACGAGATCGACAACAGCCGCATCGAGGCGGGCGACGTGGTCATCGGCGTGCACAGCGCCAACCTCCGGACCGACGGATTCGCCCTCGTTCGAGCACTCATCGTCGATCAACTCGACCTCGACGCTCCGTTCCCCGGATCGGATCGCACGTTCGCCGAGACCCTGCTCGATCCGTCGGTCGTGTATGCCCCCGCCGTCGTGAACGCCCTTGCACGAACCGAGGCGCATGGTCTCGCCCATATCAGGATCGGCGGCATCCCCCAGGGAATCGGCAGAATCCTGCCTGAGGGAACCGCCGCCGCCGTTGAGCGTTCACGCTGGACCGTGCCCGACGTCTTCACCGTTCTGCAGGACCTGGGAAGCATCAGTGACGAGGAGATGTTCCGCACGTTCAACATGGGAATCGGGTTCGTCGCGATCGCCCCTGAGGATGACGCCGATCGTCTCATCAAAGGCTTCAACTCGTACGACCACGACGCTTCTGTGATCGGGCGGATCATCGACGGGGAGGGAACCGTAGAGATCGTGTGACGGTCCGGGCCGCGGAGAGCAATCATACGGTCGCTCCGCTCCCGCCCTACTCTCCCGGTCGATGCAGATCGCTTTCCTGTTCTTCGCCGTCCTCGTCGCCGGAACCGTCTTCGGGTGGCTCGCCCGGGTCATCATCCCCGGCCGCCAACCCCTGACATGGGCGGAGACCACGATCGTCGGAATCGTCGGGTCGGGTCTCGGCGCCATGATCGGCAACTGGATCGGTGTCGATCGGGAGGTCCTTGGCTTCAGCATCTGGACGGTCGTGGGGTCGATCCTCGGTTCTGTCCTCGTCCTCGCCCTGGTTCTCGTCGTGATGGATCGTCTCGGCGTCCGCCAACCCGAACGTCTGGACGCTGCCGAGATCGTTGTGGGCGGCGAAACCGACCGCGTTGAGTTCAAGCAGACGGCGAGATGGAACACACATACGAAACAGCGCGACGAGAAGATCGAGATGGTCATCGCGAAGACCGTCGCCGGTTTCTTGAACGCCGACGGCGGAACCCTCATCATCGGAGTCGCCGATGACGGAAGCCCTACCGGTTTGAGCAACGATCTGAGCCTCGGCAGGGTCGCCGATCACGACCGCTTCCAACTGTGGCTCGTCGATCACATCCAACGCACGCTCGGCAAGACTCCAGCGACGCGCATCACCGTCACATTCGAGCCTATCGACGGCATCGATATCTGCCGCGTCGACGTGGAACCGTCCGACCGGCCCGTCTTCCTGGACGAGCCGGGAGGGAAGCGGACGGCGGACTTCTACGTGAGGATCGGCAACTCCACCCGCCGGCTCCTCCCAGACGAGTTGCTCCGCTATCGCGAGGACCACTGGGGCTAACGACACGGACACGAATCGAGTACCGTTCCGTCCCATGAGCGGAGCCCCCACCTACCCGATAACCGTGAGCATCCCCGTCGATGACGAGGAGCGGAATCGGTGGCTTGCCGCCTCCGGCATCGTCTTCATCAAGTTGATCTTGCTGCTCCCCCACATCGTGCTGCTGTTCCTCTTCGGCCTCATGATCCAGATCCTGGCGTGGATCGGATACTGGGGCATCGCGTTCACCGGCCGCATGCCGGACATCATCCGCAGTCTCGAAATCACGTACCTCGCATGGATGACGCGGGCGGTCGCCTGGTTCACCGGGATCACCGACGTCTATCCGGCGTATGGGACCGATTTGGAGTCCGCCGTCACCGTGAATGTCGATCCGGCGCCGGAGCCGCAGAGCATGTTGCAGGCCATCCTCGGCATCGTTCTGCTCCGCTCGGTCGCTGCGATCCCCCACCTGATCATCCTCTTCCTGATGAGCTTCGGGGTCGTGCTCGTCGCATGGATCGGGTACTTCGTCGTTCTGTTCACGGGCAGCCTCCCGCTGGGTCTCCACCAGTTCATCCTCAACTACCAGCGCTGGTGGGCCAGGGCATGGGGATGGACGGTCGCGCTCACCGACGAGTACCCGCCGTTCACGCTGGCGTAGGCAAGAACCAAGAGCCAAGAGCCAAGAGCCAAGAGGCAAGAGCGCTCGGGCGTGGTTCGCTTTCCTCTCTACTCGTTCGACGACTCGTCTGGCACCCGCTTGCGGCGACGCACGGAGCGGATCGCCATCCAGAGTGCGAACACGACTGCGGCAAGGAGCGCGAACGGCAGCACGAATGCTGCGCCGACGATGAGACCGCCGATCGTTGCGAGCAGCACCGTTCCCGCTTGTTCGATCGCCTGTTCGAGGACTCCCGGATCATCCGGCTCTTCGATCGGTGTCGATCCCGGAACCTCCGTCAACCCGACGGTGAGCGTCGAGAAGTCGGTGCGGCTGTCCAGGTAGCGGAGCCGGCCTTCGATTTGCTCGATGTTCAGCAACACGTCCTGCATCCGGGTCTGGATCGTCACCAGATCCTCGATCTCCGTCGCCTCCGCCATGAGGCGTGTGTAGAACTCCTCCTGGGTCTTCCAGTAGCGCAGACGACCTTCGAGATCGACGTACTCCTCGGTGACGTCCTGGCTCGAGACGTTCAGGCTCAGGCGCTCGCCGAAACCGTCGACCCGGTCGAGCGCATCGTCGAAGCGGTCTTCCGGGATCCGCATCGTCATCCATCCGACCGTGTAGTCGACCCCGTCGATCTCCTGCAGGTAGGTCTCTCCCGCGGTGATGTAGCCGCCGAGGTCTTGGGCAACGCTCCTCAGCTGCGACGAGATCTGCTCGAACGTGCCCGGTTCCACACGCAGATCGACCCGGCCGTCTCTGATCACCTTGAGTCCCGGGGGCACGTCGGTCCCGATCGGAGCAACGGCGACGAAGGTGGCGCCGTTCTCCTCGTCTCCTGCCACGGCCTTCATGGCCTCGGCCGCCGCCACCGTCGTGGAGGGTGCCCCAGACTGATCGTATGCGAGGGTTTCTTCTTCGCTGATCGAATCGCTCGATCCGCTGCATGCCGCAAATAGCAGGGCGGCGGCCACCAGGATCGCCGCAACCATCCGACTCTTCCCCATCCGTCTGATATCAACCATCAGAATCTCCCATCGTGGGTATGTGCCGACGCGTACGCCGGGTCTGTACCGATTCGACGGTCCGGAGTGGGCGTCGGGTTCCCGCTACCGTCTTCCGCATGGCTCGACCGATCGTCGCCGTGCTCGCCGGCGGAGACAGCACACGCATGGGATTCGACAAGGCACACGCCGTGATCGGAGCATCGACCATGCTCGAAATCGTCCTCGACACGGCTGCAGCCATCGGCGAACCGGTCGTGGTCGGGAGAACATCCGCGCCGCAGGGAGTCCCGGCATCACCCGACCTGCGACCGGGATCCCGCGGGCCACTCACCGGTCTCGAGACGGCACTCAAGCTCCACCAGGGACGGGACATCGTCCTCATCGCCGTCGACCACCCGTTCCTCCGGGCAGATACGATCGAACGCCTTCTGGAAATCGGCGGTGACGCCGTCGTTCCCGTCCACGACGGATGGCAGCAGGTCACGTGTGCCGTCTACCGGCCGGAATTTGTCGAGGCAGCCACGGCCGTGCTCGATGCCGGGTGCCGGTCGATCATCGAGGCGCTCAACCGCGCCGACACGAGCCTCGTCGAAGAAGAGACCTGGCGGGCATGGGGGGAGGATGGGAGGTCGTGGTTCAGCGTCGACTCGCCCGACCGCATAGGCGAAGGACTCCGACGGTTCGGCTGACATCGCTCGCTACGCTTCCGACATGGATTCATTCTCAACCGTCACCGTCGAACACCAGGGCCACGTGGCCATCGTATGGCTCGACCGCCCGGAGCAGCGCAACGCTTTCGCACCGGCTTTCTGGACCGAGTTCCCTGCCGCGATCGACGCCCTGGAAGACGATCCGCAAACCCGTGCCGTGGTCGTGGCGGCACGCGGTTCGGCCTTCACCGTCGGCATCGACCTCAAGGCGTTCGGGCCCGCCATCGCCAGCGGCAGCCTCGATCCTTCGGCTCCACCTCCCGCGTCGCCGGTCGCACAGCGAACCGAGACGCGCCGTCTCATCAAGACCATGCAGAGGACCTTCTCTTCCCTCGCTGAGTGCCCCAAGCCGGTGATCGCCGCCATCCACGGATACTGCATCGGTGCCGGTGTCGACCTGATCACGGCCTGCGACATCCGATACGCATCGGCCGATACAACGTTCTCGATCCGGGAGACCCGTCTGGCGATGGTGGCCGATGTGGGAACCCTCCAGCGTTTGCCGCGGATCATCGACCCCGGGACCGTCGCCGAACTGGCATACACCGGCCGCGATTTCGACGCGGGAGAAGCCGCATCGGTCGGTCTCATTACACGCATACTCCCCGATGCTGATACGGTCCTCGCTGCCGCCGTCGAGACGGCCGAAGCCATCGCAGCGAACTCACCGCTCGCCGTCCAGGGAACGAAAGCGGTCCTTCGCGCCGGCGACGGCCGGACGGTCGACGAGGCGCTCGACTACGTCGCCCTCTGGAACGCCGCCTTCCTCCACTCGAACGATCTCGGTGAGGCGATCGGTTCGTTCATCGAGCGGCGGCCGCCGGAGTTCACCGGGACGTGACGGGACCCGGCCGCTGCACTGCCCGGATAGTGCATAATGGGTCCATGTTGGGTACGCCTCAGACCGATCGTGGACACCTCTTCGCAGCGCCGTAGGGCTGGCCGAGCCGCGTACGACCCACCCCCGAACAAGGAGGATCACCGTGACCGACCTTTCCACACGTATCAGCAACATCATCGCCCCCGTCATCACAACCGACTCACAAGTCGAAATCGTCGAAGGTGACGGATCATGGGTGACCGACGTCCACGGCAAGCGATATCTCGACTTCGCCACCGGCATCGCCGTAACGAACCTGGGGCATCGCCCGCCGACCGTCGAGGCGGCAGCCCGGGAGCAGCTCTCCCGGCTCTGGCATGTCGGCGGATCGTTCCTCTTCGAGTCGCGCGCGAATGCGGCCGAGAAGATCATCGCCGCCGCCCCCGACAGCATCGAGCAGATGTTCTTCATGAACTCCGGTGCCGAGGCCGTCGAGGGGGCGATCAAACTCGCGAAGAAGACCTCGGGTCGGCAGGGAGTCATCGTCTTCCGCGGCGGCTTCCACGGCCGGACGATGGGGTCGGTCTCCTACACGACCTCGAAGGCGAAATACCGTCGCGGCTACCACCCGCTTCTGCCTTCCGTGTTCGTCACGCCGTTCCCCCACCCCTACGGGTGGGGCATGTCCCAGGAGGATGCGAACGAGTACGCCCTCAACGAGCTACGGCTCAAGTTCAAGCATGAGGTTATGCCCGACGAGATCGCCGCGTTCCTGTTCGAACCGCTCCAGGGAGAGGGCGGCTACTACCCGGCGAGTCGCGAATTCATGCAGGCGATTCGCGACCTGGCCGACGAATACGGCATCCTGATGATCGCGGACGAGGTCCAGACCGGCTTTGGGAGAACCGGCGACTTCTTCACCAGCCAGGTCTACGGGGTCGACCCGGACATCCTGGTGATGGGTAAGGCCATCGCCAACGGTCTGCCGCTGTCGGGCGTCGGTGCCTCACGTGAGATCTTCTCCGGCTGGGAGCCCGGGTCTCACGGCACGACGTTTGGTGGAAACCCCGTGTCCTGTGCGGCGTCGGCTGCGGTCGTCGACATGCTCCATGAGGTGATCCCGGGGATTGCCGAGCGCTCGGATCTGGCGTTCACACGGTTCGGAGACCTGCAGGAACGGCACCGCACGATCGGGGACGTTCGTGGACTCGGCTTGATGATCGGGATCGAACTCGTCAAGAACGGGCGCGAACCCGACAGCGAAGCGTTTGCGCAGATCGCCCGAACCGCAGAGGACCTCGGCATGTTCATTCTCGGCTGCGGACCCGACTACAACGTCATCCGATTCGTTCCACCGTTGAACGTGTCGCTCGACGATCTGGAGATGGGAATCGACATCATCGACAGGGCCCTCACTGCCTACGAATCCTGAATCCACCCGGCTCGAACGCAAGGAACCCGGCGCCGCGAGACGCCGGGTTCCTTCTCGAATCTGGGGGTTCGTTCAGCTCTGCGTCAGAACGCCGCGGAGACGCGGGTACTTGACCGGCTTGTGCGTGTGGCAGAACTCTGCACGGTTGTAGCGGGAGAGAATGGTGTCGCATCCTTCGGCGCCGCAGACGCGACCTTCGTCGTACGTCTTGGGCCGGCGTGACCGGCCCTGGGGGCGAGATGCTTTCATGATGTCTGACATGGATGACCTCCGGTGGAGACGTTTAGATACCACTCGCGTGTTCGGCGGTGGACGACACCGGAGCGAATGGGGGAATGTGCTTTCGCTATCTTATTTCCACTATCCGGATCTTGCAAATCTTTCGTGTGCACCGCCGATCAGCCGTCGCGATGCCTCCCGACCACCTCTTCGAGACCACCCTCGCCGGGCCAGAACAGCGCCGCTGCCATGCCTGCAATAGCGAGCAGCAGCATCCAGTTCGGGAACCGGGTGAACAGGGTGGGACCGGCGCCGCGCATCGCGACGTCGCCGTAGAGCACCTCTTCGGTGTACAGCCCGGTCTTGTCTCCAACGAGACCCCCGGCCGTGATGTACGTCGATGATCCGGTGATCGCTGCATGAACGAGATCCTGGCCCACGGCAGCGGCGTTCACACGCGTCATGTCGATGAGCTGATCCGACGCCGACGACTCGCCGTATGAGCTCTCGTTCGTAGCCACGACCATGAGTTGCGATCCGGCGTGAGCGATCGCCCGGATGTTCCGTGTGAAGGCCCCTTCGAAGGAGATGACCGAACCCAACTGCCCCTGGGTCATCGGAAAGGTCACCGGCTCGGTTCCTCGAATCATGTCTCTCGGCACCTGATCGAGTTGGGGGATGAATCCGAGGAGGGATCGCAGCGGCACATATTCGCCGAACGGGACGGGGTGTTCCTTGGCGTACTCGCCGATCTTCACGCCTTCCGGCGAGTAGAACATATTGACGTTGAGAAACTCGTCGGGGGGCACGATCCGCGTTCCCGATACGAGGAAGTACGCGTCGAGACGCCCGGCCTGCTCGATGATGGCCGCCCGGACGCTGTCGTTGGTCTCGGGATCGTACGGCGTGCCGGTGGAGTTCTCCGCCCACACGACGAGATCCACACTGTCATCGGGGATCGTCTCCGTCAGCGCCAGGTGTGACTCGAAGATGCGCTGGTTCTCGTTTTGGCAGTGGACCATCGGGCACGGCGAACCGCCCTGAACGATCGCCACTCGCATCGCTTCTCCGTCTGCGCGCGGCGGGAATAGGCCTCCGACAATGCCCAGCAGAATGATCACGACGCCGGTGTCGACGATCCGTCGCCAATGCTCGCGGGATTCGATGAACAACGCTCCCGCGGCGGAGAACGCAACGGCGAGCGCGGTCCAACCCACGGGGCCGATCCACTGGACACTCCCGAGGAGCGGCTGGACTCCAGATGCCGCGTATCCGATGTTCCCCCACGGAAAACCGCCGAAGGGGAATCGTGCACGAACGAACTCGATGCCAACCCATGCACCGATGGCGATCAGCCACCAGCGCCAAGCCGGCCACAGGCGGAACAGCCACACGACGAACCCGTAGATCGCGTAGTAGCCGGCCATCAGCAGAACGAGTGGAACCCAGGCAATGAATCCGAGGATGCTGATCCAATACAGGAGCACACCGAAGAAGACCGTTCCCCACAGGAAGCCGATCGTGACCGCTTCGAATCCCCGTTCGACGCGACGCAGCGCCCAGAACAGCGGGATCGGAGCGACGAAGGCCAGCGGTCCGATGTCCAGCGGCGGAAACGCCGCCCACATCAGGAGAGCACTGGCCAGAGCGGCGAGGTAGGGAAGGAGCATGGACGGAGAAGAGTAGAACAGTCGGAAAGTAGCGGGAGAGAATGTTCGCGAATCGCCTCGCCGATCTGCTCTGCGCCCGACAACCGTAGGCTGCGTTCCATGAATGATCTCGAACTTGCGATCTCCGCCGCCCGAGCCGGTGGGGCAATCCTCCGCGACGGATTCGACCGGGGTGTGAAAGCCCACTACAAGAGGCGATTCGACCCGGTCACTGAGATCGATCACGCCTCAGAGGCCGAGGTCCTGTCAATCATCACCTCAGAGCGACCCGATGATTCGATCCTGGCCGAGGAGCGGGGAGGGACGATCCCTTCCGGGAGGATCTGGATCGTCGATCCTCTCGACGGAACCGTCAATTTCGTCCACGGAATCCCGCACATCTCCGTGAGCGTAGGCCTCTGGGACGGCGACCGGCCGCTCGTGGGCGTCGTCTACGACCCGCTCAGAGACGAGTGCTTCTCAGCCTCAACCGGCGAAGGTGCGAACCTGAACGGTTCGCCGATGAGCGTCTCCGAAACCACCGACCTCGACCGCTCCGTCACCGCCACGGGCTTCCCGTACGATCACGGTGCCTATGCGGACGAGTATGCCCGGGTGCTCGGAGCGGTCTTGAACTCGGTCAACGGCATCCGCCGGTTCGGATCTGCAGCGCTCGATCTCGCCTGGGTGGCAGCCGGACGGTACGAAGCGTATTGGGAGCTGGGAATCGCCCCCTGGGATCAAGCCGGGGGAATCGTTCTCGTCCGCGAGGCCGGGGGACGGGTCACAGATCTGCACGGGGGAGAGTCCGTTCCGGCCGCTCCGATGGTGCTGTCGAGCAACGGAATCGTCCACGATGCCCTCTCACGGATCATCGACTCGGCACTCCCGCCACGTCTCAGATGACCGATCACCGCACGCTCCTCGTCGCCGAGGCCGTCCGCACGGCCCGCGGCATCCCGGGGGACGCCATCCTCATCGACCGCGGGAAGGTCGTTGCGGTCGGTGACCGGCGGGCCCTGATCGAACCGGGTCTGGCAGTCGAGGAGTACCCGGGTGCCTTTCTCCTGCCCGGTCTCCGGGATGCGCATATGCACCCTGTTCCGTATGCCGCGTCGCTCACGGGAACGTCGCTTCGCGGCGTCGCTGATATCCGGGAGTTCCTCGACACGCTTGCCGACGCCGCCTCCACCCTCCCTCCGGATGCGCCCTTGATCGCGCTCCGCCTCGACGACGGCACCTTGGCCGAACACCGGCTACCCACGCGAGACGATCTGGATCGCGCCGTTTCCGACCGCCCGGTTCTGGTTCACCGATACTGCGGCCACGTGGCGATCGCCAACACGGCGGCGCTCCGACATGCGGGCTTGACCGCTTCGACTCCGGACCCCGGTGACGGGTCGATCGATCGCGATGCCGACGGTGAACCGACCGGCGTTCTCAGAGAGACCGCCATCGATCTCGTTTCGACCAGACTCGATGCGTCGGCGAACCTCTCGGAGGAAGCGCTGGTCGATGCTCTCACGGGCCTCGCCGGTGTCGGCATCACCTCGATCGGAGCGATTCTCGGCCTCGGTGACGGTCCGTGGGCGAGTCTCGGTGACGAAGTCTCGGCCATCACGGCGATCGCCGACCGGCTCCCGATCTCCGTCCACGGCTTCGTGATCGCACACAGCGTCGATGCCCTCACCGACGCGGCCCGCCGGCTCGACGTCGGGTCCGACCGGCTCCGATGGCTCGGGTACAAGGGATTCGCCGACGGGAGCCTCGGCGGCCACACGGCTGCCATGCATGCTCCGTTCAACGATCTTCCCGACGAGACGGGCACCATGCGTCTCGATGCGATGGATCGGAAACTCGCTGAGGCAGCGATGCGGATGGGAGGGATGGTGGCGCTCCACGCCATCGGTGATCGGGCGAACGGCGCCGTCATCGACCTGTACGAAGAATTGATCTCCGATGGCGCAGCCCCGAGGCGTCTCAGGATCGAACATGCCTCCGTGCTCGACCGTTCGGACATCGATCGGATCGCCCGTCTCGGTGTCATCGTGTCGGTTCAGCCGGCGTTCATCGGGTCGGAGTCCTCGTGGATCGTCGATCGGGTCGGTCCGGACCGGATCGTCTCGACGTATCCGTTCGCCTCGCTCGACCACGCGGGCGTTCCGCTCTGTGGGGGATCCGACAGTCCGGTGGAATCACCCGATCCGTGGGTGGGGATGGCCCTCGCCCGGGATCGGGCGGGCGTAATGCTCGAGGAGGGTCTGCTTCCGAACCGGGCCCTCTCGCTTTTCACCGACGGCGCGGCACTTGCCCTCGGCGAACCGGTGCCGCTGTCCAAAGGGAGTCCCGCCGACATCATCGCCGTCGACAGGGATCCCGTCGCCGTCACACCCAGCGATCTGCGAGACACCAGGGTTCTCGAAACGTGGGTCCGGGGAGAGACCATCGCGGTCGACCGGACGCGCCCGATCTGCACAAACTGATATCGGCCCCGAGGTGGGTCAGCGCCGGACGACGCCGGCGGCGACCTGCCAGCAGTCGAAACACAGGTAACCGATGTCGTGGAAGCGGGCGTCCTGTTCTGCAACGACCATCCCACACAGGCTGCAAACGCCGGAGACGAAGTCTCCCGCGGCATCCTGGTACGGCCCTTCGGACACGAAGAGGTCGGTCACGAGGACGGTCTTGCCTGTTCCCTGTTTCACCCCGGTGAGGCTATCCCGGAATCGGCCACACCGGTCAGGTCAGGATCTCTCTCAGCGGTGCGGCAACCTCTTCATAGTCGGGATGCCTTCCCGTCTCTGCTTTCGAGTAGATGAGTCGATCGTCGAGCATGACTTCAAATCTTCCGCCGCTCGACGGGATGAAGATGAGGCGATCGATGACCCGCTCGAATTCCTCGAGCAGTTGCTCCGCCGTGCGCACGGCACGGTTGCGATAGCCTCAAACGACGCAGTATTCGATACTCAGTTCCATGTCGATGAGCGTAGTCGAGTCAGCCGCGGAAGACCTGAGAGACCCAGAACGTTCCGTCGGAATCGACCCACACACCCACACCGGTGTCGGTGTATGTCGAGTTGATCATGTTCGCGTAATGGCCGCTGCTGGAGACGAGACGATCGAAGACCGAATCGATCGTCGGTCCGAACCCGACGTTCTCCCCGACCGACTGCCAGGGCCCCGGCACGTTGTTGAGATTCGAATGTGAGAGCGTCCCCGCCTCCCCGATGTGCTTCGCCCATCCCCGCGCGTACGTGCGGAGATCTCCAGCCGGGACGAGGGCAGGCAGGCCGGCCGATGAGCGAACACCGTTGACGAGCGAGACCAGCCGACTCTCCGCCGAAGCGTCGTATCCGGCGACCCGAGCGGGTGCCGTCGTCGTAGTCGTCGTCGTGGCCGGTGCGACCGTCGTCGTGGTCGTCGCGGTTGTGGTCGTCGTGGCCGGAGCGACCGTCGTGGTGGTGGCCGGAGCGACCGTCGTCGTCGTCTGAGGAATGGTTGTGGTGGTTCGAGGGACCGTCGTCGTCACCGGCGCAACCGTCGTAGTCGTGGAACGGGGAACCGCTGTCGTCGAAGGCGTGCTCGTAGTCGTCGGAGTAGCCGCCTCTTGAGCGACGATGAGTTGATCATCCGCAGCGGCGATCTCGAGAGCGGCGGCGTCCCCGCCCGACAGTACGCCGCCCAAGGCAATGCCGACGATGAGTACGGCCAGGGCCGTGACCGACACGAGGATGAACACGGATGGGCGGGTTTTCATGAAGACCTCACGAAGGGGAGTTGATTCGATTACGGATCGAGGCCCCTAGCGCCACCGGCGCTTCCCGCTGTTGATCCGAAGCCGGGAGCGTACCGACTCGTCGCCCTAACTCACTGTCGAAGTCATGTCGCTAATCGCACACAGCTCCGTGCTCCGCCGAACCGACCAGTTTCGCGTACTTGCCCAATGCGCCGGTCGGGTACCGGGGTGGCAGGGCTTCCCACAGGGCCCGACGTCGTTCGAGTTCTTCCTCATCGACCAGCAAGTCGAGTCTCCGTGCGGGAAGGTCGACGCGAATCCGGTCGCCCTCTTGAACCAGACCCATCGGACCCCCAGCCGACGCTTCGGGTGCGACGTGGCCGATGCAGAGTCCCGTCGTTCCTCCCGAGAAGCGGCCGTCGGTGATGAGTAGAACGTCCTTGCCGAGACCGGCTCCTTTGATGCCTGCGGTGATCGCCAGCATCTCGCGCATCCCGGGACCGCCCGACGGGCCCTCATACCGGATCACGACGACGTCGCCCGGGTGCAGGTCATGCGCCCACAGCGCTTCGAGTGCCCCTTGCTCGTCGTCGAAGACTCGCGCCGTCCCCTCGAAGACGTCGAGGTCGATTCCGGCGATCTTCACGACGGCACCGCCGGGTGCGAGGGAGCCACGCAGGATCGCGATTCCACCCTCGGGAGCGACCGGGTCGCTGAGCGGCCGGACCACATCCTGGTTCGTCGGGAACGAAACACCTTCGAGGTTCTCCGCCATGGTCTTGCCAGTGACGGTGAGGGCGTTGCCGTTGATGAGTCCCTCGTCGTAGAGGGCGCGCAGCACCACAGGAACGCCACCGATGCGGTCGAGATCGACCATGTGGTAGCGGCCGAACGGCTTCAGATCACCGACGTGCGGAGTTCTTCTGCTGATCCGATCGAAGTCTTCCAGCGTGATGTCGACCCGCGCCTCGTGGGCGATCGCGAGGAGATGGAGCACCGCGTTCGTCGAGCCTCCGAGAGCCATCACCATCGTGATCGCGTTCTCGAATGCCTCTCTCGTCATGATGTCGCGAGGCAGGATGCGCTGCCGCAGGAGTTCCATGGCGGCCTCTCCCGATTGCCGTGCGTAGTCGTCGAGTCTGCGAGAGATGGCGGGGACGGACGCGCTCCCCGGAAGGGACATGCCGAGCGCTTCACCGACCGAGGCCATGGTGTTGGCGGTGAACATACCGGCGCACGATCCGAGACCGGGGCAGGCTGCCTGCTCGATGCGGAGCAACTCGCCGTCATCGATCGATCCCTCGGAGTGTGCGCCGATACCTTCGAAGACGTCCACGATGGAGATGTCGACGCCGTCGAGCGTGCCTGGGAGTGATGATCCGCCGTAGAGGAATACAGAGGGGAGGTTGTGCCTCGCGGCCGCCATGATCATCCCGGGGAGCGACTTGTCGCATCCGGCGATCGACACCATCGCATCGAAGCGTTCCGCGTGCATGACGAGCTCGACGGAGTCGGCGATCACTTCCCTCGAGACGAGCGATGCGCGCATCCCCTCGTGCCCCATCGAGATGCCGTCGGAGACGGCGATCGTGGTGAAGACGAGTCCGACGCCGCCTGCCTGGTAGACCCCCTCGCGGGCGCGGGCCGACAGACGTGGCCCGGTGAGGTTGCACGGCGTCACTTCGTTGCCGGCACTCACGACACCGACCTGGGCCTTCACCCAGTCATTCTCGCCGAGTCCGACGGCACGCAGCATCGCCCGGGCACCGGCCTTCGCCGGCCCGTTGGTCACGTCTTGCGAATGGATCTTGATGGGGGTCTCGATAGGAGCGTCGCTAGCCATGCCGCCAGCGTACAACCTCCACGAACCCAGGGTTCTCTGCGTTCTATATGGCGACACGAACCCAGGGTTCTCTGCGTTGTATATGGCGTTCCGGGCCCGCGGTTCGCAGGATTCGGGGGACCGATACTCGGGACCGGTACCTAGGCTCACCGGTGTCCTCGACCGGTCAGGATTCCGTGACTACCGACACCTTCCCCGCAATTCCGCAAACACCACCTCCGCCGCCGGCGCCCCCTTCGCCGAAGCGGAAAGGCGGGTTCGCGAGGAAGGCCATCCTCGGCCTCCTGATCCTCGCGGTGATCGGCGTCTTCGGAGCGATCGGGTACGTCAAGTGGACCGAGAGCAAGATCGATCGCATCTCCTCCGAGGAACTCGTGAGCCTCGCCACCGTGGCCCCCGGATCGTCCGAACCGCTCAACTTCCTCATCATCGCCACCGACGACCGGTCGAACCTTCCCGACGACTGGGACGCGGACGTATTCGGTGAGTTCAGCGGTCGTCGCACCGACGTGATGATGCTGGCGCACATGGTTCCGGGGGAACGCATTCAACTCCTCAGCCTTCCACGTGATCTCAAGGTGAATATCGAAGGCCATGGAACGAACCGTCTGAACGCCTCCTACGTGTTCGGCGGACCGGATCTGCTGATCAAGACGGTCCAGCAGGAGACCGGCATCCCGGTTCATCACTTCGTCGAGATCGATTTCGGCGGCTTCGGCCGCATCGTGGACTCCCTCGGCGGCGTCACACTCGACTTCCCCCTTCCCGGTCGGGACAGCAAGTCCGGGTTCGAGATCGATGCCGGAACGCACACGCTCGACGGTGAGATGGCCGTGGCCTATGCGCGCTCCCGCCACTACGAGGTCTACAAAGACGGTTCCTGGCAGAGCACACCGGGCGGCGACATCGCCCGCACACAGCGCCAGCAGGACATCCTGGTCGAACTCTTCGACCAGGTGGCGTCACCGTCGAGCGCCTTCAGCTTGCCCGCGTTCCTCCCGACCGTCGCCGACAACATCACGGCCGATGAGGGCCTCAGCCTCGCCTTGATGGCCGACCTCGGGCGCTCGGCGCTGACCCTTCGTGCAGCGAATATCGACCGGATCACCCTCCCCGTCGAGAACTCCAAAGGCAGCGACGGACGCGCCTATGTAGTTCCGACGGAGGAAGCCCCGGCCGTCCTGGAGGCGTTCCTCGAGGCCCTTCCCTTCCCCTGATCCGGTCCGGCAAGACACGCAGGCATTCGGACACCTGCCGGGGCGTCTCCTCGCTCAGATCCCGGCCACCACACCGACCAGCCGGTCGATTTCGTCCTCGGTGTTGTAGTAGTGAACCGACGCCCGCACGAGGTTCGGAAGACCACGCGCCTCCATGTCGTACCTTGCAGAGAAGGGGGTGACGGTCGACACGTTGACCGCATCGTCACGCAGGGTCGCCTTCACCTCGCCAGCTTCGTGTCCCTCGACACTGAACGTGACGATCGCTCCCTGCACGGAACCAATGTCGCGAACCTCCACGCCCGGAATGGAAGACAGCGATGAACGCAGCAGTTGAGCGAGATACAGATCCCGCTCCCAGATCGCATCGAGGCCCAGGTCTAGGGCGTACTCCACCGCCCGATCCAGGCCGAGAGTCAGCGCAGGCGAGCGTTCCCAGAGTTCGAACCGTCTCGCATCCGGACGAACGGCGTACCTCTCCCGGGTCTCCCAGGTCGCACCGTGGAGGTCGAGCACGATTGGATCGAGTCGTTCGAGCATCCCGGATGAGATGTAGAGAAAGCCAACTCCTCGCGGTCCACGGAGGAACTTTCTCGACGTCGCCGAGAGCATGTCGCATCCGATCTCACCGACATCGACCGGCATCTGACCGACCGACTGGCACGCATCCAGTAGATAGGGAATCCCGTGGGCGGTCGCGACACGACCGACCGCAGCCGCCGGATTGACGAGTCCGCTGTTCGTCGGGACGTGGTTGATGGCGATGAGCCGCACCCGTTCATCGATCATGCCGTCGAGGGCGTCGACGTCGATCTCTCCGGTCGTCCGATTCGGCACGACCTCGATCACAGCGCCGGTCCGCTCGGCGACCCGGAGGAAGCCGATGACGTTCGACGCGTACTCGCTGGCGGTCGTGAGAATGCGGTCACCCTCTTCGAAATGCATCGCTGTGAACGCGAGACTCCAGGCTCTCGTTGCGCTGTCCGTAACGGCGATTTCCGAGCGGGTGGATCCGATCAGACGGCCGAGGGTGTCGTAGACGGCCGAGAGTTCCCGTTCATGGCGCTCTTCGGTCTCGTACCCTCCCCGCCGGGTCTCCTCTTTCAGGTACGCATCGACGGTCTCGACCACCGGCGCCGGCATCAATGCCGCACCCGCGTTGTTGAAATGGGCCACGAAGCGGGTGCCCGGCGTGTCCTTCCTGACTGACGAAACATCGAACATGCCCTTCGACTCTATCTCCATCCCTTGCCACATCCAACGGCGAGCGCGACCATTGCCAAATGACTCACATACGCCTTTTCGCCTTCTCTCTGGCTGTGATTCTGCTCGCCGCCGGATGCAGCGGCTCCTCCGGGGAAACCTCCCTGCCCGAGGAGACCGCTGCAACCACCGCCCCATCGTCGACGACCACGGCCACGAGCACAACGACTACCACCACTCAAGCGGCAACAACCACGGAACCCACGACCACCACCACGCAGCCAACGACGACTACGGAACCCACGACCACTACCACACAGTCGACCACCACGACAGCCGCGGATACCCCTCCGGCCGTCGTTACCGGATTGACGGTCCAGATCGGCGGCGGCAGCGGCGAAGTGATCCCCGAGTGGGATCGGAACAGTGAGTCGGACGTCGTCGCGTATCGTCTCTGGTACTCCGATGAGCCCGGAGGATCGAAGACACTCCTCGACGAGGTGGCTCACGATCCGAACTCCCTCCAACCTCCCGCCTACAACACCGGCAGCCGCATCGCCTACGTCGATCTGCGTGCACAGGTCGAGGGGAAGCACTGCTACCAGGTGTCGGCGGCAGATCTCGGGGGGAACGAGGGCCCGCGCAGTCCGGAGGTGTGCCTGCCGGTCACACCAACGACCGTTCCCACCGGCTTCGAGGTCGGTCTGGGAGGTGGGAGCGGCGAGGTCGCCATTTCCTGGAACCGTATTCCGGACGCCGACGCCGACCACTACAACCTCTGGTATTCGGAGTGGCCCGGTGGAGCCAAGACGCTTCTCGCAACCGTTGCCCACGACCCATCTGCTCTCACCGGACCGGCCTATGACGCCGGTGGGGGGGTGACGATGTACATCGACTTTCCCCGAACCCTCGAGGACGACCGCAACTGCTACGAACTGTCCGCCGTCGACACGGCCGGACACGAGAGTGAGAGAACCGGCGAACAGTGTTCGACGGGCCTCTGATCAGAATCCGAGTCGGTCCAAGAGATCGAACATGGTCGGGGTGAGCGGGAGTGAGCGTATCTCGTCGAGCGGCACCCACCGCACCTCGGCCGCGTCGTCGCCGCTTTCGAGCGTGCCGCCTATCGGGGTCGCGGCGAAGTCCACGACCGTGTAGTGATATGAGGGCGGGTCATTCTCGTCCATGATGTCTCCCGCCCAGACGAGATCACCCACCTCAACGTCGATCCCGGTTTCCTCCAGGACCTCTCTGGCCGCAGCCTGACGCATCGCCTCTCCGCGTCTCTGTCGCCCGCCGGGAACGGCCCAGTGCCCGGTGTATGCGCCGTGCCCGCGCCGAACCAGCAACATCCGGCCGTCGACGATGATCACGGCCCCGGCCCCGGGTGTCGGGTGGGCTTCAGTCACAGACGATCATTCTCCTACTCATCGCGCCACCGCAGCATCGGCAGCGTCGTCGACATCCCGATGGCGAATTCCGGCAGTTGCGTTCTTGAACGTGAGGACGATGAAGAACAGCACGATCGGAATGACGGCCATCGTCGCCGACCCGGACGTGTTCGCGTGGTACGAGATGATCAGCCCGGCAACGACTGAGACGATGCCGATCAGCGCCGCAACGACCATCATCGCCGGCACGCGGCGCACGAGAAGGGCGGCAGTCGCCGGTGGGCCGACGAGGAGACCGAAGACGAGAAGCGTCCCGACCGTTTGGAACGATCCCACGATCGACAACACGATGAGAGCCAGCAGGATCACATGGGTTGCCTTCGGGTGGAGTCCGAACAGTTCCGCCTTCTGCTCGTTGAACGCCAACACGAGAAAGTGACGGTAGAACACCACCGACGCACCGACGGCCACGACCGTGATAATCGCGAGCACGATGAGATCGCTCCGCGTCACGCCCAGCACGTCCCCGAAGAGAATCGCCGTGAGACTCCCCGAGTAGGACGCCGTCTTCGAAATCAAGATCACGCCGAGGCCGAGCATGCCGACGAACAGCAGCCCGATGCCCGTGTCCTCCGAGAACGTGGTTTGGCGGTGAACCAGGTTGATGCCCCAGATCATCACGAGCGCGGCCACGATGGCTCCGATCAGGGGGTTGAACCCGAACAGGATGGCGAGAGCGATGCCGGGAATCACCCCGTGAACGAGGGCGTCGCCGAGGAAGGTCATTCCGCGGATTACGACCCAGGTTCCGACGACGGATGTGGTGAGAGCGGCGAGCGAGCCTGCCAGCAGCGCGCGCTGTTGAAATGCGAGTTCGAAGGGAGCCGTCAGCCAGTCCATGGATCCCCCACGGTACCCGGCTCAGCCACCGCTCCGGTCACGGTGCCAGCGCTCCGGCGATCCTTCGGGCATTCGTCTCGAGCATGGCAGTGAGTGTGGCGCCATCGGAACCGGGTTCGCCGAGCGATCCCGTGTACAGCTCGACCACCTTCACATCCGATCCGACCTCATCGGCTACGGCCCGTGCGAGGGTGTCCGGTTCGACCGTCTCGGTGAAGATCGCCGGCACGCCTTCCTCCTCGATGACGCTCACGAGCGACGCCAGTTCGGCAGAGGACGGGTTGGCAAGCGTCGCTCCACCCGGGATGACGGTGCCGATCATCTCGAAATCGTACCGATCAGAGAAGTACCCGAATGCTCGGTGATTCGTCACCAGCTTCCGGTCTCCTTCGGGAACGACAGAGAGAATGGACACAATGTCGTCGTTGAGACTCTCGAGTTCGGTCGCATAGGCCTCGGCCGGCGACGCCCAATCGTGATCGGGGGCAACGTCGGCGAGGTGAACCGCGAGCAGTCGCACCGCATCGGCATCGCGGATCGGATCCAGCCAGAAGTGAGGGTCGTACCGCCCCTCACCCTCACCGGCATCGGGGGCTTCAGCGAAGAGCCGTGGATCGATGTCGGGACCGACCTCCCACACGACCACGCCGTCGGCCGCCGCCGCCTCGAGCACGTCGCTCAGGCCCTCCTCGAGACCAAGTCCGTTCGCCACGACGAGGTCGGCGTGTTGAATGGCGGCCACCTGCTGGGATGAAGCCTGGAATTCGTGTGGGTCCACGCCGACGGGCATCAGGACCTCCACATCGGCACCGTCTCCCACGACGTTCCGAACGATGTCGCCGAGGATCGTCGTCGTGACGACGACGTGGACACTTTCTGTCTCCGACCCCCCTGTGGCGCAGCCGGTGAGCGCGCCGAGGAACAGCATGAGGGCTGCTCCGATGGTTGCGGTTCTCCGCATTCCCGACTCCTTGCATTTAGTGAGAATGATTCCTATTATCATGCTTACCCTATCAACCGGCACCATCTAATGCAACACATCGAACCCTCCGTCGAACAACGCCTCACCGCCGAAGGCATCCGCCTGACGGGTGGTCGCAGGCGAACGATCGCCACTCTCGCAGCGATGGGCGGCCCACGGACCGCCGCCGAGATCCACAGCGAAACCGGCGACGCTATCCCCCTCTCGACCCTCTATCGATCGCTCGCCGTCCTCACCGATGCCGGCATCCTTGCATCCCACCACGGATCCGACGGCGTCATCCGCTTCGAACTCGCCGAGTGGTTCACGGGCCACCACCATCACCTCATATGCGTAGAGTGCGGTGCCACCTTCGATGTCACCCCCACTCCAGAGCAGGAACGAGCCATGACGCAACTCGTGGAAGAAATGGCGGCCGACACCGATTTCACTGCCACCGGTCACCGCTTCGAGATCGAAGGCCTGTGCAGCGCATGCCGGTGAACCCACCCGCCGTCATCGCCCAGAACGTGGCTTTTCGATACGGCCGCCGCACCGCCGTAGCCCCGGCATCGTTCACCATTCCGGAAGGAAGCATCACCGCCATCATCGGTCCGAACGGATCGGGAAAGTCGACCACACTGAACGGCATCGCCGGTCTCGTCGAACCGGCGACCGGATCGATCGAGGTGCTCCCCATCGGCGAGAAGCCACGACGGCTTGCATACGTTCTCCAGACCACAAAGGTGAACGACTCTCTCCCGATCACCGTCAGGGAGGTAGTGACGATGGGCCGATACCCGACGACCGGCCCCTATCGCTGGCTCACCGATACCGATCGAGCGGCCGTGCACACCGCAATGGAACGTATGAGCATCGTCGGCCTTGCCGATCGACACCTCACCGAACTCTCCGGCGGGCAACGCCAGCGCGTCTTTGTCGCCCAGGGCATCGCCCAGGATCACGACATGCTGCTCCTCGACGAACCACTCACCGGCCTCGACATGACGTCGGCACAGGCGATCGATCACGTCATCCACGACGAGCAAGCACACGGCTGCACGATCGTGCTCACCACCCACGATCTCACGGCCGCACAGGTGGCGGATCACGTCATCCTCATGTCGGGTCGCGTCGTTGCCTCGGGTTCCCCCGACGTCGTCCTCACCACGGAGTACCTGCGAGAAGCCTACGGCCCGAGCCTCATCCACGTAGAGGGAACACGTCTCTTCCTCGATGACCCGGTGCACCGCACCACGGCACCACGCCACGAACACCAGGACCGGTCGATCCATCTCGAGGTCTCCCCGACCGACCGGCACGGCGGCGACGACGACCCCCATTGAACACCCAGATGCAGCGAGGGGTCTCGCGACCGCAAACTCGGTGCGGAAGCATCCGGACTTGCCATACTCATGCCGGGAACCAGAACGCGAGCGGGAAGAGCGACCGTGAGCAAGAGCAACCGAATCGAAGGAGCGAAAGCCAGCCTGTCCGCGCGCGTCGAGCCATTCTGGTTGAATCCAGCGACGATCAAGGGCACCGTCGCCATACTCGGTGGCGCCTCGATTCTCGTCTTCCCCGGGACAACGCTTCTCGTGCTTCGGACCGTTCTCGGTGCGGCACTCGTCGTGACCGGCGCCACCGATCTCTGGTTTCACCTCAGGAGCCGCAGGCCGGGCAATCGCGTCCGTGACCTCGTCGAAGGTCTCCTGACCGTCGCGGCCGGTCTGCTCTTCCTCGTATTCCCTGCCGAAACCCTCAAGGTGATCATGATGATCATCGGGATCTACCTCGCCGTGCGGGGCGTCACGGTGACATTCGGAGCCATCAAGGCGCGCGGAGCCGAGACCTGGGGGCTCGATCTCGCGCGGGGATTGTTCTTCATCGTCTTCGCCGGCTTCATGCTGGCTCTCCCGGAGACCATCTTCTCCGGGATCATCATCGCACTCGCCGCAGGAGCCGTCGTCCTCGGCGGCGTGATGCTCGCCTACGGCATCCAACACCACACCGACGATGCTCTCGTGGACGTCGACGCGGGATCGATGTCCCAGATCGTGCGCGACTGGATGATGCTCCAGGACGTTGGGGACGCCAGACGAGACGAGATCGACGATGGTCTGTACTTCGAGCAGCCCGACCGGATGAACAAACTCGTCGCCTGGTGGGTCATGCTCCTGCTCTCGGTGGCGATCGCCACGTTCGGGATTCTCCAGGACTCGACGGCCGTCGTCATCGGTGCGATGTTGATCGCCCCGCTCATGACGCCGATCATCGGTACGGCGGCCGGCGCCGTCAACGGTTGGCCGAGGAGGGTCACGACATCACTCGGGATGATCGCGGCCGGCGTCGGCGCATCGGTCGGCCTGGCCTACGTCATCGGCGCCTGGGCGCCGCAACTCATCCCGCTCACGACCAACTCCCAGGTCACGTCACGGGTGAACCCGAACATCATCGACATGGGAATCGCCCTCGCTGCAGGCGCCGCCGGAGCGTTCGCCAATGTGAACAAGCGGGTCTCGGCGTCCATCGCCGGCGTTGCCATCGCCGTTGCTCTCGTTCCACCGCTCGGCGTGGTAGGTCTCACGCTGCACGCCGGAATGTACGGGGACTCATTTGGTGCATTTCTCCTGTTCCTGACCAACCTCGTGTCGATCATCCTCGCGGCCATGGTCGTGTTCGCCCTTACCGGATTTGCACCGATGTCCCGCATGAAGGAAAACGCGAACGAAATCAAGCGTGTGGCCATCACCGTGAGCATCGCCGCGCTCATCATCGCCATTCCGCTTGCCTTCGCCGTGTCGAGCGTCCTCACGAACGCGTCCAACCAGTCCACGGCCCAGAAGGCGGCGGAGATCTGGCTCGCATCAACGCCGGATCTGGAACTGAATCATGTCGTCGTGAAGGGCCATGACGTGTCGATCCTCGTCACCGGACCCGCGAGGATTCCCCCGATTGAGAGTCTCGAGGACGCTCTCAGTGAATCGTTCGGCAAGCCGGTGACCGTCGAGGTCGAGCACATACCCGCCATCGTCGTGACCTACTCCGACGCAGAAGGCGAAACTCGTACCGAGATCGGTGACGGCTAGGCCGTCTTGCTCTGCTTCCTGCGCCAGGCGAGGAATGTCCCCACACCGAGGAACACCTGCGGGAAGTACGTCAGCGCACGCCACACCATCACTGCGGCAAGCGCATCGCTGTTCACCGCACCAAACGCCACGAGGATCGCTGTGATCGCCGCATCAACGGTACCGAGACCGCCCGGCGTGATGGGAATGAACGAGGCGAGTCGTCCAAAGGCGTAGGCAACGAACGCCTCGACGAACGTCACCGGAGCCGCCGCGCCACCCTGGATGGCGTATACCGCAGCCCAGAGGATCAGGAATTGCATGAACTGCTGGAAGTAGTTCGTCGCGGTGATCTTCAACCAGCCTTCGCTGATCACACCGATCGTCGAGGAGCGGAAGTCCACAACCCAACGGGAAACATCGAACCCGGGTTCCTTCTTGAAGATCCCGAACGCCCACGTCACGACGCGGTCGCCGAAGTCACCCAGACGACGTGCGCTCAACTCGCTCTTGAAAATCAAGACGAAGACTCCGATGATGACGCCGATCGCCACCAGGCCGATCGCTGCCAGAGCGTATGCCGACCCCTGACCCTGCCCGATGGCGATGAGTCCGAACGCACCGAATACGGGCAGGCTGAGGGTGACGAACGTGTTCCACGTGCTCGTAATTCCGATCGCAGCCGTCGTCTCCGCCGCCCCGTACCCGTATGAGCCCAACATCGCGTACTGCACGGCCAAACCGAACGCCCCACCGGCCGGAATCACGTTGCTGATCATGAACGACGTCTGCCTCACGACAAACCCGGGCCCGTACTTCAACCCGGGCAGAGACGCCTGATACGGCCATACGTAGACCACGATGTTGATGACTGTCATCACGAGGAGGAGTACCAGCGCAATGGCAGACATCTTCTGAACCGCGTCCCATGCCTCTCCGTAGTCGGCGAACTGGGGGAACACGATCCCGAAGACCAGCACAAGAGTCACGAGGGTGACAATCCCTCCGATGATCTGCTTCTTCTTGTCCGTGTTCTTCGGAATCGCAGCGTCGCCACCGGCGGGGCTCTGGTTCGTCATCACGTCGAGTGTAGGGATGAATGCAGCGGAGGCGGGCATGGACTCCGGGCCCATCTTCGCCTTCGACCGTTCACGGAACTCAACCGCATCAACCTCCGACTTCGATGCCGGACATCTTCTCCAGAGCTTTCACGAGGGCATGGTTGCCATCGCCGCCGAGGCCCTGGTTCTGCAGCGCCCGATACATCTGGAAGACGAGTGCCGTGCCGGGAATCGGTGTTCCGGCTGCGTCTGCTGCTTCCAGAGCGAGACGCAGGTCCTTCTGCTGGAGATCGATCGTGAAACCGGGCCGCCAATCCCGTTCGATCATCTGCGGCCCCCGGTTGGCCAGCATCCAGGAACCTGCCGCGCCGCCCGTAACGGCGTCGAGAGTTGCGTCGAGATCGAGGCCTGCGGCCTGTGCGAAGAGCAGGGCCTCCGACACGGCGAGTTGATTCACCACGACGAGGATCTGATTGACGATCTTGACCTTCTGGCCCGAACCGACCGGTCCGACGTGGGTGATCGTCGTTCCGAACGCTTCCATGTACGGGCGGGCACGCTCCACGTCCGACTCGTCGCCTCCGACCATGATCGAGAGCGTCCCTCGCGCCGCTCCCTCCGACCCGCCGCTCACAGGAGCATCGATCCAACTTCCCCCGAGAGCGGCGGCCTCTCCGGCGAAATCTACAGTCGCACCCGGACTGATCGTGGAGTGGTCGACGATCAGCGAACCATTCGAGACGCCGGCGAGCAGGCCGCTCTCTCCATGAAGCACGGCGTCCACATCCGGCGTGTCCGACACGCAGATCATGACAACGGAACATCGGCGTGCCACGTCGGCAGGAGACGTCGCCGGGGATGCACCAGCTTCGACGAGGCTCTCCATGCGTGACGCCGTCCGGTTCCAGACGACGACGTCGTTCCCGTTCTCGACGAGGTTGCGGGCCATACCGGCACCCATGATCCCGAGCCCGATGAATCCGATCTGTGCCGGCATTGCGGTCCCTCCTCTTGGCAATCGTTCCATCCCCACGGGAACGGTACTTCATCTCGATCTCCGCAAATCCCGGCAATTTGAAACCGCCCGTGCACAATGCAAGTCACAGCCGGTGCAGATCTTCTGAGAGTGAGGGAACGTTCGATGGATACCGCCGACGGTCAGCCGAGCCCTGACAAACCGTTCGGAGATCCGCCTCCTGAACTCAACATCGCCATCGGCTGGATGACGATATGGAAAGTGATCGGGGCGATCCTGATCACCCTCTTCGGCCTGTGGGCGGCGGGACAGATGAGCGGCCTGCTGTGGATGCTCGGCATTTCGTTCTTCTTCAGCCTCGCTCTCCAACCGGCCGTCTTGTGGCTCGTCGACCGCTACGACTGGCGTCGCGGCGCTGCAGTCGGTGCGATCTATCTCGCCGGCTTCGTCTTCATGATCCTCATGGTCGTCGTCCTGATTCCCGCCATCGCCGAACTCGCCTCCACCATCGGAGCCAAGGGAGGGGCGTGGCTCAGCAGTACGAGTTCCTGGATCGAAGACACCTTCCACGTCGACGTGTGGCAGCCCGGCACCGGTGAACAGATCGCCGAGGAGACGGCACAGACTCTCATCGCCTGGGCCCAGGGAGCGTTCGGCAGTCTGCTGGGGCTCGCGACGACGGGCCTGGGCCTCATCTTCAACCTGGCAACGATCGCCATGTTCACGTTCTACTTCACGGCCGATGCTCCACGATTCCAACGAGCGATCCTGTCGCACATGAGCCCCGCCGCCCAGCAGCGAGTTGGGTGGACCTGGGACGAAGCGATCAAGCAGACGGGCGGCTACTTCTACTCGCGGATGCTCCTGATGCTCATCAACAGCACGGGATTCTTCTTCACGATGGTGCTGGTCGGCATGCCCGTCTCGTTCGCGATCCCGCTCGCCGTCTTCGGCGGTTTCGTGTCCGTGTTCATCCCGGCGATCGGCACGTACATCGGCGGCGCCGTGCCCATCCTTCTGACACTCGCGATTCAGGGATGGACCGCTGCGTTGATCGTCCTCGGATACGTGCTCGTCTACCAGCAGGCGGAGAACTACTGGCTGAGTCCGAAGATCAGTTCAAAGACGATGACCCTCAACGGCGCCGTCGCGTTCGGTGCAGCGCTCGCCGGCGGTGCGATCGCCGGCCCCATGGGCGCCTTCATGGCACTCCCGGTCGCAGCGCTCATCATCTCGCTCACGAGCAACTTCGCGAAGAGCTATGACGTGGTCTACGCCACAGATGCCGATGGGGCCGTCCCGAACGGCACGACAGAGCAGAGCTAGAGGACACGAGGAGCACACATGTCATCAACCACACAACGAGCAACGAGCGGCTGGGTGATGTTCGCCATCACCATGTTCATCCTGGCGGGAATCCTGAACGCCGTCTACGGCCTCATGATGCTGTTCAACAGCGACTGGATCGTCTTCACCGGTGACGGGGCCTGGCTGGTCGATATCTCCACCTGGGGTTGGATCACGCTCATCGTCGCAGCGATTCAGTTCCTCGCGGCTTGGGGCATCTCTGGTGGCAAGACGTGGGGCCAGGTCACCGGGGTCATCATCGCGACGATCGCCGCCGTGAACGCCCTGTTCACGATCTCGATCTACCCCGTCTGGGGCATCGTGATGCTCGCCCTCGCGGTCCTCGTCATCTACGGCCTCACCGTCCACGGCGACGAGGTCGCCTGACCGAGGGCATCAACGAGCGGCAACATGTCGGCGGATCGCTTTGTCCGCCTCGATCACGCCCATGACCACGAGTGCGAGGGCGATCGAGGCGAGCCACTGATTTCCGCTCAGCGACTGGGTCATCAGGAACCGCTGGAGCAGGCCCCATTCGGTAGCGATCAGGGTCAGAATCGCTGAGACGCTGAGGATCCCCACAGCCCTCGCGATCGGAGCCGTCAACCCGGAACCGGGATCACGACGGATCGCAAGACCGCTCAGCAGCGTTCCGATCGACATGACAACGAACGCCATGGTCATCGAGATGCTGGCCTCGTGAGCGCTCGGCGTGTCCGGACCAAACAGCAGCGGCACCAGCGTCACCAGAAACAGCGCACCGCCGTAGGTGGCCCATCGAACCATCTCCGACCGATTCGCAAGCACTCTCTTCGGATCGCGAGGTAGACGGTGCATGAGACCCGGATCAACCTCTTCGAGGATGATCACGATCACAGGGGCACCAGCTATGAGGAAGTTGATCCAAAGGACCATCGCCGGAGTCAGCGCGACACCGGCAGCGATGTTGAAGATGCTCGCAGCGAGGAACAGCAGCACGAGCGACGTCAACTGTGACATCTGATACCGGACGTAGAGCGAGATCTTCTGATACGTGCTGCGGCCCAGTTCGATGGCGCGCACGAGCGTCCCGAAGTTGTCGTCCGTGAGAATCATCTTGGCGGCCTGTTTGGTCACTTCGCTTCCGCTCCCCATCGCAACGCCTATGTCCGCTTGCTTGAGGGCGGCGGCATCGTTGACGGCGTCGCCGGTCATCGCCACGACGAGACCGGTGCTCTGCATCAGTTGCACGAGTCGGAGTTTGTCATCCGGAGCAACACGACCGAAGACGTGCAGATTCGGGAGTCGTTCGAGTACCTCCTCATCGGAGAGATGCCGGAAATCCTCGCCGCTGATCGCACCCGGGCCGAGTCCGAGATCCTTCCCGATCGCAAGCGCCGTCGTGGTGTGATCCCCGGTGATCATCCGGACGTCGATCCCGGCCGAAGACGCCACGGCCACCGCGTGCTTCGCAGACGGCCGGAGCGGATCGATGATGCCGATGAGTGCACCGAATCGGAGACCTTCGACGTGCGCCATCGGGTCGGCGAGGACCGCTTGCTCCTCTTCGGGATCGATGAAACGAGCAGCAAATGACAGTACGCGAAGGCCCTCGCTCGCCATTCGCGTGTTCGCCGCTTCGATCTCTTCACGCAGAGCATCATCGATCGGTTCCGATGCGCCCTCCGGTTCTGCGATGTCCACGCAGCGGGCGAGGACGATGTCCGGCGCACCCTTGACGAGCATCAAGGTTCGGGTCTCGCCCCTGATGGGGAGGTGGTGAACGGTGGCCATGAACTTGTACGCAGAGTCGAACGGCACTTCCGCTTCCCGCGGATAGGCCCTCCGAGTCTCCTCTGCGTCGACGCCGAGCTTCGCAGCGAGGACGACGAGGGCCGCTTCGGTCGGGTCTCCGACAACGTCGCCGGAGTCCGATACGGTGGCGTCGCTGTCGAGGGCCAGGCCATATGCGAGAGCGGTGAGGTCGGGAGCCTGCGCGCCGGCAACGCCGAGAATGGCACCCTTCTTGTCGTAGCCGGAACCTTCGACGGTCATCCACTGCCGGTTCGTGTAGACGAGACGGACCATCATCTCGTTCATCGTCAGCGTGCCCGTCTTGTCGGTGTTGATGGCGCTGGTGGATCCGAGCGTCTCGACGTCGGTGAGGTTCTTGACGACGGCCTTGGCTTCGGATAGTTGTTTCGACCCGTTGGCCAGCATGGCTTGGACGAACGTCGGCAAACCGGTAGGGATCGCAGAGATCGCCATCGCGGTTCCGAGCAGCAGCAGATCACTGAATTCGAGGCCGCGAGCCGCTCCGATCACCATGATCACGGCAACGGCGCCCCATGCAATGAACCCGAGGATCTTCGTGAGCGAATCGAGCTCCCGCTGAAGAGGGGACCGCTTGCGCTTCACCGATTCGAGCATGGCGGCGATACGCCCCATCTCCGTGTTCATGCCGGTTGCGGTCACAACCATCGTCCCGGTCCCGCGCGTCACCGACGTGTTCTGGAACACCATGCAGAACCGGTCGCCGACACCGACGTCCACGCCCGAGAGCGCCTCCGGATCCTTCGGCACCGGTTGGCTCTCACCGGTGAGAGCGGCCTCCTGAGCCTCGAGCGTGGCTGAGCGGAGGAGGCGACCATCCGCCGGAACGATGTCGCCCGCTTCGAGGTTCACGATGTCGCCGGGGACGAGTTCGGTGGCGGGGACGAGGACGAGCGTGCCATCCCGGATGACGCGCGCTTGCGGCACCTGGAGCTGGGCGAGCGCATCCACCGCGGCCAGTGCGGCCAGTTCCTGCTTGGCACCGAGGATGACGTTGAGGAGAACGAGGGCACCGACGAGGATCGCTGTCGACGTCTCGCCGAGCACGAGGCTCACAACGGCGACCGCTATGAGCATCAGGTTCATCGGATCGATGAGTTGTCCGAAGGCGACCTTCCAGACGGATGGCGCCGCTTCGGCGTGGAGTTCGTTGAGGCCGAACTCTGCCGTCCGCCGTGTGACTTCGACCGCCGACAATCCGTTCGCCTTGTCGGAGGAAAGGCGGGTGACTACCTCATCTGCGTCCAGGTGATACCAGGCCGTCGCCGACGACGTGTCTGTGGATGTGCTCATCCCGCCATGGTACCGAACGCCCGGTCATCTACCCCGGACGCGAGAGCGCCACCCTGGGAGTCCTTGGGAGGGGAGGAAGGTGGGTGGCGTTCTCGTGCTTGGAGGCAACTGAAGACAGTATGCCAGATGGTTCTGAGAGCTATCTGAGCGGACAATAAGAATGTGATGAGAGCGCGACCGGCCTCGATCCGGTCCCTGTCTCTACTTGATCTTGACGACCCTGGTTCCTCCGGCGAACTGATCGTGCCATCCGGTCTTCGTCGGTGACTGATTGATCGTCACCATGATGTAGATCGCGGCAGCGAGTTGGAGCAACCCTCCGAGGATCGGAATGATGTTGAGAGCATTCCAGAGGTTCCGCTTGACGGCTTCCTCCGTCGTGGGGTTCTTCCCGTCGGGGCCCTGTGTCCGAAGACCCAGTGCCATCTTGCCGACCGTCTGGCCCCGCATCGACTCCATCACCGCGAAATACCCGACCACGATCGCTGCAATCAGAATCCCGAAAAAGAGCGAACCGATACTGAGGCCACCCCCGAAGACTCCCCCGACCGACCCGAGGACGGAGAGCGCGATGAAGAGCGGCACGAGAACCACGAATATCACCGCCCACAGAATCAGGTAGTCGATAAGCCTCGCAAGAACGCGCGGCCCGAGATCGGCCGGCGCCCCGATCCCGGATGCAGGGGACACCGGCGCGTTCGAATCGTCGTTGGTCATGGACTCCTCCTTTGGATCACATGTGTGTAGTGAGAGAGGCTAGACCAGAGCGGGACACCGACCGCCGCCGGCACGGGTCTCTTCCCGGTAGCGCTCGTCGTTCGCTGACTTCGATGTGATACATCGGCCGATGGCTACACGCTCGGGGGCTAATCTCGGGGGCATACGATTCGCTCTGTCGAAAGGATCCCCCGTGACCAACCCAGCCGGGATGCTGACGATCGAGATGCTCGCCGCCATGTCCGAAACCGACGACATCGACACCGTCATCGTCGCGTTCACCGACCACCAGGGCCAGCTCCTCGGGAAGCGAATCGACATCGACTTCTTCCTCGAAGAGGTCGCAGCCGACGGCAGCCATGGTTGCGATTATCTCCTCACGACCGACCTCGAGATGGAGGTGGTCCCCGGCTACGCCTATGCCAACTGGGAACTGGGCTACGGTGATTTCCACATCGTCCCCGATCTGTCCACGCTGCGGATCGCCGATTGGCTCCCAGGTACGGCGATCGTGCTCAGCGACCTCGCCGACACGCGGACCCACGAACCGGTAGCGGTCGCTCCCCGCTCGATGCTGAGACGACAGATCGAAAAGGCGTCGCAAGCCGGATTCTCGGCGAAGACCGCTTCGGAACTCGAATACTTCCTCTTCGAGGACTCGTATCGCGAGGCATCCGAACGCGGCTACGCAGGGCTCACTCCCGTCGGCTGGTACTCGGAGGACTATCACTTGTTCCAGGGCACCCGGGAGGAGTTCTTCAACAGGGCCGCCCGTCGGTCACTCACCCGATCCGGAATCCCCGTGGAGAACTCCAAGGGGGAGACAGGTGTCGGTCAGCACGAACTCAACATCCGGTACGCCGGGATTCTCGAGATGGCCGACCGTCACGCGTTGATGAAGCAAGCTATGAAGGAAATCGCCGACGATCTCGGCATCTCGATCACGTTCATGGCGAAGCCGCGCGACACCGACGCCGGCTCGAGCTGCCACGTCCATCTGAGCCTCTGGGACGGCGACCGTCCGGCGTTCCCCGGCGAGGAGTCGATCGGAGAAGTTTCGGTCTCCGACGAGTTCCGATGGTTCCTCGGCGGATGGATGGCACACGCCGCCGAGTTGACGCCGTTCTATGCGCCGACGGTGAACTCGTACAAACGCTTCGTCGATGCCTCGTGGGCGCCGACGAAGATCGCATGGAGTTACGACAACCGGACCGCAGGGTTCCGGATCGTCGGGAGCGGGCCCTCCCTTCGAATCGAGAACCGCATCCCGGGTTCGGATGCCAACTCGTATCTCGTGTACGCAGCCACCCTGGCGGCGGGTCTCGACGGTATCGCCAACCGCATCGAACCACCCGCCATGTTCACAGGAGACGTCTACGAGGCGGCGGACCTTCCCTCCGTCCCCGGAACACTGCGCGACGCGACCGACCGGTTCGCCGACAGTTCCTGGGTCAGGGAAACGTTCGGCTCCGACGTCCACGACCACTACATCCACTTCTTCCGCACCGAACAGCACGCCTACGACTCAGCGGTCACCGACTGGGAACGGCGGCGCTACTTCGAGCGGATCTGAACGCGAATCGGAACGGAGAGAGACATGAGACTCGAAGGCAAAGCGGCCGTCATCACCGGCGCGGCGAGTGGGATCGGGAGAGAGGCAGCATTGCTGTTCGCCTCGGAGGGTGCGGCCGTTGCTGCGGTCGACCTCAACGAGGAGGCCGTTCGCACCGTCGTCTCCGACATCATCGCGGCGGGAGGGACGGCCATCCCGGTCGTCGCCGACGTCTCGAAGGATGCCGATGTCGCCGCCATGATCGCTTCGGCCGAAGAAGCGTTCGGCCGCGTCGATGTGCTCTTCAACAACGCCGGGATCATGCACTCCGACGACGGGGATGCGGTCGGCACCGGCGAGGCCATCTGGGATCTGACGATGGACATCAACGCCAAGGGCGTCTTCCTGGGATGCAAGTACGGTATCCCGGCGCTCCAGCGCGCTGGTGGCGGATCCATCATCAACACCGCGTCGTTCGTTGCCCATCTGGGTGCCGCCACCCCGCAGGTCGCGTACACAGCCTCGAAGGGAGCCGTAATGGCGATGACCCGTGAACTGGCCGTCGTTCACGCCAGGCAGGGAATCCGGGTCAACGCTCTCTGCCCGGGACCGCTCCGTACGGAACTCCTCATGAAGTTCCTCGACACGGAAGAGAAGAAGCAGCGGAGACTCGTTCACGTGCCTATGGGGCGCTTCGGCGAAGCGGCCGAAATGGCGAAGGCCGCACTGTGGCTCGCTTCCGACGACTCGTCGTACGTCACGGGCACCGAGTTCCTCGTCGACGGCGGCATCACGGCCGCCTACGTCACCCCCGAGTGACCGTTCACCTCGGGCTCCTCGTCTGCGACCATGTCCCGGATGGGTTCGAAGCCGCGCTCGGGGGTACGTACGCCGATGCCTTCACTCATCTCTTCGATGCCTGCGCGACCGATGTGTCGATCCATCCGTTCCCGGTGATCGACGGCGAGTTCCCGCAGAACATCACCGCGATGGACGGATGGATCATCACCGGCTCGCGGTTCTTCGTCACCGACGAGACTCCCTGGATCCACCGGCTCTCCGATCTCATACGCACCATGCACGGCACGGTGCCGGTCGTGGGAATCTGCTTCGGACATCAGTTGATCGCACATGCGCTCGGCGGCACGGCCGGTCCCTCGAAGCAAGGCCGGATCATCGGCAACCAGCAGACGTACGTCGTCGAGTTGGAGCCGTGGATGGATCCTCCGCTCGAAACGGTCCGGCTCCTGTATAGCCATCGCGATCAGATCGAGACGCTTCCCCCAGACGCCCGGGTGCTTGCAGGGAGCCCGCAGTGCCCGGTCGGCATCGTCGTGGTGGGTGAAACGACGGTCGGACTACAGGGACACCCGGAGTTCACCCGCGAATTCACCGACGCCATCATCACGATGCGGGAAGACGAACTCGGACCCGAAGCGGCGGCGCGAGCACGCGCAAGCCTGGACGGCCCGACAGACGAGGCGACGGTCGCGAGATGGATCGTGAACCTCGCCGGCGGATGATCGACCTGCACGGGTCCATCCCTGCGAGGTAGTGTGACGTCGACACCCACAGTCGGAAGGTCGCAGATGTCCGCACCAGGTGATTCCGTTTTCGACACGATCGAGCCGGAGAAGAGCGTCAAGCCCCCGAAGCTCCCGAAGAAGTTCTACGAGGCCGAACTCGCTCGGCTCCAAGGAGAACTCGTCAAACTACAGAGCTATATCAAGGAAGAGGGCCTCAAGGTCGTCGTGATCTTCGAAGGCCGTGATGCGGCCGGCAAGGGTGGCGTGATCAAACGGATCACGGAACGCCTGAACCCCCGAATCTGCAGGGTCGAAGCGCTCGGAACACCTACCGAGAGGGAGAAGACCCAGTGGTGGTTCCAGCGGTACGTGAACTACCTGCCCGCCGCGGGAGAGATGGTCCTGTTCGATCGCTCCTGGTACAACCGGGGCCTGGTCGAACCGGTGATGGGATTCTGCACGCAGGACGAGTACACGGAGTTCCTCCGTTCATGCCCCGAGTTCGAACGCATGCTGGTGCGCAGCGGGATCATCCTCATCAAGTACTGGTTCTCCGTGAGCGACGAGGAGCAGGAACGTAGGTTCAGAGCACGGATCGACAGCACGACGAAGCGGTGGAAGCTCAGCGAAATGGATCTCGAGTCGCGTGCACGCTGGGTGGAATTCTCGAAAGCGAAGGACATCCTGTTCGACCACACCGACATCAAGCAGGCACCGTGGTTCGTCGTCAACGCGGAGGACAAGAAGCGGGCGAGGCTGAACTGCATCACCCACCTCCTGTCGATGATCCCCTACGAGGATCGAACGCCGGACCCGATCGAACTGCCTCCCCGCCAGGAGAACACCGGCTACATCCGCCCGCCCATCACCGAGCAAACGTTCGTCCCGGACGTCTACTGACCCCCATGCTGGACTCTGGCGTTGATCCAGCCCACACATGGGTTGGATCAACGCCAGAGTCCGAAGGGTGAACGGGGCGCTAGCCTTGCAGGCGCTACAACCCCGACTCTGAGGACCGAGCGACTTGGCTCCGACGGAACCACAGCACTACCCCCTCCTCGAATCCCTCGACCTCCCGGCCGATCTCGAGACCATGGATCGGCAGACCCAGGCCGACCTGGCCGATGAGATCCGGTCGTACATGCTCGAGGTCATCTCGAAGACCGGAGGGCACGTCTCACCGAACCTCGGCATCGTCGAACTCACCATCGCGCTGCACACGGTGTTCGACAGCCCGAACGACCGCATCATCTGGGACGTCGGCCACCAGGCGTACGTACACAAACTTCTGACGGGACGATTCCGGGAGTTCCAGACCCTCCGCCAGGCATCCGGCTTGTCGGGGTATCCGTCGCGCTCCGAGAGCATTCATGACTTCGTCGAGAACAGCCACGCGTCGACCTCGCTGAGCTACGCCGCCGGACTCGCCCTCGCTCGTGAGGAGGATGACGACTCGTACATCGTGGCCGTGATCGGTGACGGTGCACTCACCGGCGGTATGGCCTACGAGGCGCTCAACCACATCGCCCAGATTCAGCCCGAACGATTCATCATCGTGATCAACGACAACGGGCGATCGTATGCACCGACCGTCGGTGGTCTCGCCGCTCACCTGTCGGCGCTCCGCGTGAGCCCCCGGTACGAACGGTCCAAAGAGGTCCTCGGCGAGATGGCTCGAAGGATCCCCGTCGTCGGAGAGACGACCGATGAGGCACTGCACCGCATCAAGGAAGCCGTCAAGACCGTGTTGCAGCCGGCGACGTTCCTCGACGTGCTCGACATCAAGTACACGGGTCCGATCGACGGCCACGACCTCGAGGTGCTCGAGGCGACCCTGGAGCGAGCCAAAGAGTTCGATGAGCCGATCGTGGTCCATGCCGTGACCGAGAAGGGTCGCGGCTACGAACCGGCTCTCGGTGACGACAGCGAGAAACTCCACGGCGTGGGGGCGTTCGACCTCGACACCGGGTCCCCGATCTCGCGGCGCCTCGGATTCACGGATGCCGCTGGGGCGGTCATCTCAGACATCGCGGAGGAGCACGACAACGTGGTCGCCATCACCGCCGCCATGGGTTCGGCGACCGGTCTCGGCAAACTCGCAGAGGATCATCCGGAGCTGGTCATCGACGTCGGATTGGCCGAACAGCACGCCGTCACGCTCGCCGCGGGATTGGCGATGGGGGGTGCTCGTCCGATCGTGTGCATCTACTCGACGTTCCTCCAACGTGCCTTCGATCAGCTCATCATGGACGTTGCACTGCACGGCCACCCGGTCGTCTTCATGATCGACCGTGCCGGCGTGACCGGACCCGACGGTCCGTCGCATCACGGCGCCTTCGACCTCAGCTACCTGCGCATGATCCCCGGGCTTGCGATCGCCGCACCGTCGACAGCCGACGAACTCGGCGGGATGCTCGAAACGGCGCTCGACCACGATGGACCGGTCGCCATCCGGTACCCGAAAGCCGGGGTCGATTCCCTCCCGTCGCCTCCCTACGCTCCGGTGCCCCTCGGCGAATGGGAAGAGATGCGATCCGGAACCGACGTCCTGATCCTGGCCGTCGGCCGCCTGGTTCCCATCGCCGACAAGGCAGCGACCCTGTTGGAGAGTGAGGGCGTTTCCTGCGGGCTGATCAACGCGCGCTGGGTCAAACCCCTCGATCCCCGTTTCGACGAATGGGCACAGCAGTACGACAGGGTCGTCACCGTTGAGGACGGTGTCGTCAGCGGCGGTTTCGGTGCGGCCGTACTCGAACACCTCGCTCCGTTGGGGATAGCAGACAAGGTCCTGCCCCTGGGGCTCCCCGACGAGTTCCTCCCCTCGGGGAACGCCGATGTACTGCTCTCCGAGCGGGGACTCGACGCAGAAGGCATCGCCGCCGCCGTCCTCGCCGCTCGCTGATCTCTCCGATCCGGGTCTTGACATCCAGACTAATCGGTGTAATAATTTAATCAAGTGCTCAAGTAAATAACAAGAGCAACGGGTCGAAGAAGGAGGTAGTCGGATGAAGCGTTGGCAACGCTGGCAGGATTGGATCAACGTCATCGCCGGAGCATGGATCTTCGTCACACCCTGGATCTTCGGATTCGCCGACGAAACGTCCGCCGCGTGGAACGCCTGGATCCTCGGCATCGCGATCGCCGCCGTCGGCCTCTGGGCATTGGGTATGCCCGAAACCAACGGCATCGAGTGGACACAGGGAGTTCTGGGCGCATGGACGTTCGTCGCTCCGTGGGTTCTCGCCTTCACCGGTATCGCAGCCGCTGCCTGGAACGCATGGATCGTCGGTGGCGTGGTGTTCGTACTCGCCGTCTGGGTCCTGCTGGAACCACACCAGAGCGGCGTCGCACACGGGACACCGCAGCACACGTAGCACGTCGTCGTCATCACAACCCAGAGAGGGAGGCGGGCCCGCCCTGTCTCCCTCTCCCGCACCCGGGTAGTCTGTAGCCATGTCATCTTCGGCCCCAGCGAATCGCGGCTCCGCCGAACCCAGAACGCCACGGCCGGTGGGCCGGCCCCGCGTCGATCCCAGCGAGTCGGCATCTCGCATCGCCATCCTCGACGCAGCGGAGACCCTGTTCGCCAAGCGAGGTTTCGATGCGACCCCGACCAGGGAGATCGCCAAGAAAGCGAAGGTCACGACGGGTCTGGTCTTCTACTACTTCCCCACCAAAAAGGCGCTCCTCAAGACGTTGATCGAGGAACGATCGGCCCTTCCCCAGATCAAGGCCCTGCTACCCGACGCCGACGAAGACACTCCGGAGAAGGATCTTCGATCCACACTGCAGACCACCGGTCGGGATCTCTACGACGTGATCCGCGGGAGCAACGAGATGGTGCGGATCGTCACGAGCGAGGTTCCCCACCACCGGTACATCCAGCGCCACTGGGAAGAGATGCTCGAATCTGCGTTGACCCAACTCACGGCCTACCTCTCCCGTGTCTCGGGAGGAACCCTCTCGGTCGAGCACGCCGCGCCGCTTGCACGCGTGTTCTTTTCGACCATCGCCTTCCACGCGATCTTCGATCCCGACCACGACCGCGACCGTCTGATCGACGAACTCCTCACCGTCGTCGCACCCGCGTAGGGTGTCCGCGGTGACAGCCACACCCCGCTCTCAGCCACCGATCGTGTCCGTTGTGGCCAGATCGAAGACGGGGAAAACGACGTTCCTCGAAGCGTTGATTCCCGAACTCAAGGACCGCGGGTTGCGGGTCGCCGTGGTCAAGCATCATCACCACACGAGTTCGTTCGACACGCCCGGGAAGGACACCCACCGTCTCGCCGAAGCCGGTGCGGATCTCGTCCTCGGCATCTCCCCTGTTCAGGTGGCCAGTTTTTCACAAGAGATCGGATCGGATGATCTCGACGCCGTGATCGCGAATCGCTGTGCAGGCTACGACCTCGTTCTCACCGAAGGCTACAAACGCGGCGACTTCCCCAAGATCGAAGTTCATCGAAGTGAGAGGAGCAACGAACTGCTCTGCGATTTCGACGAGATGCTCGCCCTCGTCACCGACGCCGAATGGGATGCCGACGTCCCACAGTTCGCGCTCGACGATGCTCCCGGTGTGGCATCGCTTCTCGTCGAATGGCTGGAGCCGGTAGAGACGAACCCTTCGCCGGCGGATCTGCGATTCAACATCTGGTTCGAGGATGACGGCGAGGTCGTTGCGTCGCGGTGGAGGATGGATCTCCTCGCGGCGATCGACCAACACGGATCGATCACGTCCGGCGCCGAAGCGATGGGCGTGCCGTATCGCGTAGCCTGGAAGAAGATTCACGAGATGGAAGAGCGGCTCGGGGAGCGACTTCTCGAGACCCAGACCGGCGGAACAGAGGGCGGGGGCGCCCAACTCACCGAAGTCGGCGCCGCGTGGGTGGCCCGGATGCATTCCTTCTGCGACCGGGCAGACCAAGCCCTCAACGAGATCTCACACGACGTCTTCGACCGACCGTAGGTCGCCGCGAACGGGCGTTATGCTCTCCCGTCATAACGCTCAGGAGACCACCCGTTCCTTCCCGATTCATCCGCCGAAGAGCCCCCCACACGGGCCGACCCTTCCTCCCGTCCTCCCCCGCAGGCACAGGCCCGGCTCCCCTTTCTCCCCCACCGCCGAGGTGGGGGAGATGCCCGAAGGGCAGAGGGGGCCGCTCCGAGGCAGAAAAGCCATACGGAACCCGACTCCAGCTGCGGGTCCCTCGGGACGCCCCCTCTGCGATCGAGCAACAGCTCGATCGCGTCTCCCCCACTGGCGTGGTGGAGACAAAGAACCGTCGACTCCTCACCTTCTCTGTGAACCTCGGCATCGTATGAAACAGCGACAAGGAAAGGGATTCCGTCCATCGACCAGCGTGAAACCGTGGATTCAGGCTGAGGGGAGGGAAGAGCAAACCGCCAGGGGAGCGGGGAACGCGCGGATATCCGGCACGGCGATTCCCCTCTTGTTGATCATCGTCATGCTGCTGGCGACGGCGTGTGGGAGGCAAGGCTCCGACGAGGTACGGGTTCTGCGGCTTGCTACCACGACGAGCACCAACGACTCTGGACTGCTCGATGCGATCCTTCCCGATTTCGAGTCCCAGTACGGCGCTCGGGTCGACGTCGTGGCCGTCGGCACCGGTCAGGCGATCGCTCTCGGAGAGGCCGGGGACGCCGATGTGATCCTCGTCCATGCTCGCACTCGCGAGGAGGCCTTCGTCGCTGAGGGGCACGGCACCGCCCGTTCCGACGTGATGCACAACGACTTCGTCATCGTCGGCCCGGCAGACGATCCGGCGCGGATCGACGCCACCCCACTCGCGGCGGATGCGTTCGCCTCGATCGCCAACGAGGGAGCCCTCTTCGCGTCACGGGGGGACGACAGCGGCACCCACACGAAGGAACGCTCGTTGTGGAAAGCGGCCGGCATGACAGCGGACCCGGATGCCGGCTGGTACAAGTCGCTCGGCCAGGGCATGGGTTCGACGCTCAACTACGCAAACGAGGTGGGTGCATACACGCTCACCGACCGTGGCACGTTCCTCGCCCAGCGTGCCAGCCTCCCGAACCTCCGGATCCTGGTCGGCGGATCATCGATCAACGCAAATGCCGATCCGACGCTCCTGAACCCATACGGGGTTATCCCGGTCAATCCCGACAGGGAAGGGATCGACACTGAACTTGCCGAGGCGTTCGTCACCTGGTTGACGTCGGTCGACACGCAGGAGAGGATCGGAGCATTCGGCATCGACGAATTCGGCCAGCCGCTCTTCTATCCGGATTCCGACGCCTGGAGGAATCGATGAATCCGTTTCCGTCCCATAGCGGAACGGCCCGCTGACCGATGGGCACTTTGGGAAAGGCGTTCGCCGACGCATTCGGATTGCTGTGGAACCTCGACCCCTCGCTCGTCGAGACGGTCGCGCTGACACTCCAGGTGACGTTGGCCGCACTCGTGATCGCCCTCCTCATCGGCGTTCCTCTCGGAGCAGGCGTCGGTCTCGCCCGCCGACTCCCCGGACGGTGGCTCCTCGTACCGCTCATCTACACAGGGATGGGACTCCCCCCGGTGGTCGTCGGCCTCTTCACCTACCTGATCCTGTCGAATCAGGGTCCGTTGGGCGGCCTCGGCTGGCTCTTCACACCGGTCGGGATGATCGTCGCCCAGACGATCATCGCCCTTCCCCTCGTCGTCGGCCTCACGATGGCGGCCGTGCAGGGCATCGACCCGAGCCTTCCGGTCCAGATGCTGTCCCTCGGCGCCACCCGTCGCCAGGTCGCGGGGGTAACCCTGCTCGAAGCCCGTGTCGGCGTGACGGCCGCGGTCGTCGCCGCATACGGGGCGATCATCTCTGAGGTCGGTGCCGTGATGCTCGTCGGCGGCAACATCGAAGGGGAGACGCGGGTCCTCACCACCGCCATCGTCCTCGAAACACGACGGGGGAACTTCGCCCTGGCGCTCGCCCTCGGCATCATCCTGCTCGGAATCGCGTTCCTCACGAACTTCGCGTTCCATCGCCTCCAGGTGCGGCAGGGGGTTCGATGAACACCGCCTATCGACTCGACGACGTACGACATTGCTACGGAGATCGCTGCGTCGTCGACGTGCCCGCACTTGAGATCGCGACCGGCGAGATCCTCGCCATCATTGGACCCAGCGGCGCCGGGAAGAGCACGCTGCTTCGCCTCCTCGACTTTCTCGAATCACCGACCGACGGGGCGATCACCTACGCCGGTGACGTGGTCGACGGGGATGTGCCGCTCGCGATCCGCCGGGATGTCACGACGGTGTTCCAGCGTCCCATGCTCCTCCGCCGCAGCGTTGCCGCGAACGTTCGCATCGGACGGAAACTAAGGGGCCTCGACACCAAGGGTGGCGACACCGAACGGTGGCTCGAACGGCTCGGCCTCACCGAACTCGCCGACGCGCCGGCACGCACACTCTCAGCCGGCGAGGCGCAACGAGTAGCGTTCGCAAGGGCGCTGATCGTCGAACCGTCCGTGCTCCTGCTCGACGAGCCGACCGGGAATCTCGATCCGTACAACGTCGGCCTTCTCGAAGACATCGTCCGGGCCGAAAACGCCGACCGGGGCACCACGGTCGTGCTTGTCACGCACGACGAATTTCAGGCCAGACGAATCGCCAACCGCACGGCGTTGATGGCATCGGGGAGCATCGTTGAACTCGCCGACACCGAGGCGTTCTTCACCGCCCCCGAAGATCCTCGAACAGCGGCATTTCTCGAGGGTGACTTGCTCTACTGACTTTGCCACGATGGCGAGATCGGCACTCGCGTCCAGGCGCCGCCATTCCTACTCGACACGATCGCGGCTTCGACGAACGCCAAACCGACCACACCGTCCACGGCTTTCGGGAAGTGATCGGCGAGCGGATCCATCGGAACGCCGGCCCTTCGCGCAACGATGGCCTCGGCGGCGTCCGAGTAGATGTTGGCGAAACCCTCGTGGAATCCCTCAGGATGGCCGGCGACGATGCGGCTCGACCTGCGAGCGAGAGGAAGCGTTCCCGGCCCGTTCGGCGTGTGGACACGCATGGGTGCGTCGATCGGCTTGAAGACGAGTCTCGTCGGCTCCTCTTGCTGCCATTCGAGACTGCCCCGGGTTCCCGACACCCGGATCCGGATGCTGTTCTCGACTCCGGCGGCCGCCTGGGTCGCCCAGAAACTCCCCCTCGCACCGTTTTCGAACCGCAACATCGCCCCCGCGTAGTCGTCGACGACCCGCCCCGGCACGATATGACCCACCTCGGCAGCGACCTCGGACACTTCGAGTCCTGTGACGAATCGGATGAGATTGTGTGCGTGGGTACCGATGTCTCCGAGGACCAGTGAGGGTCCGCCCTTCGCAGGGTCGAACCGCCACGGCACCGGGCCGTCCGGATCGGGGTCGTTCTCGTGCGCCCGGCCCCCCTGGACGTACTCGACTTGGACGAGACGGATCTCGCCGAGCTGACCATGCTCGACCATCGAACGAGCCTGACGGACCATGGGATAGCCCGTGTAGTTGTGGGTGAGCGCGAGCACCAGGCCCGTCTCCCGAACACGGTCCAGGACCTCGACGGCTTCCTGCAGCGTGTTCGTGAGTGGCTTGTCGATAATCACGTCGAAGCCCCGATCCAGCGCACCGACCGCGTAGGTGTGGTGACTGTCGTTCGGCGTCATGATGGCGACAGCGTCGGCGCCGTCCAATCTGTCAGCCTCGGCATCGAGCAGTGCCAAGCCGCCCGAATAGCAACGCTCGGGGTCGAATCGGATCCCCCTCCCGGCTTCCAAGGAGCGTTCCGGGTCAGATGACAGCGCCCCGGCAACCAGTTCGTACCGGTCGTCGATGCGGGCGGCCGTACGGTGCACCTCCCCGATGAAGCTGCCGGGGCCGCCGCCGATCAACGCGAGCCTGAGCCTGCGTCCGAGCGTCTCGATGACCGGGTTCGTATCCATCGGTCCGTTCTCCCTCGTTGATCCCTCCAACCTACCGTCCCGGCAACGAACACACGCCGCACCACTCAAGTATGCGACCGACGACGCCGATCCTGTCTTCAGAACTCCAAGGTCGGTGGTCACTCTGGACGGAACATCCCATCACGCGGCGGGCGGAACAGCCACGATCGAGTCGGCCGTCGCGTCGAACCCTGCCGCATCCCAACAAACCGCCGTCGCCGAGCTGGGTAGGGCCGCTCTGAGAGGTGCGGAGCTCGACGACCTCTTTGCTCTAGCCCTCGATCTGACGCGCCGCATCCTCGACGTCGACTACATCAAGATTCTTCAGGACTCCGTGCCGGGAGAACCGTTGCTTCTCATCGCAGGACAAGGATGGTCCGATGACGTGTGTCCGGGCGTCACCACGGTCTCCTGTGACCGCGGGTCCCAGGCCGGCTACACCCTGATGTTTGACGACCCAATCGTCGTCGAGGACCTCGCTCATGAGGAGCGGTTCACAGCCCCGCCGCTCCTCATCGACCACGACGTGGTGAGCGGAATGAGCGTGATCATCCCGGACAAGGAGCGGCCCTATGGGGTTCTCAGCGTTCACACCCGCCGTCGGCGTCACTTCACCGACGGCGATGCAGCGTTCCTGCGGTCCATAGCGAACGTCGTCGGAGGAGCCATTCAGAGTGATCGTGCGAGGCAACAGATTCGAATGCAGGCGATGTCTCAAGAACGGCGGATTCGCTACCAATCCGCTCTGTCGACCTGCGCGAGCAGCCTCCTCTCGTCGACCGGCGACACTCGCCTCGAGCACGCCGTCGAAGCGCTCCTCACCGCGACCGAAGCCACATATGTGTTCGTCGAACGGAACGTGGTCGATCCCGAGCTGGGATTCTGCTCCAAGAACCTCGTCGAGATCGATGAAGAGAAGGGAGTACTCGACGTCCACGGCGACCCATATTGGGACCTCGTTCCCTGGGCAAGCATGCCGAATTCTCAGGCCCGTCTCGAAACAGGTGAGCCGTTCGTCTTCCTCCCGGAAGAGCTCGACGGCCCGGAGTACGACCTATACGCCGCGTCTCCGATCCGGATCAAGTCCGAACTCGACATTCCCATCTTCGTTGATGGAGAGTGGGCGGGGTTGATCGCATTCGCAGACAAGTCTGAGGTGAGGGAGTGGACCGAAGAAGACCTCACACTCCTCACCACGGCCGCCACCATGATCGGAGCATTCTGGGAACGGGAAGAGGCACATCGGCGGCTCGAAGAGGAGATTCGCTCCAGAGACGAGTTCCTTGCGAGCGTCAGCCACGAGCTCCGTACGCCGCTGACGGCGGTCCTCGGCTTCGGTCAGATCCTCCAAGACGAGTCCGGATCACTGTCGCCGGAAGAACGCTCCGAACTCGTCGATACGGTCGTTCGCGAAGCGACAGACCTGCTGAACATCGTCAACGATCTGCTGGCCGCCGCCAAGTCAGACACGGATACGCTCCACGTCGCACAGGTTCCCGTGAATCTGCGAGCCCAGACGGCTCAAGCGCTCGAGGCTTTCGAACACGAAAGGGTCCACGACATCGACCTCGTCGGCCACTCTGTGAGAGCCGTCGGCGATCCGCATCGTGTGCGTCAGATCGTCCGAAACCTCGTGTCCAACGCTCTCCGCTACGGCGGAGATGACATCCACGTCGAAGTACTCTCCGATGCTGCAACCGCCAAGGTCGCAGTTCGCGACAGTGGCTCACCCATCCCGCCGGTTGATCGCGAACGCATCTTTGAGAGGTATCAGCGTTCACAGAACGTCGCAAACGTGCCCAAGTCCCTCGGCCTCGGCCTCGCTATCTCACGGCAGCTCGCCCGTCGCATGGGCGGCGATCTCACCTACCGTCACGAGGGTGGAGAGAGCATCTTCGAACTGTCGCTGCCGGGAATCCGCTGATCGGTCGTCGCTTCCGACACGCTCATTGCCGGTCACCCGCAGGACCCGCAACACGTCTGGCTCATGGGATCGGCCGGCCTGGTCCTGCGTCAGGACACTCGTGCGCGGGGCAAGCGGCAATAGAGTGGTGCCGTGATCTATCGAATTCGGTGGTGGTTCGCCGGCTTGTTCGCCCGCATCTACACACTCGTCCTCTTCAAAGGCGTTGAGGTCGAGGGTTCAGCCGACCACGACGGCCCGCGCTTGATCGTGGCGAACCACTTCGGCGGACTCGTCGACGCGATCGTCGTCGTCCGCGCTCTCGGCGGGTTGCCGCACATCGTCGCCAAGTCGACGCTCTTCAAGACGCTCCCCCTGAAGATCGGCCTCCGTGCCCTGGGGGTCGTGCCGGTCTACCGCCGTGTGGACCATTCGGACACGGAGAAGAACACTTCGTCGTTCCGTGAGGTCGCGAACGTGCTCGCCAAGGGAAAGACCGTTCTGATCTTCCCGGAGGGCACCGTCACCGACGACCAGGAACTCCAGAAGGTCCGCACCGGTGCCGCCCGCATGGCGCTGAGCGCCGTGGAAGCCGGAGCCCGGAACCTGGCGATCATCCCCCTGGGTATCACGTACGAAGACAAGGTCTCGTCTCGATCTCGTGTGCTCGTGGAGGCAGGGGAGCGGATCACCGAGACGGAGATCCGAACGATGGCAGATGGGGAACCGCTCGAAGAGTCGAATCGTGGTCTCGTCGACCGGATCACGGCTCTCATCGCCGATCGGTTGAGGGCCGTGTCCCCCGACTTCGGATCCCTCGTGCGTGAACGAACGATGATGCTCGCCGCGTCAATCCATCTGCGCACGGGGATGTCGAAGGCCTTCAGCGAGCCGACGATGGCCGAACTGAGGCAGGTTGCCCAGCGTCTCGCCCGCTCGTCGGAGGACGTAGATGACACCGAATTCGCCGCGACCGGTCGCTATCAACTCGCTCTGGCCGCCGGCGGACTCGAGGACACGCAGATCCAGCCGACGCCAACAACGACCGATCTTGCGAGGGTCGCGCTCGTCAAGGGACTCATCGTCGTCCTGATGGCGCCGTTCGCACTGGTGGGTTTGACCGCCAATCTCATCGCGATCCTGCTCGTCATGGGGGTCGGCGCCTTCGTGAAGGAGCCGGTATCGAAAGGCACGGCCCGGGTCGTCACGGGAATCGTCGTCTTCCCGCTCACATGGATCGGCCTCTTCCTCATCAGCGACCCGAACAGGGCATGGCTCTCACTCGTGCTCGTCGCCGTCGGTCTGGTATTCCTCGTCCTCACCGTCGCCCAGATCGCCGATCTCTTCGAGGCCATGACCGACTGGTGGGCGCTTCGGAATCATCTCGCGCTGATCCCGGATCTCCAGCGGCTCCGCGACCGCGCCGACTGCGAACTGTCCCAAATGCTCCGAGAAGGACCATGTTCATAGCCATCCTTCTGCTCCTGCTCGGCGCGTGGTCGCTCGCGGCCACCCTCAACGCGATTCGTCCGATCCGTCAGACGGCCCTGCTGCTTCCGAGCATGTTCTGGTCGTGGTTCGTGATCGGTTTCGCAGGCCAGCAGGTCGTCTTTCAGATGATCATCGCCGGGTTGCTCGTCTGGTGGGGAGCGTTGGAGCATCCGATCGGCTGGATCGGCGCCGGTCTCCTCGTCATCTCGTGGCTCGGCACGGCCGTGATCCTGTCGAGAACGAGGACGTCCGGCAAGATCGTCGACGCCGCGCTGGCGAAGGCCGGGATCGAACGGTCGGGGCCGAAGGTGCCGTTCTGGCGCGTGCTGCTGTCGTTCCCGTTCCGGGGTCGCTCCGTTGAGAAGATCAGCAACGTCCCGTTCCGAAGGGTCGCAGGCCATGTCATCAAGCTCGACATCTACCGCGACAAGACCGACCGCACCGACCGCCCCGTGATCATGTACATCCACGGTGGCGGATGGGTCATCGGAGACAAGCGTGAGCAGGGGATACCGCTGCTTCACCACATGGCCCGGGCCGGATGGCTGGGCATCACCGTGAATTACCGCCTCTGTCCGGGCGTTTCACTGCCGGATCAACTCGCCGACGTCAAAGCGGGCCTCGCGTGGATTCGGGAGCATGCGCAGGAGTACGGCGGCGATCCGTCGTTCGTGGCGGTATCGGGCGGTTCGGCCGGGGGGAACCTGGCCGCGCTCGCGGGTCTCACCGAGAACGATCCAACGTATCAGCAGGGGTTCGAAGACGGGGACACATCGGTCGACGTCGCCATCCCGATCTACGGGATCTACGACGTGATGAACCGGCTCGGGGCTCAGAGCACACAGTTCGTGCCTCGGCTCATGGAACCCATCGTCATCAAGGCCTTCATCGACGACGAACCGGAGAAGTTCCACGAGATGTCGCCGATCGACCGGATCCATCCGGATGCGCCACCGTTCGTGATTCCTCAGGGCGATCGTGACTCGCTCGCTCCCGTTGTGGAGGCCCGGGCGTTCCGCGACCGCTTGGAGGAGGTGTCAAAGAACCGGGTTGTCTATATGGAGTTCCCCGGTGCCCAGCACATCTTCGACCTCGGCTACACCTACCAGTCTGCTCAGATGATCGAAGGCGTCCTCTCGGTGCTCAACGACGAGTACGCGAGACTCCGGCGCTGATACGGGCGGATCGTCGTTCAGATCAGAGAGCGCCCGCAAGGGCGTCGGATTGGCCCGCTACGCGGCGTCGAGCCAGAGGGCGACAGGATCCTGTTCGGAGACCACAACGCCGCCGAGGACCTCTTCGCTGATGGCCAGCCCGGCGAGATGGCCCTCGACCCGGAACGCGGTGATACCGGGACGGTTGCCCATCAGGCCAACGGAGATCACTCGATCTCCGACGATCGCCCAGAGCTGGTACGTCCGGTTCTCGGCGAGGGTCGGCAGAGCGCTGCCGTCGATGAAGCCTTCTCCATCGGTCGTGACGACGACATCGGCCACAGCGACTCCTGCACCCGGGTCAACCAAGTCGACTGTCAGCGATCCGGGGAGTTCCGCGGATGCGGCCGCCAGCGCCTCGAGGCCCTCGGTTTCTGACCGGTTCGCCATGAGCCCAGCGGTCAAGGACACGGAAACAGCGACGGCGGCGACAGCTCCGACGATCGGGGCGAGACGGCGCCAGATCGACCGGCTCGACACTTCAACCGGTCCGGCATCGGCGGGAGGCAGGCCTGGGGAGGAATCCAGACCTGCCGCCAGCTCGATGCGATCCCACAGCTGAGGCGACACTGCGGGCACAACGTCCGAGAAGGCTTCGACGAGTTCCGCTGCAACCCTTCGAAAGCTCTCATATTCATCATTTAGCTCTTCATCGAATCCGATCGCTGCGGCCACGAGGGCGCTTTCGTCCTCTGGGAGAGCGTTGAGGGCGTGCACCGCGACCGAGTCGTCGAGGTTGCGACTCATGCGAGGGCAAGGGCTTCCTCGCCGAGTAGCTCCTTCAGGCGGCTCATGCCCCTCCGGATACGGCTCTTGACCGTGCCTTCCGGCAGGTCGAGGGCTTCGGCCACCCGGCGATAGGAGTGTCCCTGGAAGAACGCGAGCACGATCGGCAGACGCTCGCCGTCCTCCAGCGTTTCCAGGGCGTCTCTGATTCGTTCCGATGAGATTCTCTTCATTACCTCTTCTTCGAGACTGGCCGGTGATTCGGATGCCGCGGAGAGTTGCTGTTCGCGAATCTCTCGGTCGGCCCTCGCCTTCTCTGATCGGAGCAGATCTATGGATCGACCGTGTGCATCGAGTTGCAGAAACCCCCCGAGGGTTCCCCGGCTGGGGTTGAACCGTTCCGGACGCTGCCACATGCGGACGAAGATCTCTTGCGTGATCTCTTCAGCCAGTTCCGACCGGCGGAGCACGCCGAACGCCGTCCGATACACCTTCCGACCGAATCGCCGGTAAGCCTCGCCGAGCGCCTCCTGTCGCCGGTCGAGGAGCGCCTCCCAGAGGTCACGGTCCTCGGATGACTCCGAGATCCGGTGCGGTGTGAACGGAGCGAGAACGGGTGATGCGGCTTCGATCGGCCGTGCGGCGGTGAGCGTCATGTGGGATCTCCAGTCAAGGATCTCTGTTTAACACTAAATGAATTAGTGATAAATATACACATCTGTCGGGTTTGCACAAGCGATTTCTGGGAGTTCCTTCGCGAGGGGTGCGGGCCGATCGCGGAAGCCGCACGGTGAGGCGGAGCGGGAGGTACGCAACCTCTGCCGCTGAGGACGAGAACGAGAGGGGGTCAGGCAGGAGTTGGGTTGGTGACCTGGGAGGACAGTGCCTTCGCGAAGCGGTTCAAGTTTCGCTGCCAGATCCAGCGGAGGACGGGGGCTGCGAGGAGCGCGGTCGCTCCCCCTCCGAGGTACCAGGGGAAGGCGAGCTCTTCGATCCAGACGAATTTCGTACCGCCGTCGGCCGGCACCAGCACGAAGACGCCGACGCCGGTGACCAGACCACGGTGTGCGACGCCGATGCTCTCCCCTTCGATCCACGACCGGACCGAGATCACGTCGTTGGTTACGAATGGACCGACGCGCGTTCGGACGATCATCTTGGTCCCGACACCGCGGCGTTGCTCGTCGGAGAAGTCGATGCTCTCAGCGTCCGCCATCCACTCTGCGTGACGCTCGAGTTGAGAGAGTTCAACCCAGACGCCGGACGGCGAGATTGGGAGATCAATCGACGCGACGATCAACGTCACTGCGGATCGCCCGATTCGGGCCATCCTGCCGGAGGCAGCCACCCCGTGGCTTCGCACAGGAAGCCCCATAGCTGCTCGGCCTGAGCGTCGCCGGCCTCGGTTCGCCTGAGGCGATGCTTCGACCGTGGCCGTCGGTCCATCCAGAATTGACCGGTCGACTCGAGGGCTTCCGGGTTCGACGACAGCCACACGATCGTGTCGGCACCCTGGTCTGCATTGCGCAACAGCGGGCCCATGACTCGCCGAAACACCGGAAGCGATGCGGCTACGCCGGGCGTGCTCACCCAACCCGGGTGCATCGAATGAGCAACCACTCCGGTTCCGGCGAAGCGATCCGCCCAGAGGTCGGTGAGGACAACCTGTGCTCGTTTCGTTCGGGCATATGCGGCAGACCCTTTGTAGTCCTCCGCGCTCATTTGAAGTCCGGCAACGTCAAGACCTTCGGTGTACATGCCCCCCGACGAGACCGTGACGATCCGGGCGGGGGCGCTCTCGACCATGCGCGGTATGAGGAGGTTGGTGAGAAGGAACGTACCCAGGAGGTTCGTGGCGACGGTCAGTTCGAATCCGTCGATGCTCGAGGATCGTTCCGGAGCCAGCACCGACGCATTGTTGACCAATACATCGATCCGGGGCTCGCCGGCGAGGATCTCATCCGCAAGGTCCCGTACCTGATCGAGCGAGGACAGATCGGCGCGGTATCCCCCGGCCTCTCCGCCACCAGAGGAGGCAACCGCGGTCACGCTCTTGTCGAGCTTGGCCTGGTTCCGCCCCACCAGGACGACACGCGCCCCCAAGCCCGCCATCTGGTGAGCGGCCGCCAAACCGATCCCAGACGTTGCACCGGTGATCACGACCGTTTGACCGTCCAAACGAGCCAGGTCGGCATCCCAGTCACCCGAGCGGAGGCGATATCCGATGTTCGTGAAGCTGCCGACGATCGAACCCTCGAGTATGCCGTCCATTGTCGGCGCCATCAGCCGCCTTCTCCGGTGGAGAGCTCGCGAAGTCTCCGGTCGAGGCCTTCCACCGCGCCGTCGCCGATCCTGCGGAAGAGCCGGCCCAGGAACGGTTCGGCGATTCGATAGATGCCCTTCATCCGAATGTCGGCTTGGTATTCAACCGAAGTCCCCTGGGCGGAAGGGGCGAACGAGATGCGATCGACGGCGAAGGTTCGGTCCCCGTCGCCTTCGAGGACGACGCGATGAGGTGGGTCCCATTCCGTGATGCGATAGGTCATCGCGATCGGCGATCCGCCGTACGTGAGATCGAGGTCATACTCGGTCCCGACCGACGGCGGGCCGTCCGTTGTCTTACGCACGGCGGTCACGCCGGGATCCCACTCGGCGATGTGTTCGAAGTCGGCAACGTATTCGAACGCCACCTTGACGGGGAGGTCGGCCTCGACGGTTTTGGTGATAACGGGCATGTTGGTCTCCTGAATTGGTTTGAGTGTCGATATCGATTCGGAACACGCTGTGTCGCTGGATGAAGGGACATCCACCAACCGGCTTTGTCCCGAAGTCTCTCTGATATGACTACTACATCCAAGAACATCGCCGTTATCGGCTCGGGAGTCTCGGGTCTCGGCGCCGCCTGGGCTCTGAGCGAGCGTCACAACGTAACCCTGATAGAGCGAGACCAACGTCTCGGCGGGCATGCGCGAACGATCGACGTATCCATGGGAGACCGGATGATTCCGGTCGACGCCGGGTTCATCGTCTTCAACCACCGCAACTACCCGAATCTGACCAACCTCCTCGCAACACTCGGCGTGGAGACCGAGGCAACCGACATGTCGTTCTCAATCAAGAGCGACCGATACGAGTTTGCTGCAACGCCCCGAGCCATCTTCTCGACTCCGAGCCACCTGACGTCCCGACGCACCTGGTCGATCTTGCGCGGCATCAACCGATTCCGCAAGGAGGTCGCCGAACACGCGTCGGTGCCGAAATCCGATGCGACCTTGATCGACTACTTGCGCGACGGCGGCTACCCCGAGCCGTTCGTCACCGACTATCTCCTTCCATTGGCAGCGGCCGTGTGGTCCGGAGCCGGCACCGATGCCGCTTCGATGCCGGTCGGCACTTTCCTCCATTTCCTCGCCAATCACGGCCTGTTCGAATTGGAGCGGCCGCGCTGGCGCACAATCTCGGGAGGAAGCCGCGAGTACGTGGACCGGATCTCCAAAGAGATCACAACGGTCCGCGCCGGTGTCGACGTCACCGCGATCCGGCGGGTTGATGCAGGCGTCGAGGTCGAGACAACGGACGAACGTCTCCGATTCGATGACGTGGTCATTGCCACTCATGCACCGCAGGCGATCGAACTCCTCGCCGGCGATCTCGCCGACGACGAACGCGACATCCTCGGGGCGTTCCGCTATGCGCCGAATCGGGCGGTCGTCCATCGCGACCCCACGTTCATGCCCCGTCGAAAAGGTGCATGGTCTGCGTGGAACGCCGTCGGAACCCGTCCCGGATCGGAGCAGCCCGTCTCCGTCACCTATTGGATGAACCGACTCCAGAATCTCGACGAGCGCCATGACGTGTTCATCACCCTGAATCCGGAGCGCGAGCCCGACCAGATCATCGACGACATCTGGTACGCCCACCCGCAGTTCAGTCCGGACACCGACCGAGCCCAACGGCGACTCCCGTCGATCCAAGGGCGCGGCGGCGTCTGGTACGCTGGGGCGTGGACCGGATACGGTTTCCACGAAGACGGACTTCAGTCGGGGTTGACGGTGGCCGCCGCTCTCGGCTCGCCCGCTCCGTGGCACGACGACATCGTGTCTGCATCACCCGCGGCACTCCATAGCGCACCGGAACACACGGGGTATCAAGCATGACTGCGGTCACGAACTCCGCCATCTACGAGGGAACGACGACCCACGTTCGGCGCCAGCCGTTCGAGCATCGCCTCCAATACGGCCTCTTCTCACTCCTGATCGATCTCGACGAACTCGACGACCTCGCACGCATGCGGTTCTTCTCGCACAATCGGACGAACCTGATCAGCTTCTTCGACAAGGATCACGGCGGCCGCGACGGCGGTGACCTGCGGACGTGGATCGCCTCCGAGTTGAGCAAGGCGGGCTTCGACGACATCCCCGGCCGGATCCGCCTGCTCTGTCTTCCCCGTATCGCCGGGTACGAGTTCAACCCCCTGACGGTCTGGTTCATCGATGACACCTCGGGTCACCCGCGCTGGATCCTGTACGAGATCCACAACACATTCGGTGAAGCCCACTCCCATCTCGTCGAGGTCGATGGCGTCGACCACCACCGCCATGGATTCCGCAAGGAGTTCTTCGTCTCCCCGTTCTTCGACGTGGAAGGCGGCTATCGGGTCCGGATCAGCCAGCCGGGAGAGCGCCTTTCCGTTTCGATCGTCTACGAAGTGTCGGACGAAAAGGTCTTCACCGCAACGCTCGCGGGTCGACGCCTGCCGCTGACGGCGAAGACTCTCCTCGGCGCCACGACTCGCTACCCGTTGGTCACGTTCAAGATCATGGGAGCGATCCATTGGGAGGCGGCGAAGCTGTGGCTCAAGGGTGCCAAGTACCGAAAGCGCCCGGCTGCGCCCGTCGAAACGGTCTCATTCCGGCCGGGAGTGGCCCCGTGACCACCCGATCGGCGTCGCGCATTGGGCGCGCAATCCCCCGCGTTCTCCGCAGTGTCGTGCATGCAGGCACGCTGCATACGGACATCGAAGGCGCGTCAGTTGACATCGTGGGATCGGAACCGGGACTCGAAGCGTCGATCCGTATCGGCGACGCCGCCGAGGTGGCGCGTCGCGTTCTGCGCAGTGGCGGGGTTGGTTTCGCCGAGGCCTACATCGACGGTCTCTGGGACACACCGGACCTTGCCGCCCTCCTCGAATTCGCCGTCGACAATCACGATCGTCGCCGCAACACGGCGTCTTGGGGAACGGCCATGCGCACCGCTCGCACCGCGTGGGCGCGCTTGCGAGGAGCCACAGGAACGTCGGCCGTGCCGACGATGGTGGAGCACTACGACCTCGGCAACGAGTACTACGCCGAGTGGCTCGATCCATCGATGAGTTACTCCTCCGGCATCTTCGCAAACAGCGACGACCTCGAAGTCGCGATGCGCACCAAGTATGAACAAATCGCGGCTCGTGCCGGCATCCGGCCCGGCGACCGTGTCCTCGAGATCGGATGCGGTTGGGGAGCGATGGCCGAGTACGTCGCCGGACAGTTGGACTGCACCGTTACAGCCGTCACGATCTCGCATGAGCAGTATGACTACGTGGTTCGGCGGATGAAGGAAGCGGGCCTCGACGATCGCGTCGAGGTTCTCCTCGCCGACTTCCGGGACATTGAAGGTGCATACGATCGGGTGATCTCCATTGAGATGATCGAATCGATCGACGAAGCATCTTGGACCGATCTCTTCGACGTGATCAGTCGGTCGTTGGTTCCGGGAGGCGCTGCAGCCATGCAGGTGATCACCATCGATCACGACCTGCATACCCAGATGATCGGCCGCGAAGAGTTCATCCGCTCCTACATCTTCCCGGGAGGAGCCCTCCCGTCAACCAAGATCCTCCGCAACCTCGGAGAGAACGCCGGCCTCGAGTGGATCGGCCTCTCGACGCACGGGACGAGCTATGCACGGACGCTCGAGGCCTGGGACGAACGATTCGTTGCGGCATGGCCGAGGATTGCCGTTCAGTCGGATCGGTTCGACGAACGGTTCTACCGGATGTGGCGGTACTACCTGGCCTACTGCATTGCGGGATTCCGCAGCGGTCGCATCGACGGCGTTCAAGCGGTCTATCGCAAACCCGGGGACGTCGCGGGGGATCCGTCGATCAGCCTCTGACGACTCGTCTTCACAGGTAATCAGACGTTGGCGTCGTTGAGCAGCATCTCAACGAGTTCGACGGCGCCGTTCCCCGTTGCGGCCCATCCGTCGGCACCGAGGAGGAGTGCTGTCTCCTCATCCACACCATTGCCGCCGACGATGATCGGCACCGTTGTCACCTCACGGATCGCAGAGAGCGTCTCACCGAGCGCTTCTTCCTGATTCGAGGTCGTGACGCCAACTCCGACGGCCACAAGTCCGTCGGTCCGCTCCACGAAGGCCGCGAACTCGTCCGGGGGGAGGTAGATGCCGAGGTCGATCGCCTCGAATTGAGCGGAGCGGAACAGGTCGCTTGCCATCGCGAGTGGCAGAGCGTGCAATTCCGTCGCGGTCGAGCCCAGCACGATCGTTCCACGCCGCACGCCTCGTCGCGCAAGGCGCGGACCCAGGCGGGCAACAATTCGAGCCGCCACTTCGGAGGCAGCGTGTTCGGTCGCAATATCGATCTCCCCTGCCGCCCACGCATCACCGATGCGCCTCATCGACGGAGAGAGCACGGCCGGATACGCCTCTGGGATCGTCATGCCGGAGCCGAAGGCTGCTTCGAGCACACCCCATGCTCCCGCTTCATCTACTGCGAGGAGGCGATTGAAGAAACGATCCGCCCAGTCGGCCTCGCCCCGCTGCGTTCGCGGCTCGTCCTTGTCCATGTACGTTTCGAGATCGGAACGATCGACGCGCCAGCTACGGCCTTTCTGGCGCGCCGGGAGGATCCCAAGTCGAACGTAGCGGTAGGCCGTCATGTAGTGCACGCCGAGAATCTCGGCGACCTCGTGCAGGCTCAACTCTTCTGGTTCTGTGCTCTCCATTTAGTAGGAAGATACCAGACGCGGATCGCTTTCTGGAAGTTCCAGACCTGTGCTGGGCTCGCGACCGCAACCACCGTTTTCACGAAATCCGCATCTTCCGTCATCCGCACGGTGCGTCTGCTTCGTAAAGAGGGTGTCCGCAGAGTGCGGATTTAGTAGTAAGTCTGAAGGGACACCATCACATGAAGAAGCGATTCTCAATCCTCGCTCTCCTGCTGGCGTTCGCCATGGTCGTGGCGGCCTGCAGTAGCGACAGCGAAGACACGACCACGACCGAACCCGCGGCAGAAGAGCAGACGGTCCTCGACCTGGCGATCGAAGCAGGCCAGTTCTCAACCCTGATCGCCGCCATCGACGCGGCCGGTCTCACCGACACCCTTCAAGGTGAAGGACCGTTCACGGTTCTCACCCCCACCGACGCGGCGTTTGATGCAGCGTTCGACGCCCTGGGAATCACGGCTGCGGACCTCCTGGCCGACACGGAAACCCTGACCTCGATCCTCACGTACCACGTGCTTCCCCAGGAAGCCGACTCACAGTTGGTTGCGACTCTCGACGGCAGTTCGGTGCCCACCGTCAACGGCCAGTCGGTCGACATCAACGTTGTCGACGGCCAGATCATGATCAACGAAGCCACGGTCGTTTCAGCCGACCTCGCTGCAGACAACGGCATCGTGCACGTCATCGACGCCGTGCTGCTGCCGCCGGATGTTGCTGAAGCCCTCGGCGTCGCGATGGCCGACGACATGGAAGATGAGACCACCACGACCACCGAGGCCATGACCACCACCACGGAGGCGATGGCTCCGACGATCGCCGAGATCGTCGCCGAGGCCGCCGCGGGCGATCCGGCCGAGTTCACAGTGCTACTTGCGGCGCTTGAAACCGCCGGCCTTGTCGACGCTCTCAATGGCGAAGGTCCGTTCACGGTCTTCGCGCCCACCGATGCGGCGTTCACCGCCCTGCTCGACAACCTCGGCATCACCGCCGAGGAACTCCTGGCGAACCCCGACCTGGCGAACATCCTGCTGTACCACGTTGTCAGCGGTCAGTTCCTGGCTGCAGACGTCATCGAGCTCGCCCCGGTCGATGTCCCGACGATCTTCGAAGAGAACCCGATCTCGATCGCGGTTGTCGACGGCAGCGTTGTGATCAACGATGTGGCAACGGTCATCAGCCCAGACGTGGTGGCCGGCAACGGCGTCATTCACGTCATCGACGCAGTGCTTGTCCCGGCGAGCTGACGAACACCGATGCGGGGTCCCTTTCTCCCGCATCGGACCCAGAAGAGAAGGGGCCGGCACCAGTCAGCTGGCCCCTTCTCCGCGCCGTCATGTGTTCGCGGCTGCCGAACGCCGCCCTGCTAGGGGGCAAGCGTGCCGGCGAAGACTTGCCAGGCGAGTGCGCTCTTGGCCAGCAGGCTCAACAGGATGT